>JAVBJN010000056.1:0-74182 GCA_031546985.1 Chitinophagaceae bacterium
ACCAAAGTCATAAGCCTGGAGGTATTGGCAACGTGTATACCAGAGTGCTGGGCTATGGCCTGCATTACCTGTCCCTGGTTGTTGCCAAACAGGGAGCTGAGCATACCAGAGCCTTGCTGCTCCAGCGCCTGAGGGTTGCCGCTAAGCATGGAGAGCGGGCTGGTATTACCCGAAGAAAAACTATCAATCAATTGTTGAACAAAACCTGTGCCTCCGGGCTGGCCGGCTCTGTGCGACAGGCTCGATAATATGGCTGCAATACCTGTATTTACTGCCGTTCCGGTAGATGCTTCGTTTTCGCCTATCAGGCCAGCAAGCGATGAAACCGTGGAACCTGAGAATTGGTTCTTTAACCATTCAAAGATGTTGTCATTCATGGTTGGATGATTTAAGTAATAAAGGTAACGATTAATTATAATATTATGTTTTTTTGTAAAATTCATTCGATTGGCACAAACTCCCTTTTGAATACATGGAATGGTTAATATCAGATGGCAAGCTCATGGAAGCCGGTGGTGCACTGTTCTCTGCCGATAACCGCTCGTTCCGTTACGGCGATGGGGTGTTCGAAACCATGCTCGTGCAGCACCTGCGCATCCGCAACAGTACAGAGCATGGCAAGCGGCTTATGGCCAGCCTGGCTTTGCTGGGGTTTGATGTGCCCCGGCATTTTAATTGGGTGTACCTCGAAGAAGAGATTGGCAGACTGGTGGCCAAACAAGGTCATGCCCTGGCCAGGGTAAGGCTCACCGTGTTCCGGGCCGATGGTGGCTTGTATGACCCTGTAGATAACCGTCCACACTTTTTAATCCAATGCTGGCCTTTGCAGGAGCAGGTACTGGCGCTTAACAGCAATGGGCTGGATATTGGTATTTTTCCCGATGCCCGTAAAAGTACCGACCTGTTTTCTGCGCTTAAAACCAACAATGCGCTGCCTTATGTAATGGCTGCTAAATATGCCAAAGCGCAGCAGTGGAACGAAGCATTAATTCTAAATGCCAATGGCTATGTAGCCGATAGTTGCATTGCCAACCTTTTTTATTTTAAAGGCGATGTGCTGCATACACCTGCTCATGGCGAAGGGGCTGTAGCGGGCACAATGGCGCAGGCCTTATTGCAATATGCTGCTGCACATGGTATAAAAGTAGTGGCACAACAAGTATCGGTGACCGATTTGCAGCAGGCAGATGAAGTGTTGCTTACCAATGCGATCTATGGTATGCGGTGGGTAAAAAGTATGGGAGACCAACAGTATGGTTGCGAACGCATCCAGTCATTGCACCAGCATTTTTTCCGCTATCTGAACCAACAGGCGGGTTGATTGTTACCCTTTTATGCCCAAGCCCGAAATCTGTATTCATTGGTTCCGCCGCGATCTGCGCCTGAATGATAATGCGGCGTTGTACCACGCTCTAAAAAGCGGCAAGCCTGTATTGCCGCTGTTCATTTTCGATTCCCATATCCTCAACCACCTGGAAGATAAAAGCGATGCGCGGGTTACGTTTATTCATGATGCCATCGTTGCGTTGAACAACGCGTTGAAGCAACAAGGCAGCGGCCTGCTTGTGCAATATGGCACACCAGAAGAGGTATGGGCCTCGTTGTTGCATAACTATACTATTGCGGCTGTTTACACCAACCACGATTACGAACCTTATGCAGCTGCCCGCGATCAAAAGGTAGCAGGCTTGTTACAGCAGCATGGCATCGCTTTTCATACTTACAAAGACCAGGTTGTTTTTGAATGTAATGAGGTGGTGAAAGATGATGGTAAACCCTACACCGTCTTTACGCCTTACAGCAAAAAATGGAAGGCCAGGCTCAATGACTTTTACCTTAAACCTTATCCTGTAGCGCGTTACCATAAAAACTTATACACAGGTCCCACACCCGGTTTACCCACTATCGAAGCGTTGGGATTTTCCCGTTCCAATATTGTTTTTCCTCCGGTGCAACCTTCCGAGGCCATTGTACGCACCTACGATAGAACCCGCGATTTTCCAGCTATTGAGGGCACTACGCATATGAGTGTGCACCTGCGTTTTGGAACCGTAAGTATAAGGCAGCTGGCGGCGTTGGCGGTAAGTAGTAATGAAACCTACCTCAATGAGCTGATCTGGCGCGACTTTTACCAGATGATCGTGTTTCAGTTTCCGCAGGTAGTGGGGCACGCGTTCAAAAGAGAATACGACAACATACGCTGGCGCAATAATGAAGTTGAATTTGAAAGATGGTGCAATGGAACCACCGGTTACCCGATTGTAGATGCGGGTATGCGGGAGTTGAATGCTACGGGTTATATGCACAACCGGGTAAGAATGATTGTGGCCAGCTTTCTCACCAAACACCTGCTCATAGACTGGCGATGGGGCGAAGCCTATTTTGCCCAAAAACTACTGGATTTTGACCTGGCTGCCAACAACGGTGGCTGGCAATGGGCGGCAGGCTGCGGCTGCGATGCCGCACCTTATTTCAGGATATTTAATCCCTACCTGCAAACGCAAAAATTCGATAAAGACCACCACTACATCAACCAATGGGTGCCGGAGCTTAACAGCTTTGACTACCCTGCACCCGTAGTGCAGCATGAAGCCGCCCGCAAGCGCTGCCTCGAAGTGTATGGAGCCGCGCTGAAGAAGGTGTAAGATGTCTGATTTACAACAACCCTAAAGGGGCTTCGACAAGCTCAGCCACCTTTAGGGTTGTTGTTTTAGGCGTAAATATTTTCGGGTATGTGGTCTATAATATGGCGTTGGTGAGCTTCGGTAAATAACCGGCTGATGGCAGCACGGCCTTTCTCGCCCAGCGATACAGAGTAGTCGTTTACATACAGGTTGATGTGCTGGCGCATTACATCTTCGTCCATCTCCTGCGCATTGTCGGTTACAAAGCTGCCCAGTTGCGGATAGTGGGCAAAGGCATATTGCACGCTTTGGCCCAGCAGTTGGTTTACCTGTTGCTGAATGCCGTGCGCAATGGTTCGTTTTATGATAATGCCGCCCAGCGGTATCGGGCAGCCAGTGAGGTTTTCCCAGTATTCGCCCAGGTCTTGTATTTTATAAAGTCCTTTTTGAGCATAGGTAAACCGGTTTTCGTGGATGATAACGCCGCAGTCCATTTCTCCATCCAGCAGCAGTTTTTCAATGTCGGAGAACCGTACCGCCTGTTTGTTGCGTGCTTCCGGAAAAGCCAATGAAAACAGCAGGTTGGCTGTGGTGTTTACACCCGGTATGGCAATTTGTTTGTGGGGCACATCGGCTTTGTCCATCGGTTGTGCCGAGATGAGCAGGGGTCCGCAGCCATTACCCAGCGCGCTGCCGGAGTCGAGCAATGCATATTTATCCGTCATCGACAAAAAGGCGTTGTAGCTTACTTTGGTAATATCCAGCCGGCCTTCTGCCGCCCATTGGTTCAGGGTTTCCACATCTTCCATGTACACTTCGAATTCGAGGTTTCCGGTATCTATTTTACCGTTAACCAATGCATCGAACATAAACGTATCGTTGGGGCAGGGCGAGAAGCCTATGGTGAGTTTTTGTTTCATGATAATAAAGGCAGTTGTTCAAGAATATCTATCGTTGCGGTGGTCAGGTTCTGCAATGCCAGCGGTATGTTCCAGCTTTCGCGGTTGCGCGGCTCTACCAGGTTGCTGATGGTGCGGATCTGGAGGAAAGGGATTTTTTCCATCAGGCCCACGTAATGCAGGGCTGCGCCTTCCATACTTTCGATCTGCGGATTGTATTTAAGAGCTATTTTTTCAATTCTGGGTGCGCTGCCGCTGGTGGTTTGTACCGTTACTGCCGGTGCTGCGGGGTAGGGCAGCAATAGCCGTTTAAGCCAGGGATTGGGCATGGTGCCATTTTCGAAAGGGGGGGTAGCAGCAGGTACCAGGCTTATTTCAAACACATCGCGGAAGGTTTCGCGGTCGTCTATGCCCCAATCGGCCAGCTGCTCCGATGCCACCAGATAAGTGGTGCCCAGCGGCGTAGCGGGCGAAAATGTGCCTGCAATACCACAAAGCAGCATCCAGTCAGGCTGGTATGTATGGGCCAGTTTCAGCAAGTGATACGTGGCCGGAAGTATGCCTGGGCCTAATGCGGCAGTATATACTTCGAGTGTGCCAGCCGGGTTGGTAAAGCAGTTAGGTTGGTGCGAAAGCCAGTTCTGGGCAAGGAATTCGCGTATTTTGAGCAATTCGCCGTCTGTAGCTGCGGTAAGCAGAACCTTCATAATGCGTACAAAGTTAAGGTTAAGTGCAATTGAAGACCTAACTTTGCAAAAATTTTGAGTGATGATTTACCTCACAAGAGTAGAACATTTCAACGCGGCACATAAACTATATAATCCGGAATGGACTGAGCAGCAGAATATTGACGTGTTTGGTAAATGCGCCAATGCCAACTGGCATGGCCACAACTACGAACTGCATGTAACGGTTAAGGGCGAGCCTCATCCGCAAACGGGGTTTGTATTTAATGCAAAAGAACTGGGCAGCATTATTAAAGAACATATTGTAGAGCAGATAGACCACCGTAACCTGAACCTGGATGTGCCTTTTATGAAAGGACGCTTTACCTCTGCCGAAAACCTGGCTATTGCCATTTGGGAGCAGCTGGAAGTGATTCTGAATAAGGATGGTGTGCAACTGCATTGTGTTAAGATCCAGGAAACCCCACGGATCTACGTTGAGTATTTTGGTGGTAAATAAGACCGCATGGTATGGGCGGGTGTCCGCCAGGTTTTTTCTGACATCTAAAAAGACAAGGTAACATGGCTTATAAGAAAATAGAACAATACGATGAAGAGGTAACGCAGGGGTTGATGGAGAGCTACCGCAATGCTATTGGCTTGCTGGGTGAGGATGTAAACCGCGAAGGGGTGCAAAAAACACCGGAGCGCGTAGCTAAAGCCATGCAGTATATTACCGCTGGTTACAATATGGATGCCCGCGAAATTCTGAACAGCGCCAAGTTTCATGAGTCATACAGTGAAATGGTGATTGTAAAGGATATTGAATTGTACTCCTTGTGCGAGCACCACATGCTGCCTTTCTTTGGTAAAGCGCATGTGGCATATATTCCCAACGGATACATTACCGGCCTCAGCAAAATTGCCCGTGTGGTAGACTGTTTTGCCCGCCGCCTGCAGGTGCAGGAGCGCATGACGCACCAGATCCTGGATGCTATCCAGGAATCGCTGAACCCATTGGGCGTAGCAGTAGTTATTGAAGCTAAGCACCTTTGCATGATGATGCGCGGTGTGCAGAAACAGAATTCGGTTACCACCACTTCGGCTTTCAGCGGCGAGTTTGATAAAAACGAGAAAACCCGTTCGGAGTTCCTCAAGCTCATTACTGCCGATCTGTATTAGAACGCTTTAGCTATATTTCTACAGCCGGGTACACAAGTATCCGGCTGTTTTGTTTGGTGCTGTACAAGTATATTATTCCTGTTTAGGTAGCCACAATACATATTATGAGAGCGCAAGTGTTTTAATTAACAATATGATGTCGTATATTAGAATACGTGAAACGCAGTATTGTTACAAGGTGGCTGGCAGGCATGGTATGCCTGGTGTTGGGCATAACGCATGGATATGCCCATGAAGGCGTGTTCTTAAATGCCAGACCCGATGCAGAACGGAGCATGCAGGTACAGCGCGTAATGCAGTTTAACCAATGCCGCGAGGGCTGCCAGAAAACGGCTGGTATTAGCTTTAGAGTAACACAGGTTACCGGTTATTTTTTTACCGGCAGCAACCTTAAACCGGCAGATTCTACTTATTATACCTACTCCGGCTCCCGGGGAGAGTACGATCTTAAACGTTTTTTCGATTACGAAAACCCTTATCCTGCTTTTAGCTACGACAAGGCCACGTATGCGGGGTATGATAACCAGTCTAATGGATGGGTAGTTAGGAGCCGTTATACGCAACAGTTTAACCAGCTTGATCAGACTGTGGAAAACATCCAGCAAGACGTTCAGGGCAGCAGCTGGGAAAACAGTTTCCGGGCGCAATATGCTTACGATGGCCAGGGGCGGTTAGGCGAGTACCGTTTTCAAAGCTGGGATACCGACTCTGCCAAATGGGAAGAAACCATTCGTTACACCTGGTGTTATACATCCTCGGGTTTGATAGACTCCCTATACACTTACAACCTCAATACCCTTTCCGGCGCCTGGGAGAAAAGTGGCGGATTATGCTACCAGTATAACAGCACCCAGGATATTTTAACCAAAAATTACTTTACCATCAGCGGTGGCGGGCCGCCACAAACGGTGCGTACAGATTCTTTTATTTATGCCAATGGCATGTTGGTAGAAAAAATTGCAAGAAAGGCGGTGCCCGGCGGTTGGGAAAACCTGGCCCGTTTGGTTATTGAAAACAGCAATCACCGGGTACTGAGCGAAACCGAATTGGCCTGGGATATTATTAACACCGGCTGGGTAAACAATATCCGCAATGAGTACAGCTGGAACGGCATGCTCATCGATGCTGTAAAAACCTCCCGTTGGGACGATCATATCGGGCAATGGAAAAGCAGTTATGGCCTGGCCAGGTTTGCTTACGAGAGTTTTCTTACAGCTTTGCCAGTCGTTGCGGCTCAACCGTTTCATATGCAGGTGTTTCCCAATCCAGCCAGCCAAATGGTTACCATCCGGGGTGGGTTACCAGCAACAGAACCGGCTACAATCGCTCTGTTTAATATAACAGGTAGTTGCATCTTGCAAAAAGAACTTAACGCTACACGTGAAGTTGATGAAATGATTAATGTAGCAGCCTATCCACGGGGCTATTACACTGTACGCATCAGCACCGCTTCTGGCATATCCACTCATAAATTATTGCTTCAATAGGCCAGTCTGGTTTATCTTCTTGCTCAATTTATCAGTCCATACAAGGTGTTTGTTTTACACAAAACATTTTTTTGTTTAAAATAAACTAATTTATTATGCGTTATTGTACTCTGATAGGCGATTTGGAATCTTTTAAAAATCAGTTCTAACATCCCTTGGTTTATCTACGTCAATCAGATTGTGAATTGCTCCTTTAATTAAAAAATCAATTTTACCCATGAGTGTGAACTTTTCTTCAAAACTGCAAATGAAATGTATGGCACTGGCTGGTGTGCTGGCTGCCGTAAGCGCAACGCCTGCAATGGCGCAGTCTGCGTTAACGCCCCATCAGAAAAAACTGGTTATGCTGCAAAAGGTTAACAGTCTTAATGCAAGCATGATGCGCAGTGCTAAGACCGCATCGGTGGGTTACCGTGTAATTGGTACTAAATCAATCGTCACAGATGGTATCTATATCGAGCCTTTGGATTCTATGCGTTTTACATACAGCGGCAGCCGTGGCGACTTGAATTTTATGATGCTGCTGGACATTGATGAATCGGCCTATCTAACCGTACCCGGTTGTGATTTGTCGCAGTCTTTTGAGTATGATGATACCAATGGCAGCTGGAGCGTAGTGGAGGATTATACCCAAACCTATGATGCGCTTAGTAACACGCTTACCTCTACATCCAGAGCCGAAGATGCCGGGACGCTGGAAAATGATAGCAAAAGGCTGTACACCTACAACAGCCAGCAACGCATGACCGATATGGCCGATCAGGTATGGACTGGTGTTGGATGGCAGACGGACTCACGGTATGAATTTAAGTACAATGCTGCCGGTAAAAATGATACCATACGCAATTATATTTTGGGTACGGCAGGGATGGGCGATTACCGTGGTGGCGCATATTATGAGTTTAATGCCAGTAACCAGAAAATAAAAAGAACCGATTATGAGATCGACAACAATGGTGTAAAACAATTATCTGCCCGGGTTACTTATACCTATACTAATGGTGATCTTTCGGAAGCGCTTGCAGAAGGGTATAGCAACGGCAACTGGATACCCCAGGAAAAAAATATTTACACAAATAATGCCAGTCACCAGCGCATTACAGATAAGTTCCAGTACTGGGATAGCTTTTCTGGTTCCTGGAAAGATGATGGTGAGTTAACGTACGTATGGGCCAATGGCCGTATCGATTCGGTAAAATCTCCTTTTACACAAGGGGCAGATATGCTTTCTAAAATTTACTATGAGAGCTTTACTCTGGGTCTCACCCAGCAGCAACTGACCAATGCCGAAGTAAAAGTTTATCCCAACCCTGCACAAAACAATGTTACCATACAGGCCAAACTGCAAAGTGCCGAAAACGTAACGCTTTCCCTGTATAATGTAACAGGCGTAAAAGTTTGGAGCAAAGAACTGGGCAGCCAGCAAAACATTCGTGAACAGATCGATTTAAGTGGCCTGAGCAATGGTTTGTACCAGCTACAGATCGCAACGCCATCGGGTGTAAGCAGCCAGAAAGTGTCTGTAATTAAATAGTTTACGTGTTTTAATGCAATAAAAGCCATCCGGGATTCCGGGTGGCTTTTTGCGTCTTAACCGAAAGTTTCTACTTTTGCCGTCCTAATATTAAAAGTATGAAGCAAGCATTCGTATTTCCCGGACAGGGCGCACAGTTCCCGGGCATGGGTAAAGAGTTGTACGAAAACAATGCCGAAGCCAAAGCTTTATTTGAGCAAGCCAACGATATTCTCGGGTTCCGTATTTCCGATGTAATGTTCAATGGCACGGCCGAAGATCTGAAACAAACCAACGTAACCCAGCCTGCGATTTTCCTGCATTCTGTAATCCTGTACAAAACCACCGAAGGTTTAACGCCGGATATGGTAGCGGGTCACTCTCTGGGCGAATTCTCTGCACTGGTGGCCAATGGCACCCTTACCTTTGAGGATGGCCTTAAACTGGTAAGCCTGCGTGCCAATGCCATGCAGAAAGCTTGCGAGCTTAATCCTTCAACAATGGCTGCTGTACTGGGCCTCGATGATGCCAAAGTAGAAGAAGTATGTGCCCTGGTAGCTAAAGAAAGCGGCGAGGTAGTAGTGCCTGCCAACTATAACTGCCCTGGTCAGCTGGTTATTTCCGGTAGCATCAAAGGCATTGAACTGGCTTGCGAAGCTATGAAAGCCGCTGGCGCCAAACGTGCGCTGGTATTGCAGGTAGGTGGTGCGTTTCACTCTCCGCTTATGATGCCCGCGCAGGAAGAGCTGAAAGTAGCCATTGAGTCTACACCATTCAGCGCGCCCGCTTGTGCCGTATACCAGAATGTAAATGCCCAGGCGGTAACCGATGCGGCTACCATTAAAGAAAACCTGATAGCCCAGCTTACTGCTCCTGTAAAATGGACACAATGTGTGCAGGCGATGGTGGCAGATGGCAGCACGGTATTTACCGAAGTAGGTCCGGGCAATGTATTGCAAGGTCTCGTGAAAAAGATCGCTAAAGAAGTAGAAACAAAAGGTATTAACTAATAAAGACCTGAGCTGCAAAACCTGTCAGGTGCCCCGCTCCTGCCGGGTTTGATGAGACTATTAAAAATACCATTACCCATTTTTGAATAGAGCATTGGGTATAAACGAAAAGAGCGCCAATTGGCGCTCTTTTCGTTTATAGGTACTTACGTTAGCTCTTAGAATTTGATAGACATACCCAGGCTTATACCAATGTTGTGGAAAGAAACCTGCTCGCGCAGCACTTCTTTAGCTTTGGTGCCATCATAACCATTGGGGTTATAGGTAGCATTGTTGCTGGAGGTGTTTATTTCTTTTACATACTTGGTTTCTTTATTGTAGATGGTTTCGGTATTCAGCATATCGGTACCATTTACTTTGTGCTCGGTAACTTTCTGGCTCTTGCTCCATACGTTGAGCATCTGGCCGTTTACCTCACCCCACAGGGCTATACGGTCGCTGATATCGTAGTTTACACCCGCTGCGCCATGCAGGCCAATGTTTACATTGCCTTTGGTTTCGCGTTTTACGTAGTCAGAAGAGGTGCCGGAAGGAATAGTAGCTTTGGTATCGATAGTAGTAGTGATTTTACCGCCAACTGGAATAGCCAGACCAATGCGGGTATAGGGCGATACTTTGCTGTAAGCCGGTGCTACCAGTTTAATAGCCGGGTACAAAGTAAAGCTGATGGCTTTGGAAGAAACAGCGGTTTCGCGGCTGCCAATTACAGCAGGAGGGGTGCCTCCGGTTACCGGAGCATTGATTTTAGCATCGGTTTTGCCACCCAGCAGGAAATTTCCGCCCAGCTCTACACCAATGTATTTGGTAATCATGTATCCCACGCCAATGCCGGGATTGAAGCCTTTGCCATAAGAAGCAGTTACCAGTTTTTCCGAGTAAGCGCCCAGGGCATTAATATCATTGCTGACAAATTCCTGCTGGCCCATCGGAAAGTTATAGCCCACACCCATCTTGAGGTAAAAACCCTGCGCAAAAGATGTACTGGCGGCCATCAGAGCTAATGCAGTAAGACCAAGCGTGATTTTTTTCATATGCATGTTTTTTATTACCAACAAGGTAAGGAAATAAATCCTGAGATGTAATACATAAGACACAAAAAAATCCCCGCCATTGGGCGGGGACAAAAAAACAAGAAGGAGAAAATTACAGACCTTTCAACGCGTTTTCCAGGTCGGCAATAATATCATTTACAGCTTCGATACCTACGCTGATGCGTACCAGGCCATCGGTAATGCCATATTCTTTACGGCTTTCGGCAGGTACACCCGCGTGGGTGGTAGAGGCAGGGTGAGAAATAAGGGTGTCGCAAGTGCCCAGCGATACAGCGCTAACACACATTTGCAGGCCATCGATGAATTTTTTACCAGCTTCAAAACCACCATTCAGCTCAAAGCTCATCATAGCGCCGGGGTGCTTCATTTGCTTTTGGCAAAGCGCATGATCCGGGTGATCGGCCAGGCCCAGGTAGTTTACCTTGCCAATAGCAGGGTGCTTAGCCAGGAACTCGGCTACTTTAACCGCGTTTTCGCAATGGCGATCCATGCGAACGTGAAGGGTACGCAGGCCATTGGTGAGTACAAACGCATCGAATGCACTGGCCTGGCCACCCAGCAGGCGGAAGGTTTTGGTCATGCGGGTGCGCATATGCTCATTGTCGTGACCTACCAGTACACCACCTACAGCGGTACCATGACCGTTCAGGAATTTGGTGGTAGAGTGCATTACGAAATCAACACCGTATTTGAAAGGCTGCTGCAGGTATGGGGTAGCAAAAGTATTGTCTACACTTACCAGCATATTGTGCGCCTTGGCCATTTTGGTAATGGCTTCGATATCTACACAGCTCAGGGTAGGGTTGGCAGGAGTTTCCAGGTACACCAGTTTGATGTCCGGGTTATTTTTGATGGTTTCCTCAGCAATTTTGAGGTCGCCCAGGTCGGCAATAATGGTTTCGATACCCAGGCCTTCCAGCAGTTTTTCGATCAGTTCCTGAGTGCCACCATACAGTGAGTAGTGGGTAAGGATTTTTTCGCCGGCTTTTACATTACCCAGGATGAGGGTAGAGATAGCTGCCATGCCGGAGCTGTGCAGCATTGCTTTCAGTTTCAGGGGCTCACCGTTGGCATCTTTCAGACCAAAGGCTTCGAGGGCTGCAATCTTCTCTTCGGTTTCGCTAGAAGTAGGGTTGCCAAAACGGCCATAGATATGTCCTTTTTGCTTGCCCATAAACAGTTCCATGCCCTGCTCGGCGTTATCGAAAGTATAAGTAGACGTAGCGTAGATCGGAGTCAGGTGACTGCGATTGCTGTCTTTTTGGTGCCCGGCATGTATACAAAGTGTGCCAAAGCCTTCTAAATTAAGTTTACTGCTCATGATATAGGGGGGAATTTACAGTGCACAAAAGTAGCTTAATTCCCTGAGAATGCCGTTTGGCCTTTCATAAAACAAGGCATGCGGGCAGGCGGTAACCCCCTATTTTAACCTTTTGTTGGGGCCATGGATTTGGTTGTTTGCGCAATAATTCCGTATTTCGCAACACATGATTCCGACAAACAGCATATTGATATCCCGTTATTATTACTATTCCAACAGCCGGAATAGGGGATAGTATGTAACTATATTGTAAGCAACACCCGGTTCCGAGCAGGAGCCGGGTGTTTTCGTTTACAGATTTCTCTCTTTTCTTCTGCCAGAGCCTCGTGGGTTTACAAAGTCTGAATCCTTTTTCAAACACTTTTAAACCCTGTTTTATGAACAGATTAAAACCAACCGTACAGCGCTACGATGCGTACACCCCCGAAGACTTTGAGGTATGGCGCACTTTGTTTAACCGCCAGCTGCATTTGCTGCAACCCTCGGCCAGCCGTTTATACCTGGAGGCGCTGGAAAAAATCGGGTTCGAAGCCGGGCATATTCCCGATTTCGGCAAGGTAAACCCGTTAATGCAAGCCGCTACCGGGTGGCAGTTGCAGGTGGTACCCGACCTGGTGCCCCAGCAGGATTTTTTCAGAGCGCTGGCCAACCAAACGTTTACCGCTACCTGCTGGCTGCGCACCCTGGCCCAGCTCGACTATATTGAAGAGCCCGATATGTTTCACGATGTATTTGGGCACGCGCCATTGTTGGTAAATGAGGATTATGCTGCCTTCCTGGAAGGATTCAGCCGTATCGCCTTGCGCTGGTTGCACAACGAAAGGGCGGTGGCGCTGCTGGGCCGGGTATACTGGTTTACCATCGAATTTGGGCTCATCCGCGAAGCCGGCCAAACCAAAGTATTTGGCGCGGGTATCATGTCGTCGCCGGGCGAAACCCGCCACAGCCTTGATCCTGCGGTACTGCGCAGACCTTTTAACCTGGCAGATATGCTGCAAACAGATTACCGGACCGATGCCTTGCAGGAGCAATACTTTGTGCTGGAGTCGTTTGAGCAGTTGCGGCTAAGCCTGGCCACAATGGAAGCCGCGCTGGAAGCGGAGTTGAGTGTTTTGGCGTATTAAAAGAATTATGGGTTGGCTGCCAATTGCGTGACTTTCTGCAACCATTTTTCCCGCTGGGCTGGGGTGGAAGAGCGTACCGGACCAAAGGCTGTAACCTTAACCGGCTTAATGCCGCAGAATTCCAGCGTCATTCTTTTGAGCTGGTTAATGGCCGGTCTGCGGTTAATGAACCGGTAATACCAGGCGGGTTGGTCCAGGGTGCAAATGATGTGTGCGGTGCGGCCTTTCAGCAATTTATCCCACCACACAGAGTTGTCGCGGTATTTGAAAGCGAAGCCGGGTAGGAACGTGCGGTCCAGGAAACCTTTAAAAAGTGCAGGCAAGCCGCCCCACCAAACGGGGTGGATCAGTACAATATGCTCTGCCCACAAAATATCTTCACGGGCCGCCAGCAAATCGGGTTCCAGCTCGGTACGCTGGCGGTAGCCGTATTGCAGGTTGGGATTAAACTCCAGCTGGTGAATGTGGATCTGGCGTATTTCGTGCCGGGCCGCTCCTGCCGCATATGCTGCTACCAGGCCTGCGCCAAAACTTTGCGCGTCGGGATGTCCGTTGATGATTAAGATGCGTGATGCCATAATTGAAAAGTATTCGATAAGGCAAAGCTAGCAGACCGGATTGGGCAGTATTGTGATAAATGTCAAAAACTTAATCGGGATGGTAAGGTTGCAGGCCTGCCGCACGAATGCGGCTCAGGGTTTCGCGGCTTACGCCCAGGTAAGAAGCGATGTGCTGCAGCGGTATGTCGAGAATGAGTTGGGGCTGGTGCGCCATCAGTTGTGCGTAACGCTCGGCGGCCGAAAGCAGTTGAAAAGATTGTACCCTCTCTTCCAGCTCCATATAAGCCAGCTCTGCAAACATGCGGCCCAGTTGCTGCCAGGCATTGCTGGCTTTATAATGGCTTTCCATTACTGCTTTGGGCAGCACGTGCAAGGTGCAGGGGGTAAGCGCCTGCAACCCTTCTTGGCTGGTGCGCCCGGTAATGAGGCTGGTATAGGCCGTAAGAATCTCACCAGAAAAGCGAATGCAATTGGTGTGCTCCTCGCCTTTGCCGGTAAAGTAAGACCGCAGTACGCCCGTTTGAATGTAAGCAATGTGGCGGCACTGCTGCCCGGGTCTTAGCCAGTGTTCGTTTTTGGCCAGGTGCACTTCCTCTACCAGCGGCTCCAGTGCTTCGAGATCCGCGTTTGGCACTATATTGAATTGCCTGAAATAATCGGTTAGTCCCTGCATATGCTGTAATGATGCTTCGTATTCAAAAGTCGGGAAACTAGTGGAATATCAGGCAATTGACTAAATATTTAGTATTTTGGTTAGACCAACCTTACTGATATGGATAAATTACCTATGACGGTCCGGAGATCGATAGAATTATTGGGCCTGTGCGCGCTTGTGTTTGTTATTGCAGTGGGTAAGGATATCATCATGCCCATTCTGATGGCCTTTTTTATAAGCATTCTGCTGCTGCCGATATTCCGTTTTCTTCGAAAGTGGAAGTTTCCCGAAGCCATTGCCATTGTTTGCTCTATTGTAGTGGGGGCATTGCTTATTGTGGGTATCGTAGGCTTTTTATCGTACCAGGTATCGATACTGGTTTCGGATTTCCCGGAAATACAGAAGAATGTAAACATCCACATCAACAACATCAGTGAGTGGATCAACAGAAAAATGCATTTCTCCTCTACCCAGCAAATTACGCTGCTTAAACAGCAGAGCGAGAAAATGGTAACCAATGCCGGGTCTATGCTAAGCGGTGCCGCGGTGTCGCTGTCTTCGGTTTTTGTGTTTATGGGATTGCTGCCCATTTACGTGTTCCTGCTCATGTATTATAAAAACCTGCTGCTCCGTTTTGTGTTCCTGTGGTTTTCGCGCGATTACCACGAGCAGGTAGAGTCGGGCCTTAAAGAAATAGAGTCTATTATTAAAAGCTACCTGGTAGGGTTGCTCATCCAGATTACTTACATCACCATATTGCTGGGCGGCACATTGGCCATTTTTGGTATTAAACACGCTTTGCTTATTGGTATTATATTCGGCATCCTCAACCTCATTCCATACATTGGTGCACTGATCGGAAACCTGTTGGGTGTGCTGCTTACGCTCACTTCTTCACAGGATCTGGGCCAGGTATTTACGGTATTGATAGCCATTGCCGTAGTGCAGTTTCTCGACAACAATATCCTGATGCCAAGAATTGTGGGTTCCAAAGTAAAGATCAATGCCTTGATGAGTATCGTGGGGGTAATTATAGGCGGCTCCATTGCTGGCATACCGGGTATGTTCCTGTCGCTGCCCATGATGGCCATTCTCAAAATTGTATTTGACCGCACCGATGAGTTTCGGCATTGGGGTGTGCTCCTGGGCGATGACCGCCCTGCGCTCAGCCCCATCAGCCACCCGGTTATGCGGTTGCGCAACAAACACCTGCGCAAAAAACTGGACGAAGATGATGGGCTTAACCCGCCCGGAAAAGAATAAAGAGAGATCCTCTGGTATTGTGCCAGGGGATCTTCTTTTTATGGTAAGGCATTGAGGGTATTGGTTTTAACCCAGCCTTTGGTGGCGGTTTTGCCCAGGTAAGTGCCGTAGGCCCAGCCGCCGCTAAAACGCTCTATATGCAATACATCGCCTTTAACAATAAATGCTTTGCGCTGTGTGCCATCTTTGGCGCTGGTGTAGAAATAAGATTTGGCCGTGGTTACATAACGCAGCTCTACCCAGGTTTTTTTCTCTGAAAGTGAAAAATCGGTAGGGCCATCGGCAAAGTGTTGCACATTCCAGCAGCCGCCATGCTCTTCGGGCAATTGAATGGTGAGTTGTTTGGTGGATTTGAGTTGCAATGTTCCGTTAATCACATCATTGGCGCTATCGGCCGGGTAATAGGTTTTGAGCAGCGCGGTTTTACCTTTCAGTTTGCCTTCGATATAGAAAATGCAGGAAAACCGCGGGTTGCCCGTTTGCTCATCCAGCCCGGTGTACGATTCAAAATAGCCGGTAACTACGTTGGTAGCGGGGTTAAAGGCCAGGTGCAGCTGCTCATCGTAAGTGCCGGAAGTAATGGCGTTTTGGGCGTGGGTAGCAAAGCCTGCGCCCACCAGCAAAAGAGAAAATATAGGTTTCATGGTGCTGCAAAGATCAGGATTCCGGCACGAACTTGCGCCATTGCTCACCCTCGGCCACTGATTGGATGGTTTGGTTGCGGGTGAGCAGAAACCGGGTCATGTACCGTTTGAGCAAGAATACTTCTGCCAGCTTGCCCAATATGCCCAGCGGCGCGGCAAATTCCAGCACATCGGTCATGAGGGTGCCGGTGCTTTGTGCCTTAAAAGTATGTTCGTGTTGCATGGCGGCAAACGCGCCTTTGAGCATACGGTCGGTAAAAGAATGTGGCCGGTCCATTTGAGGAATCGTTACCGATAGTTTTTGGTACACACCCAGGTGCCTGGCCCGCCAGGTAACGGTTTCGCCTTGTTCTATAAGGCCGGAAGTGCGGCCTGCAATGGCTTTTTCGTTGGTTTCCCGGGTCGAAAGCTGGTGCAGGTCTATGCTGCGCGACAGGTCAAAAACCCTTTCGATAGGCGCGTTGATAAATGTTTGGAGGTAAATGCGAACCATGCCGGCAATAAAGATTATTGAAAAAGGACTTGCCAGTGCTGCTGTGCCTGCCCCTGGTATATGAGCGACAGGTTTTCGTAAGCTATAACCTGCTCGCTGCTGCCCGAAAGAAAGCATTTGTTGCACGAAACCACTTTAGAAACCAGGGTGCCCTTGATCTGGCTTATGGTATCTGCACGGTTATCTTTGGTAAGCAGTACCAGGCTGCTGCGCGACATATCGGGCAGCAGGCTTTGCAGGGTGCTTAAAGGCAAGGTAAGTGTAGTATCCTGGTAAGAGATATTGTATTGTCCCTTGTATTCGGCCGCACCGGTTTGGGTATCGACAGCTACCAGGCCTACCGTATCGTTTACGCTAAGGGCCGATTGGCTAAAATCGATAACCAGCGAGGGCGAAGGAAAAGCGCATTTGGCCCTGGAGCAGCAACCATACAAAGCTGTTGCTGCCAATCCAATTGTTAAAAGGGGTAATAAAGAAAAACGCATACCGTACGTTTTAAAAATGGTGCGCTATGAAGGTAAAACAAAAAAGCAACCCGTTAAGGTTGCTTTGTGTATGTCTTAGTTTTGGTATTGGTCTCCGTCGTAAGCCCATTTGATATAGGTAGAGCCCCAGGTAAATCCACCTCCAAAGGCGGCCAGTACCAGGTTGTCTCCTTTTTTCAATTGGTTTTCCCACTCCCACAGGCACAGCGGCAGGGTACCGTTGGTAGTGTTACCGAATTTCTGGATGTTGATCATGGTTTTTTCCAATGGCAATCCCATTCTTTCGGCCGTAGCGTTAATGATGCGCAGGTTGGCCTGGTGGGGCACCAGCCATTTAATATCGTCTGAACCCAGGTTGTTGCGGTTCATAATATCGTAGGCTACATCTGCCATGTTTTTTACCGCAAATTTGAACACCGTTTGTCCTTCCTGGTACACGTAGTGTTCTTTATTCATCACGGTTTCGATGGTAGCAGGTTTTACAGAACCACCGGCTTTCTGGTGCAGGTGCGCACGTCCGGCACCATCACTTTTCAGGATGCTGTCGATTACACCGGTACCGTCTTCGCGGGGTTCCAGCAATACAGCGCCGGCGCCGTCGCCAAAGATGATGCAGGTAGTACGGTCTTCGTAGTTCATAATAGAACTCATTTTATCGCCACCTACAACGATGATTTTTTTATGACGGCCCGATTCTATAAACTGGGCTGCGGTAGTTAAAGCATAGAGGAAACCCGAGCAGGCTGCGTTAATATCGTAGCTGAATGCGTTTTTCAAACCAGCTTTATCTGCAATGATGTTGGCCGTGGCAGGAAACTGCATATCGGGTGTGGTGGTAGCACAAATCACCAGTTCAATCTCTTGCGGATCTACGCCGGTTTTGCGCAGAATGTCCTGAACCGCTTTGGCTCCCATATCGGAAGTACCCAGGCCTTCACCCTTCAGGATACGTCTTTCTTTAATTCCGGTGCGTGTTTGTATCCATTCGTCTGTAGTATCTACAATGGTTTCCAGTTCCTTATTGGTGAGGATGTATTCTGGAACGTAGCCACCTACAGCGGTGATTGCGGCATGTATTTTTCCCATTTTATTCAGGCTTTCTTCTAAAAATTGAGCGCACAAAGTTAATCAAAAATCAATCGCTGCATATTTTTTAGTCATATGGTTGTAATAGAAAATGTGTACCAGGATAATCTCTTATGTTTTGCCTGTTTTATGCCGCAAAAATGACTTTTTCCGGATGCTGGTGTAATTTATGCGGGAGTGGAGCGGCAGGCGCGCATTATTTAATGTCAAAATCCTGTGGGCCAGCCGGGTACGGTTTCTAAATACTCTTTTGAAAAAGGGTTAGAAAGCTTGGCGGAAAAAAATATCTTTGGAAGTTTAATATCGACCATACATGTTTGCATATTTGAAAGGGAAGCTGGCATATTGCACGCCGGCTATGGTGCATCTGGATGTTGCAGGAGTAGGGTATGAAGTCCACATCAGCCTCAATACATATAGTGCTATACAGCAAATGAACGAGGCGCGCCTGTGGGTGCACCTGCAAATAAAGGAAGACGCGCACACCCTGTTTGGGTTTTATGAAGAGATCGAAAAGCAATTGTTTCTGCAGTTGTTGTCGGTTTCTGGCGTAGGTGCAAGTACCGCCAGGATGATGCTGAGCAGCATGACCCCGGCCGAACTGGCCCAGGCCATTGCGCACGGCAACGAAAAATTACTCGAAAAAATAAAGGGCATCGGGGCCAAAACGGCCAAGCGCATCATTCTCGAACTGAAAGATAAGGTGACCCGCGCCCAGCCTGTACTGGCAACAGATATGCCTGCCGTACATATAAACAATAATAATCAACAAGATGCGTTAAATGCATTAGTCGCTTTGGGCATAGCCAAACCTGCGGCAGAACAGGCGCTGACGAAGGTGCTGAAGGCCATGCCTCAACTGGAGGAAAGTGTGGAAGACCTGCTGAAACATGCATTGAAAAATTTATAACTAAAACGCTCAAACACAGAAGGATTTTGACCAAGCATAACAGGGGGAAGAATTATACAGCCTGGATAGTGATAGGATTAACCATCATGATGATGCTGAATGCCTCCGCTAAAGATTTTTTTACCTTTAAACCAATGCCGGATGATGATCCTGCTCCTCAGGTAGATAGCCCTGAAGTGGAGCAGAACGATCCGCGTCGTTTGCGTTTTCCAATCAACGACCGTATGGGTGATGGCCGCACGCCTGGTGCGGGTACCAATCCTATGGACCTGCAAGACCCGGCCAACGTAAAAAAGACTTACGATTACGATCCTAACAGCAAAGAGTTTTCGCTTACCGAAAAAATAGGAGACCAATACTTCCGCTACCCCTCTTCCATGACAATGGATGAGTACCTCAAATACAAATCTGCACAGGACGAAGCTGCATACTGGAAAAAACGGGGCGATGCACTGAGCCTGCTCAACAGCCGCACGGCTATTCCGCAACTGCATGTATCGGGTGGTGCCTTTGACCGTATTTTTGGCGGGTCCAATATCGACATTCGCCCGCAGGGTAACGTAGACCTTACTTTTGGCGGATTGTGGCAGAACCTCAAAAACCCTGCGTTGGTGCAGCGTGCCCAGCGCTATGGCATTTTTGACTTCGACATGCAGATGAACATCAACCTGGTGGCCAAGGTGGGTGAAAAACTGAAACTGAACTTTAACTACAATACCAAAGCCAACTTCGATTTTGAGAACCAGATCAAACTCGAATACACCGGTTTTGAAGATGAAATCATTAAAAAAATTGAAGCCGGTAACGTAAGTTTTCCGCTCAAGAGCCGTCTCATTACTGGTACCCAATCGTTGCTGGGTATCAAAACGCAATTGCAGTTTGGCCGCCTGATGATGACCAACATTATCTCGCAGCAAAAGTCTAAACGGGAGAGCGTAACCCTTAAAGGTGGCGCGCAAACGCAAACCTTCTCGGTGGCCTCAGATTCTTATGATGAGAACAGGCACTTCCTGCTGGCACAACACTTCCGCAGCAACTATAACTACGCGTTAAAAGATTTTCCGGTACTCCGCTCCCAGGCCAATATTACCAAGGTAGAGGTGTGGATTACCAATAAAAATGCTACCACCACCGACACGCGCGACATCGTAGCGTTTATGGACTTTGGTGAAAAAAATCCGTACAACAGCCGGTTTCTCGATGGTGCTGGTCAGGAGTTGCCCGATAACAAATCGAATACCTTATACCAGCGTGTGATTGGTACACCCGGTACCCGATCGCTCAACACGGTAGTTACCGCTTTGAGTTCGGCTATCGGGTTGCAGGAACGTACCGAGTTTATGAAAGTGCTGGCACGTAAGCTCAATCCTTCGGAGTTCTCGTTTAATCCGCAGCTGGGTTTCATATCCCTTAACCAGCAGTTGCAACCCGATGAGGTGTTGGGTGTATCTTACCAGTATACTTACAATGGTAAGATCTTTCAGGTGGGTGAGTTCTCGCAGGATCTGCCTCCCGATAGTACCAATGCCAAAGTGCTGTTTGTTAAAATGCTGAAATCGACCCAGGCCATTCCTACCTTGCCGATCTGGGATCTGATGATGAAAAACGTGTATTCGCTAAACGCGTATGGCATTACCCAAAAGGATTTCAGACTCAATATCTTTTACCTCGATCCCGGAGCCGGTAAAAAACGTTATTTGCCCGAAGGGCCAAGTTCAGGAACACCGCTGCTGTCGTTGCTGAACCTCGACCGTTTAAATAACCAGAAAGATCCGCAGCCCGATGGGGTGTTCGATTATGTGGAAGGTATAACCATTAACCCGCAGCAGGGTAAAGTGATCTTCCCGGTGCTGGAGCCCTTTGGTTCCGACCTTGCCTATGCCTTTGGCAATGATCCTAAATTGCTGAATAAGTACCTCTACCAGGTACTGTACGATTCTACCAAAGTAGTAGCCCAGCAGTTTCCGCAATACAACCGTTACCTCGTAGAAGGTAGCTTTAGTGGCTCTTCCAACTCCGAGATATACCTGGGTGGTTTCAATATTCCGCAGGGGTCGGTATCGGTTACCGCCGGTGGGCAAAAACTGGTAGAGGGAGTGGATTACCAGATCGACTACTCATTGGGTAGGGTAAAGATCCTCAATACCGGGGTGCTCAACTCTGGCATCCCCATCAACATTCAGTATGAGAACAACGCCACTTTTGGTTTCCAGCAGCAATCGCTGATGGGCTCGCGACTGGATTATTATGTGAATGATAAACTGATGCTGGGTGGTACGGTTATGCGCTTGTCCGAAAGGCCGTTTACCCAAAAAGTAAGTTTTGGCGAAGACCCGATTAACAATACCGTAGTAGGGCTGGATGCGAATTACAACACCGAAATTCCGGCACTTACCCGCCTGCTCGATAAATTACCGATTTACTCTACCACTGCTCCTTCGGTACTTACCACCTCGGGCGAGGTAGCCCGCCTGTTTCCGGGCCACAGTAAACTGATCGGTAAAGACGGTAACGTATATATCGACGACTTTGAAGGTACGCGCAGCAGTTTTGATATGAAATATCCTTACACCTCCTGGGCGCTGGCGAGTACGCCACGTGATGCGCCCGATGCGAGTGGTAAGGTCATGTTTCCCGAGGCGGCCCTGCTCAATAACCTCGATTACGGAAAAAACCGCGCCCGTCTGGCCTGGTACACCATTGACCCCTCTATGGTAGACCGCTCTGCCAACACGCCGCCCAATATTAAAAACGACCTTAACCAGTTGTCTAACCACTACGTAAGAGCGGTGAGCCAGCGCGAGGTGTTTCCACAAAAGAACAACATAAGCCTGCAAGATCAGTTGCAGACCTTTGACCTGGCTTATTACCCCAAAGACCGAGGGCAGTACAATTTTGATGCATCTAACATAGATGCCAACGGTAAACTTACCAATCCCTCCAAGCGCTGGGGTGGTTTAATGCGCCCGTTGGAGTACAGCGATTTTGAAGCGTCCAACATTGAGTTTGTAGAGTTCTGGGTGCTCGATCCGTTCATATATAATACCAACAGCAATGGCGGTTACCTGTACCTGAACCTCGGTAACGTATCGGAAGACATTTTGAAGGATTCGCGTAAGCTGTTTGAGAATGGCTTGCCCAACCCCGCCGATCCTACCAAGATAGACAGCAGCCGCTGGGGTAATGTGCCCAAGTACCAGCAGCAGATTACCCGCTCGTTTGACAACGACCCCTCTGGCCGCAGACTGCAGGATGTGGGGTATGATGGTATGAGCAGCGAAGATGAGCAAACCAAACGCGCCGACTTTCTTGGCCAGCTGGGGGCTTTGGTGGGTACCGGCAGCGAGGTGTACCTCAAAACCAGCGAAGACCCTGCCTCCGATAACTTCCGTCACTTCCGCGATCCGAAGTATACCGAAGAGAACGCAGGCATTCTTGCGCGGTATAAATATTTTAACAACCCCGAGGGCAACTCACCGGTTACCGATAACAACAGCACCTACTCCCTGTCGGGCACCAACCTGCCGGAGAGTGAAGATATTAACGGCGATAATACCCTGAACGAAACCGAAGAGTATTATAATTACCGCATTCACCTTACGCCAAACATGGCCGTGGGGCAGAATAATATTATCAACATCCAGGAGTCTAAAGTGAAACTGGTGAATGGTACCGAAGATGTGGTAAAATGGTACCAGTTCCGGGTACCGGTTAAGTCATACGATAATAAAGTAGGCAGCATTTCCGATTTCCGCTCTATCCGTTTCTTCCGGATGTTTATGACCGGTTTCGAAGACAGCGCCGTACTGCGTTTTGCCCGCCTGGATCTGTTGCGTAACCAATGGCGCCGTTACCAGTATTCCTTGAACATACCGGGAGAGATGATCCCGATCGATGATAACAATATCACATCCTTTAACGTAGGTTCGGTAAGCCTGGAAGAGAACGGACAGCGTTCTCCGATCCCTTATGTTGTGCCTCCGGGTATCGACCGTCAGCAACAAGCCGTATCTACCGGTCAAACCATTCAGTTGAACGAGCAATCGCTCAGCATGCAGGTGTGTAACCTCCAGGATGGTGATGCCCGCTCGGCCATTAAAACCTATAACCTGGATATGCGCCAGTTTAAAGACCTGCGCATGTTTATTCACGCAGAGTCGGTACCAGGCCAGGCCCAGTTAAAAGACAACCAGTTGTATGCGTTTATCCGTTTGGGTAACGATTACACCAATAACTATTACGAATACCAGGTGCCGTTAAAGATCTCCCCTCCCGGAGAGTCGGCCCAGCGATCGGTTTGGCCCGAAGCCAATGAAATTATGCTGGCGCTCAATAAGCTGGTAAATGTAAAACTGCAGCGTAACTCTTTGGGCTATAGCCTTACCCTGCCTTATACGCAGAAAGATGAGTTTGGCAACAACATTGTAATTGTGGGTAACCCCAACGTGGGCGATGTGCGGTCTATTATGCTGGGTGTGCTAAACCCCAAAGACGATGGCGCGCCACAGTGTACCGAAGTTTGGTTTAACGAACTGCGGGTATCTAATATTGATGAGTCGGGCGGTTGGGCTGCCACCGGTAGCGCCGCGTTGCAAATGGCCGATCTGGGTAATGTACGTTTCTCCGGCAATATGCATACCGCCGGTTATGGCAACCTCGATCAGAAAGCGCAGCAGCGTTTCCGCGATAACTTTAACCAATACGACATCTCTGCCAATATTAATGCGGGTAAACTATTGCCACAAAAATGGGGCGTGCAGCTGCCTGTGTTTGCAGGCTATACCCAATCGGTGAGCAACCCCGAATTTGATCCTTACGACCTGGATGTTAAGTTCAGCGATAAGCTCAACTCTGCCCGTACCAGCCAGGAGCGCGACTCTATGAAAAAAGCTGCGCAGGACTTTATAGCCATCCAGAGTCTTAACTTCCAGGGTGTGCGTATTACACCTGCCAAAGCACATAAGAAAAATCCGTTTAGCCTGGCCAACTTTGACCTGAGCTATTCTTATAATAAACAATTCCACCGCAGTCCGCTGCTGGAGAGCGAAACCATTACCCAGCACCAGGGTGGCTTTGGGTACAACTATGCGCCTGCCTCTAAATACATAGAGCCGTTTAAGCGATTGGTAAAATCGAAGTCGAAGTACCTGGCGCTTATCCGCGATTTCAACGTGAAGTTGCTGCCCAGCAGTGTCTCTTTCCGTACCGAGCTGGTGCGCCAGTTTGGAGAAACCATTCTGCGTAATATCGATGATGGGAACTACAAGATTCCGGCTACTTACAATAAGTACTTTACCTGGAACCGTACCTTTAGCTTACGTTGGGAGCTTACCAAGTCGTTGTCGTTCGATTACAACGCGTCTAACCTGGCTCGTGTAGATGAGCCCAATGGCCGTATCGATACCAAAGAGAAGAAAGATACGTTGTGGAACAACATTGCGCGCCTGGGCCGCCCTACGGCATATAACCAGACGTTTGGCGCCAACTATACCTTACCACTGGCCAAGATCCCGTTCCTGGACTGGACCAATGCCCGTATCGGCTATACCGGTACCTATAATTATACCGCAGCATCTTTCCTGTCTAAAAGCCTGGGTAACACCATTGGTAACGGACAAACGGTGCAGTTGAATGCAGAAGCCAACTTCCTGCAGTTGTACAATAAAAACCGCTACCTCAAAGCCATTAACACACCTGCATACAAACCTCCGGTTTCTAAAAGCCAGGATGTGAAAAAGGATGATAAAAAAGTAGATAAGCTGGGCAAACCGCTGGATGATAAAGGTGCTAAACCTGCACCCGAGCCTAAAGCAGAACCCGCAAAGGCCGACCCCGAGAAATCGCGCAACAGCCTGTTAAAAAGCAGATTTATAAGCGATACACTGCGTAAGCTCATTTACAAAAGAGAAGACGGTACCATTACCAAAGCAGAGAAGAAATACTATCGCAAACTGAAACGCGAGATCCGTAAGAAAGAATTGCTGGCCAAACGCAACAAGCCTATCGAAATTAATCCGGGCGTACGTCTTGGCGGCAGATTGCTTATGAGTTTGCGCAGGGCTACTGTTTCATACAGCGAAGCATATGTAACTACGCTGCCTGGGTATATGGACAGCAGCCGCATACTGGGTATGAATCCTAGTTCATGGGAGCCTGGACTTCCGTTTGTGCTAGGGTACCAACCCGACCAGAAATGGCTCGATGCTGCGGCATCGCGAGGTGTCATTTCTGGCGACTCCCTGGTGGTGCAACCCATACAGCAACGCTACAACCAGTCTTTTAATATTACTGCTGCGCTGGAGCCGCTCCAGGATGTAAGGATAGATCTGAACTGGAACAAAACGTTCTCCAAAAACTACTCCGAGTTGTTTAAGGATACATTGGGCAATGGCACGTTCAGCCACCTTAACCCTTACGATGCCGGTTCATTCAGTGTAACGTATGTTGCCATCGGTACCATGTTCGATAAGTCGGGTAAGGAAGGTATTTCCAATACGTTCCGCCGGTTCGAAGAAAACCGTAAGGTAATCTCCGACCGCCTGGGCCGCAGCAACCCATATACCAACGGACTGGCCGCGCCGGAAGATCCGGAGTATAAAAAAGGGTATACCCGTTACTCACAGGAAGTGCTTATTCCGGCTTTCCTCTCGGCATATACCAACCGCGATCCGGTTTCGATGGAGCTGGTAGACAGTAAGAGCCGTAACCTGAAAGACAATCCGTTTAAGAACATATGGCCTATGCCTAACTGGAGAGTAAACATCTCCGGGGTTAACAAACTACCAATGTTCCGCAACTACATCGACAATATGGTGATTACCCATGCCTACACCGGTAACCTGAGTATGAACAGCTTTAACAGCAACCTCATTTACCAGGATATTTATGTGTTGGGGTATCCTTCGTTTATCGATAGTAACTCGCACAACTATGTGCCTTACTTCCTGGTGCCCAATATTACCATTACGGAGTCGTTCTCGCCACTGTTTGGTGTAGATGCCACCTTTAGCAAGTTTACTGCTCGTTTCGAGTACCGCAAAGCGCGTACGCTGAGTTTGAGTCTTATCGACTTCCAGCTGGCAGAAACAAAGAGTAATGAGTATGTGGTAGGGGCTGGTATCCGAGCCAGAAACGTAAGGTTGCCATTTACGGCATTTGGTCTCAATAAAATGAAACCTGCCGATGTTAACTTTAAAATGGACATCAGTGTGCGGGACGATATAACCTCTAACAACAGGCTCGATCAGGATCTGTCTATCCCCACCCGCGGGCAAACGGTGATTGGTATCTCGCCCACATTGGATTATGTAGTGAGCAATGGTTTAACCATCCGCTTCTACTACGACCGCAGACAAACGATACCCAAAGTATCTACCTCGTTCCCGATTACTACTACAAGGGCAGGCGTAACACTCAGGTTCTTGTTTGGACAATAACAAATAGTATACAACAAAAAACCCCGGATAGCAGCCATGTTATCCGGGGTTTTTTGTTGGTGACAGGTACTATAATAAAAGTGAACGAACATACCCTTCTGTCTTTTTTGCTATATTTAGAGATGGATATATCATCTCTCGAAACCCTTGCCCGCCAAGGGCTGATACGCGAAGAGGTTGTGCCCGTAGCCAAAGCGCAACAAGAAAAAGCATTGTTCTCCCTGCATTGGGAAATCTCCGTATTACTCTACCTGGGCGTTTTGCTCCTGAGCGGCGGGTTAGGCATTCTCATTTACAAGAATATCGACACCATCGGGCACCAGGCCATTCTGGCCCTGATCGCGGCTATCAGTGGCGGATGCTTCTACTACTGTTTCAAAAAAGTAGCGCCATTCAGCACTTCAAAAGTAGAGTCGCCCAACGCCCTGTTCGATTATGTGCTGCTGCTGGGTAGTTTAACCCTGCTCAGTTTTGTCGCTTATCTGCAGTTTCAGTACCAGGTGTTTGGTACCCGGTATGGGCTCGCTACGTTTATCCCCATGGTGCTCATGTTCATTACCGCTTACCGTTTTGATCACCTCGGTCTTTTAAGCATCGCCATCACCAACCTGGCGGCCTGGGTAGGCATTGCGGTAACGCCAGCAGCCTTGCTTACCGATAATGACTTTAATGATGCCACACTCATTTATTCCGGCCTTGCATTGGGCATAGTGTTGATTGCCGCTGGCGTATTATCGGGCATCAGGCATATAAAACCACATTTCTCTTTTACCTACAGGAATTTTGGCGTGCATGTATTGTTTGTAGCCTGCCTGGCCGGTATGTTTCATTTTGATGCCACTTATGCCCTTTGGTTTTTATTCCTGGCAGGTATCGCCGCTTTCGTGTTCCGCATGGCCATGAAAGAGCACTCCTTTTACTTTATACTCATTACCGTGCTGTATGGCTATGTAGGGTTGAGTTACACGTTTATCCGCTTCCTGTTCGAAAGTGGCGGCAGTGGCAACGAAGAAGGCAAAATTTATCTCGCCATCTTCTATTTTATCGCTTCCGCGGTAGGACTCATTTTTACGCTCATCCATTTTAACCGAAAACTGAAAGAAAATGCTGGCTTATAATACCACCGCTTTAGAACACGACCGCCTGCGCGAAGCGGGCGAAGATGTTTTTCGGAAAGGATTTATCGAAGAAGAACAGCTTAAGGCTGTGCGCATGGCTTATGCGCCTACATTATACACGCCCAACCTGTTTGTCCGCATCGGGTTGTTCCTGCTTACCGGGGTTATCCTGCTGGCCTTTCTGGGGTTAATGCTGCTCATGAGCGATGGGCACGGTTGGGAGGGCATGCTGGTGGTAGGCGGACTCATTACTTACGGCATGCTGGAGTTTTTTGTGCGCAGCGGGCATTACCGGTCCGGGGTAGACGATGCGTTGCTTTGGGGTTCGTTAATGATGGTGATCAGCGGATTGCTGGCCGCTTTTTCCAAAAGCATGGATGTGACCACGGGGTTTGCATTCTGGTTCTGCCTGCCCTTCCTGGCCTGGGGTGTGCTTCGTTTTAAAGATACTGCCTGTACAGCCTTACTACTCGTAGATATTGCCGCTATCATTGTTTGGCACAGTTTTGAACTAGGCACTGTGGGTATGTTAGCCGCGCCATTACTGGTATTGGTACTATCCGCAATGGGACTTTGGTGGGTATGCCGCAGAGAAGAAACCTGGACCTGGTCGGTGTACAATAATTGCTGGACAACCGCCAAAGGCACTTTGTTGCTCTTATGTTATGGCGCAGGCAATGTGTACCTCATCAATGAAATATCTGCTGTATATGGAGATCTTGCTGTGCAGGGCAGCACCGTGCTGGGCTGGTTTTTCTGGATCTGGACGGTATTGGTACCTTTTGCCTACATCTGGTATGGCATCCGCAAAAAAGACAGGCTGGTACTGGGTGCGGGATTGGTGCTTATTGCCG
The DNA here is from genome assembly GCA_031546985.1 of Chitinophagaceae bacterium. GTDB lineage: Bacteria > Bacteroidota > Bacteroidia > Chitinophagales > Chitinophagaceae > JAVBJN01. The sequence goes on from JAVBJN010000056.1 coordinate 28,382, forward strand.
CCGCCGTATTTACCGTACGGTATTACCATTCCATTATGCCGCTCGAAACGGTGATGGTACTGGGCGGGGCATTGCTGGTGTCGGTTTCTGCCTGGCTTATCCGTTACCTCAAAACACCCAAACATGGCTTTACCTACGATGCCCAGCCCGATGATACGCCCGATTGGGCCAAACGCCAGATCGAAGCGCTCCTGATTGCCCAAACCATGGCCCATACTGCTGCCGCAGCGCCCGAAAAGGGATTTGAGTTTGGCGGCGGCGAAAGTGGTGGTGGCGGAGCCTCTGGCGGGTACTAATGGTTTTGTTAAAGCTGTAATATGATTTACCCGCTGCCGCAAATAATGGCAGGGAATGTTTAAATTGCAGGTAGGCTCCGGGCATACGCTTGCCTGGTGCTAACGATTTGGTTTTTAATGCTGAAGGAATAACAATAGAATGGACAATTACAGCCTGCTCATACAACAACTGGATGCTTTTATCCGCAAGTACTACACCAACCGTCTCTTAAAGGGACTTATGGTGTTTATGGCCTGCCTGTTGCTGTACGTATTGCTGGCCGTAGTGGGCGAGTATTTTCTTTATTTCCCCTCGTGGTTGCGGTATGCTTTACTGGTAGTACTGCTGGTGCCGGGTACTGTAGCACTGGTGTTCTGGATCATTGTGCCATTGCTGCAAATGCAGCGTTTGGGCAAAGTTATCAGTCACGACCAGGCCGCGGGTATTATCGGCACCCATTTCCCGGAAGTAAAAGATAAACTGCTGAACATTCTGCAACTCAAAAGGCAGAGTGTGGATGCGCCCAGCCGTGCACTTATCGAAGCCAGCATTGCGCAAAAATCGGCAGAGCTGGCGCCGGTTCCGTTTGTGTCGGCCATTAACCTTACCTCTAATAAAAGATACCTCAAATACTTGCTGCCACCGGCTTTGGCTTTGCTGGCTGTGGTAATAGGCGCGCCCAATATTTTCAGAGAGTCGTCCGAGAGGTTGCTACAGCCGTCCCGCACTTTTGAGAAAAAAGTACCTTTTGATTGGGTGGTGCGCAACAAAGATTTTACCATTCCGCAATACAGCGACTGGCAGCTCGAAGTAGAAATGAAAGGCAACCTGCTGCCCGACCAGGTTTGGATTCAGCAAAACGGTCAGCAGATTCTCATGGAGCGTAAAGAGGGCAACCTTTTTACCTACAATTTTACCAAAGTAGGCACGGCTTTCAGTTTTCAGCTGCAGGCCAATGGCTACACGTCAAAACCTTATGCTGTTAAAGTAGTGCCCAAACCTGTCATGAGCGCCTTTAAAGTACAGCTCGATTACCCCGATTATACCGGCCGTAAAGATGAAGTGCTCGATAACCTGGGTGATATGATTGTGCCCGCTGGCACCCGCATTGGTTGGGCGTTTCAGGCGCAACATACCGATGCGGTGCAGTTTGTGTATCCGCATAGCGCTACCACCCTCCGCCAGTTAAACGGCTTGTATGTGCACCAGTTGCAGGCCATGAACGATACTACGTACAGCATTGTAATAAGCAACCAATACATTCGCCAGCCCGATAGTCTGCATTATCGCATTGGGGTTATACCCGACCAGTTTCCTTCGGTATCGTTGCAGCAATACAACGATAGTACTACGGGTAGCATGGTGGTGCTGTATGGCGAGGCCAACGATGATTATGGCATCCGCAACATCAATTTTGTGTACAACATTAAACGCAATGGCGATAAACAGGTAAAAAGCCATAGTGTACCCATTCCTGCAGCCAAGGGTTTGTTTGCTTCTTTTAACCATATTCTCGATGTGGAGCAAATGCAGCTGCAACCAGGCGATGATCTTTCTTATTATGTAGAGGTTTGGGATAATGATGGGGTGCACGGCAGCAAATCGGCCAAAAGCACGGTAATGCAATACCATATGCCTTCTGCTGTGCAAATGGATTCGCTGATGCTGGCCAATGCCGATAAGATGGAAAAAGGCTTGAAGAGCAGCAGCAACAAAGCAAAGGAATTGCAGAAAAGTATGAAAGCGTTGCAGGAAAAAATGTTGCAGAAATCGGCCCTCGATTGGGAAGATAAAAAAGCATTGGAGCAACTGGCAGAGAAACAGCAGCAAATGCAGCAGCAGCTCGAAAACGTAAAGGAAAAACTAGACCAGTTTAACAAACAATCCGAATTTAAAGAGTTGAGCGAAGACCTGCGCGATAAGCAGCAAACCATGGAAAAACTCATGGAAAACCTGCTCAATAATGACCTCAAAGACCAGATGAAACGCTTGCAGGAGCTTATGGAGCGACTGAATAAAGAAGATGCCTTCCGCGAGCTCAACTCTGCCCAGCAGAAAAACGATTTGATGCAAAAGGATATGGAGCGCATCAAAGAGCTGATGAACAAGCTGGAAATGCAGATGCGTATGGAAGACCTGGCCAATAAGGCCGACTCGCTGGCGCAAAAACAAGGCGCGTTAAAAGAGCAGACCCAGCAGCAAAACAGCGATCTGGCTAAAAAAATGGAGCAGCAGCAACAGTTGCAGCAACAACTGAACCAGGTGCAGAAAGAAATGAAAGAAATGGATAAGCTGAACGACCAGCTGGAAGAGAAGCAGGAGATGGACCAGCCCAAAGAACAGGGCCAGCAGGCAGGCGAGCAAATGCAGCAAAGCCAGCAGCAAATGCAGCAGCAGAACCGTTCCAAAGCATCGCAGGCACAGCAGAAAGCACAGCAAAACCTGCAACAGATGGCCAATATGATGCGGCAGGGTGCTGGTGGCATGGAAATGAAACAGATTGAAATCGACATAAAAGCTACACGCCAGTTGCTGCAAAACCTTATACGCATGTCATTTGAGCAGGAAGAGGTGATGAACAGCCTGCGCACCACACCGCCCACGGCTCCGGCGTATGTAGAGATTGGCAAACGCCAGCAGAAATTATCCAATACCTCCGAAATGATTGCCGATAGCCTGTTTGCCCTCAGTAAAAGGGTATTCCAGCTTAGTGCTACCGTTAATAAAGAAACAGGAGAGATTAAGCAGCAAATGCAAAACACCATACAGGGGCTGGAGAACCGCAATACAGGCCGGGCGCTTACCAGCCAGCAATATATTATGACCGGTGCCAACAACCTGGCGCTGATGTTGAATGAATTGCTGCAAAACCTCATGAGTATGCAAAGCCAGGCTATGAAACAGCAGAGCTCCGGCAGTTGCAGTAAACCAGGTGGCAACAAACCCAAACCTGGCAACGGCAAGCAGCTGGGCGATATTATGACCAAGCAGCAGCAACTGGGCCAGGGCATGCAGCAAATGATGAACCGGGGGCAGCAAGGCAACAAACCAGGCCAGCAGCAGAGTCAGCAACAAGGCCAGGGCCAGCAGGGCGGGCAAAGCGGTGAGTATGGCAGCTCCGAAGAGCTGGCCCGTATGGCAGCGCAACAGGCGGCTATCCGCAAACAGTTGCAGCAGCTAAACCAGAACCTGATTAAAAACGGAAAAGGCAATAGCGCCATATTGAACCAACTGGCACAGGATATGGACCGCAACGAAACCGACCTGGTAAACCGCAGGCTGAGCGAGCAAATGATGCGCCGCCAGCAAGATATCCTTACCCGTTTGTTACAAGCCCAGGATGCGATGCGCCAGCAGGAAGAAGACAACAAGCGCCAGTCCAATGCCGGTAAAGAATTGCCCAAATCTATTCCGCCGGCCTTGCAGGATTTCCTTAAAAACAGGCAGTCGGCCATAGATGTATACCGCACAGCTCCTGCCACGCTTAAACCTTATTACAAAGAGAAGGTAGACCAGTATTACAATCTGCTGCAAGGCAAGTAAATACAGATGGCTGACCGCTGATCCGGAGACGAAACTGTCATACTTCGAGGCCGTATGACTGAGCTTCAGGCCAAGCTATAAGATAAAGATCCTCCAACATAAACAAAGCCCATTCACGATAAGTGAATGGGCTTTTGTAATATACTTTGCATTGCCAGCAAAGGAAGGCCTCAACTATTGCGCTGCAAACCTTGCCAGCGGTGCCATACGGGCTTTGTTCAGCGATAAGGTATCCTTCTTCGCGTTTATGCTATAGTTGTCGGCTGTTTCAAAAACTTTATGCAGTTGGGTTTCGGTACTCATATCCGGGCAGGCCATCATGGTAGAGATCATGCCCGAAAAAGCGATGCGGCTGCCTGGTCTCAGAATAAAACTGCCCGAATAGCCATTGCATCCGCCATTGCCCGACACCTGGAGTTTGTCCATCGCAAAGGTCATATCCGGCTCTTTTTGGGTGGTAGCATCTGGTTTTACAGGCTTGCCGTTTATTTCAATCAGTTTCCATCTTTTATTGGTGAGCTCATCGGCCATCATTTTTTGCAATACATATTGGCTGGCCAGGTTGCCGGTAATGGGCTTGCCCGACAGGTCCAGTTTGGTAAGGGTGTTTTCGCCCACTTTGTATTGGTCTGCCGGTTGGTTGCTGCCTTCTTCTTTTAAAGTAATAGTCGATCCCTGCGCGTTCCACTGGTAAGTACCCCGCGAAGCCATAATTTCAGTGGACTTGCCTTCATACCGGGTTCTCATTTCGTAGGTTTCATCTTTATTTAATGCAATAGAAGTGAGCATGCCACTGCAATCGGCGCAGGGAAGGGTACCGGTGTAAACGCCATAGTAATCCAGCGCGTTTTTACTGTTATGGGCCGAATCCGGGGTACTACTGCTTTTTTTGCTGCTATGGCAGGCATTTAAGCTTAGCGCCAGGCCTATGAGTCCGGTAATGAGGTATGTTCTTGCCATAAGATGAAGGTTTTGACAATGGTTTATGTATAAAAATTACGAAATATTTGCCAATTACTGGTTTCCGCTGCCGGACAGGTTTTATAGGCTAAAACAATCCCGGCCGGGTATTTGTTCTTTAGCCTTCGGAATACAGCAAAATAACGGTGTAAAACTACTGTTTTAACGCTGAAAGGTACGTCAGCTGTGGGTTTTAAAAAGCTCACATTATACCTAAATCTATTTTATAAATTTGCACCTTCAAAACCGAAAAAGCAGTAATGGTAAAAATAGGCGGAAAGATGAGTGGCCTGTCCGACATCAGGCAGATTGTATTTGAGGAACAGCAGGTAGACCTCACGATGGACGCGTTGAAAGCCGTGGAGTCCTGCTACAAGTTTTTAAAGGATTTTTCGAAGAATAAGCTCATTTACGGTATCAACACCGGATTTGGGCCAATGGCGCAATATAAGATCGATGATGCCGACCGCAAGCAGTTGCAGTTTAACCTCATCCGCAGCCATGCCTCAGGCACCGGCCGCCTGCTGGAGCCTATGCATACCAAAGCCATGATGGTGGCCCGGCTCAATACCCTTATGCGTGCCCACAGCGGCATTCACCAGGAGGTAGTGGTGCTGCTTAAAGATCTGATTAACAAAGATGTATACCCCTGCATATTCCAGCATGGTGGTGTAGGTGCCAGTGGCGATCTCGTGCAGCTGGCCCATCTGGCCCTGGTATTGATAGGCGAGGGAGAAGTAGTGTACGAAGGCAAACGCCAGTCTACCGCCAAAGTGTTCAAAAAACTGGACATCAAACCGCTGGAAATGCACATCCGCGAAGGATTGGCCATTTTGAACGGTACCTCGGCCATGACGGGCGTAGGCTTGGTAAACCTGCTGCAGGCTTACCAGTTGCTAAGCTGGGAGATTATCATGAGCGCTATGATCAACGAACTGGTAGAGGCCTACGACGATTCTTTTTCCAAAGAACTGAACCAGGTAAAACTCCACGACGGGCAAAACCAGGTAGCGGCTGCCATGCGCAAGGTGATGAAGGGCAGCAAACTCATGAAAAAACGCCATGAGCACCTGTACGAAAAAGAAGTAACCGAAAGGGTGCTGGAAGATAAAGTGCAGGAGTACTACTCGCTCCGCTGCACTCCGCAGATTATGGGTCCCGTGCTCGATACCCTGCGCTTTGCAGAGAAAGTGCTGGTAGAGGAATTTAACTCCGTAAACGACAACCCGATCATTGATCCGGAAGCCAACAATATTTTCCACGGTGGCAATTTCCACGGCGATTATGTATCGCTGGAAATGGATAAAGTAAAGATCGCCATCACCAAACTGAGCATGCTGGCCGAGCGCCAGCTCAATTACCTGCTTAACCATAACCTGAACCGTATGCTGCCCCCGTTTGTAAACCTGGGCGTATTGGGTCTTAATTTTGGTATGCAGGGTGTGCAATACACCGCTACCAGCACCGTGGCCGAAAACCAGATGCTGAGCAACCCGATGTATGTACACAGCATACCCAACAACAACGACAACCAGGATATTGTGAGCATGGGTTGCAACAGCGCACTTATTTGCCATAAGGTGATTGAAAACACCTTTGAGGTAATGGCGGTGCACCTTATGACCATTGTACAGGCAATTGATTACCGCGAAGTATCGGGTAAGTTATCGCCAATGGCCAAAGAAGTGTACGATAAAGTAAGGGCAGTGTTCCCTAAGTTCATTACCGATGAGCCCCGTTATGTAGACCTGCAAAACGTGAAGGAACTGATTATCGCCAACCGCTATAATTTTTTTGAATAAGCAACCGTAGGTATTGTGGTGAACCGGATTTAAATAATTTGCAATAGAAAAGTAAGGTATGAGTAAACAGAAATATGCATTAGTAACCGGAGGGTCGAGAGGAATAGGAAGGGCGGTTTGTATTAAACTGGCTGCAATGGGTTACCATGTACTCATCAATTATAAAGGAAACGAAGCCGAAGCACTCAATACCAAAGCAATGGTAGAGGAGCAGGGCGTGCAGGCAGAGATTATACAGTTCGATGTGGCCGACCAGGCCGGGCTCGAAGGCAAACTGGACCAGTGGATGGAAACCCATCCCGATTCGGTAATTGAAGTGCTGGTAAACAATGCCGGTGTGCGTAAGGATACCCTCATGTCTTTCATGAGCGACGACCAATGGAACAGTGTAATGGATACCAGCCTCAACGGTATGTTTTTCGTAACCCGCAAGGTGCTGAACCCGATGCTCATGAACCGTTATGGCCGCATCATTAACCTGGTGTCGCTTTCCGGTATTAAAGGTATGCCGGGCCAAACCAATTACAGCGCTGCCAAAGCAGGTATGATTGGCGCTACCAAAGCCCTGGCGCAGGAAGTGGCCAAACGTAATGTTACGGTAAACGCCGTAGCTCCCGGTTTCATTAAAACCGATATGACCTCTGACCTCGACGAAAAGGAACTGGCTGCCATAGTGCCGGTAAAACGGTTTGGCAATCCCGAAGAAGTAGCCGCTCTGGTCGGTTTCCTGGCTTCGAAAGATGCCGCGTATATCACCGGTCAGGTAGTTTCTATTAACGGAGGGTTGTATACGTAGCGGCCTTCGATAACTTCGACAGCGCCTGTCCCGCCTATGCGGGGTTTAGTTACCGAAGTTCAGACCTGACAGGAGCTACGCACCTGGCAGATCCATTTTTTTTAATTCAATAGTGAATCGATTTGCCAGGTCTTTGGCCATGAAAATCTTCAAACTGATCTGAACATTTCAATGGTCAGATCTCCCCATATCAGCGTTGTCTTAAAACAACACCAACATGTCAAACAGAGTAGTTATTACAGGATTGGGTATTTACAGCTGCTTAGGCAAAAACCTGGCAGAGGTAAAAGACTCTTTATATACAGGTCGTTCGGGCATCATTTTTGATCCCCGCCGCAAAGAAATGGGATACCGCTCGGGCCTCACCGGTTACGTAGAGCGGCCCAATCTGAAAGGCATTCTCGACCGCCGTGCCCGCATTATGATGCCCGAAGAGGCCGATTATGCTTATGTGGCTACGGTAGAAGCCTTGCAGACTGCCGGGTTGGACCAGGATTTTCTGGATCGCAACGAAGTAGGTATCATTTACGGCAACGACAGCTCGGCCCAGGCCGTGATCGAAGGCATGGATATGATACGGGAAAAGAAAGATACCACCCTTATCGGGTCGGGATCGGTGTTCCAGGTGCTCAACAGCACCGTAACCATGAACCTGGCTACCATTTTTAAGCTCAAAGGCATCAATTTTACCATCAGCGCGGCTTGCGCCAGCGGCTCGCACTCGATTGGTATGGGCTATATGTTTATCAAAAACGGTTTGCAGGATACGGTAATCTGCGGCGGTGCCCAGGAAACCAATATCTACAGCATGCCCAATTTTGACGCCCTTTCGGTGTTTTCGTTAAGAGAAGACGAGCCTACCAAAGCCTCCCGCCCGTTCGACCGCGACCGCGACGGACTGGTACCTGGCGGTGGAGCGGCAACTGTAATTCTCGAAAGCCTGGAAAGTGCACAGCGCAGAGGCGCCAATATTTTGGGAGAAGTAATTGGGTATGGCTTTTCGTCTAATGGCGGCCATATCTCCAACCCCAGTGTAGAAGGTCCGGTACGTTCGCTGCAAAAAGCATTGAAAGACGCGGGTTTGGCAGCGGCTGATGTGCCATACATTAACGCCCACGCCACCTCTACGCCAGCCGGCGATGTGAGCGAGGCCAGGGCCATTCACGAGGTATTTGGCAGCAGCAGGCCGCTGGTAAGCTCTACCAAGAGCATGACCGGCCACGAATGCTGGATGGCGGGTGCTAGTGAGGTGGTATACAGCATGTTAATGATGCAAAATGGTTTTATTGCACCCAATATTAACCTGGAGAATCCCGATGAGGACTCTGCTAAGCTCAACATAGCCACTTCTACCATTAATCAGGAATTTGACTTATTTTTGTCTAATTCTTTTGGTTTTGGGGGTACTAATTCTTCCTTAATCGTTAAAAAGTGGAAATAGTATAAATTTCGTAGTATATGTCAGAACAGCAGATTATTGAGCGTATTAACGGTTTTATGGTAGAAGATTTTGAGGTGGAACCGGAAGCTATTACGCCCGATGCTGACCTTAAAAAGACCCTGGACCTCGACAGCCTGGATTATATAGACCTGGTGGTGGTGATTGAAAGCAATTTTGGCTTTAAGGTAAAACCCGAAGATTTTCAGGGTATGATTACCGTTCAGGATTTTTACAATTATGTTATCCAGAGAGTAAACAGTAAAGTTTCTGCCTGATGGCAAAATGGCGTGGCCAGTCTAAAGGAAACAGACTGGGTTACAAGATATTTGTAGGATTATTACAAAATGCCGGCGTTCGTCCGGCATATTTTTTATTGTACTTCGTGGCAGCGTATTACTGGCTTTGCTCCTGGCAATCGTCGCGCCACATGTATGCCTATTTCACCAAACACCTGGGCTGGGCGCCGCTTAAGTCCATCCTGGCCCTGTACCGCAACTATTTCGTATTTGGCCAAACGCTTATCGACCGCATTGTGGTGATGAGCGGAGCCGATAATTCGTTTACTTTCGATTTTGATGGCGAAGACAACCTGCGCCAGATGGTACGCGACGGCAAAGGTGGCATGCTCATCAGCGCCCATTTGGGCAATTGGGAGATTGCAGGCCATTTGCTCAAGCGCCTCGATGCTAAGGTGAATATTGTGATGTACGAAGGCGAAAAAGAAAAACTCAAAGCTTACCTCGATAAGATCAAAGGCCCCTTTAGCTTTAATATCATTGGTATTGGCGATGATCTGAGCCATATATACGCCATAGCCGACGCGCTCAAGCGCAATGAACTGGTGTGTATGCATGCCGATCGTTTTACTGAAGGCAGCCGTAGTATAGCTGCTGAATTTTTGGGCCAGGAAGCCCGTTTTCCGCTGGGGCCTTTTGCCATCAGCACCAAATTAAGAGCGCCGGTTAGTTATGTATTTGCCTTTAAAGAATCGGCTACACACTACCACTTCTTCTCCTCTCCGGTAAAAGAGTATACCAACTCCCGCCAGGATATGCAAACCATGCTGCACGATTACATTGGTGAGCTGCATGTAAAAGTGAAACAGTATCCCTTGCAGTGGTTTAATTATTACGATTTCTGGAGTAAGTCTCAATAGATGCGCTCATAAAACACTTCGGCGAAATCTGCGTGGCTTTTCATCTGCGGAAAATGAATAGCAGGTATCCCAATAAGCGTGCACCATTTGATAATTTTCAGGGTATATTAGTCCTGAAAATATTTTTCATGCAACTCTCCGACCAACATAAAGCCATTGCCCTAAACTGGTTTAAGGCGTTTAACGAACACCTTCTCGAAAATTTGCTGGCGCTGTACCACGACAAAGCCGAGCATTACAGTCCCAAACTTAAAATACGCCTGCCCGAAACCAACGGACTCGTAAGCGGCAAGCCCGCGCTGCGCAGCTGGTGGCAGGATGCCTTTGACCGCTTACCCGAATTGCATTACGAAGTAACTACGCTTACCGCCGATAACGACCGCGTGTTTATGGAATACATTCGCCAGGTGCCCGGCGAAGCCGATATGCTCGTGGCCGAAGTACTGGAGATTAAAGATGGACTTATTGTAGCATCACGGGTATATCATGGGTAAAAAACACTTATGAGTGTAATACTGTTTGTAATACTGCTGGTGGCACTTACCGCTGTTTTTACAGCACTGGGTAATGCCCGTGACAACCTGTATGGCAAACCTTTTGGCAAGGTGGATAGATGGGTGACGCGCGGCCTCGCGCTGGCTGATGTACAGCGGCTGCAAATAAATAGACCGGTATGGGATGCCAATCATTGGCACCCGGTGTTGGTAAAGCACCTGGTATTTTACCAAAACCTTACCGACGGGCAGCAGTTACTGTTTCGTACCAGAATGGAAGCCTTTTTATACCGGGTACCCATCACTCCTGTAAGTTTTGAGCTGGTAGAGCGCGATTATATTTTTGTAGCAGCCAGTGCCATTGTTCCGGTGTTTTTCTTAAAAGAATGGATGTATCCGCAGTTGAAAGAAGTCATTATGCATTCCTCGGCCTTTGGAACTTTCGAAAATGGGCAAGGGCAGCATATGCATACTGTGGGGCTTACCGGCACACAAAAACTAAGCGGTATCGTGTACCTGGCACGCGATGTATTGTGGGCCGATATCATGCAGCATAAACCTTCTAACGTGGCCATTCATGAATTTGTACATGTACTCGACTTGCAGGATGGCCAGATGGATGGCGTACCCCTGGCCTTGCTGAGCGAACAGATGATAGATCCCTGGGTAGAGCTTATGCTGCGCGAAACCCAGCAATTGCAAGGCGTAGATGATTATGCCCGGGAAAGTCCTGCCGAATTTCTGGCCGTACTCAGCGAGTACTTTTTTACCCGGCCTGTGCGCATGCAGCAATCACATCCCCGCTTGTATGAAATGATGCGCCGGATGTATGGACCACAAGTGTAGTCAATAACCGCATATAGTACTTAAATGCCTTCGTATATCGGAGGCGTTTTTTATGTTCGGTTATCTATGAAATAATGGCAATCGTATAGTGTTGTGATTCTATAATAGAATATAGATTTTTTAACTTAATATTATACAGCTATTCCAATCAAATAAGATTTGCCCCGGTATTGGGTATCCATATTCATAAAAACAATAACCCGGTAAACCAGTTAAACGGCGGTTGTATGCTCCCGGCAGGCATCGCTCTCCGCAACGTATCGGCATTCAAAATTGTATCGCATTAGTGTCTCTTGTTTACCTCTTTTAAACCTAATAATGTTTTATATGAGAAAGATCTGTCACATTGATGTTAGTCTTGCTTCCGGGAGAAGCCAGAAACTAAGCCCCTCGCGGCTGTTGGTTGCTTTGCTTGTAAGTGGAATTGCACTGTCTGGCTGCGGCGGAGCAGCTACCGAAAACAAACATGCCGGTGCTGCTCCTGAAGCAACAACCCAATCCGGCGGCGGTACAGACGGCCACGGCTGGATTGGTACCGGAAAAATAAAATCGCGGCTGGGCGAATTTGAATTTAAAAACGGTTACCCCACTGAAGAGGCCACTAAAAAATTGAACGAAACACTGGTTTACAGCCGGGCACTGGAAGCGTATATGGACCAGATGCACGCCGTATCGTGGTACAATGTATGGAAAGGTGTGGCTGTGGCCGGCAGTGCTACTCCCAACCAAATGGTGATATGGGAAACCTTAATGGATGGACAAACCTTGCTGCTTACCGGCAATACCGAAACGGTTTACGGCCTGGCATCGTTCGATCTTAAACGTGATGGCCCGTTGGTGGTAGAAGTACCACCTATGATGCTGGGTGGCATTAACGATATGTGGCAGAATGAAATTGCAGGCATTGGTCCCACCGGAGAAGACAAAGGCAAGGGTGGCAAATTTCTGTTGTTGCCGCCCGCGTATGCCGGCAATGTGCCCAAAGGTTATATGGTGCTCAAATGCCCTACCTACAGGGTCAGTCTTGGTGTAAGAGGATTTTTGCAGGATGGTAAACCCGATCACGCGGTAGCGTTGATGAAATCGACCAAAGTGTATCCGCTGAGCCAGGCCGCCAGTCCTGCGGCCATGACTTTTGTAAACGGGTCGGGTAAGGAAGTAAGTACCGTGTTTTCTGATAATTATAACTTTTTTGAAGACCTGGCTACACTCGTGGCCGATGAGCCAGACGATCGTTTGCGCACCGACGAACGTTTTTTACTTGCATCTATTGGCATCGAAAAAGGAAAACCTTTTCAGCCCGATGCCGACCGCAAAGCCTTGCTGGAAGATGCTGCGCGTACCGCTTCTGCCATGGCAAGAGCCAACAGTTATGCCTCTACCGATACCGCACGCATGGTCTATAGCGACCGGCGCTGGGAATGGGCCTTTATTGGCGGCAGTGCTAGCTGGGATTCGCAGGGTTATGTAAACACCGATCGCCGTGCGGGTTTTGCCTACATCGCCATTGGAATGTCGCCCGCTATGGTTAAAAAGATTGTAGGTGGCGGCTCCCAGTATTTATGGACACCACGCGATGCCAGCGGCAATTTCCTGGACGGGGCTAAAAACTATGTTTTGCACATACCCGGCAATATTCCGGTAAAAAATTTCTGGTCTATTGTAGTGTATGATGCGCAAAGCCGTTCTATTCTCCGCAATGGCCAGCCCTTCCCGTCTGTGAGTCCGTATAGCGGCCCGCAAGCCAATGCTGACGGGTCTGTAGATGTATATTTTGGTCCCGATAAACCACAAGGCAAAGAGAAGAACTGGATCAAAACCGATGCGGGTAAAGGTTGGTTTACACTGTTCCGCTTTTATGGCCCACTGGAGCCCTTCTTCGACAAAAGCTGGAAACCAGATGATATTAAGGAAGTAAAATAAGCCGGTTGTTTTCAAAATACCGTTAAAAAACGGTACCGTACATGGTTTTCAACGATTATCATTGTACCATCAACCGATAGTTACCCATCCCAAACTATTAGATGCCGCAAAAGTGGTGTCTTCTGTTACCGCACTTTCGTTCATGAAAGGCTACTGATGAGTTAGTAGAGCAGCTTCCCGCTAAAACGGGGAGCTGTTTTTTTATCGTTTGCCTCGCATTTGATCTCCTCCGCATTTCCCCTTACCTTTCCGCCCATGAAAAAGAAATCGAATCTTAACAAGCTCCTGCAAGAGCTTACCAAAGAAGAGCTTATTGCCGAGATCGAAAAGATCTGCGATAAGTTTGAAGTGGTAAAAGATTATTTCCAGATCGATCTTACCGGCGATACGGCTGCGTATGTAGCGCAAACCCGCAAAAAAATCGAAGGGCAGTTTCATACCAGCAAGGGCAAAAAACGCAATCCCAAAGCGTCGCGGCTTAATAAGATCATTACCGATTTTGAAGTCATTTCCATTTATAAAGAAGACATCATTACGCTGCTGCTGTTTCGTGTAGCAGAGACGGGTAAGTTTATAGCACGGTACGATTATACGTTACCAGCCTTACTGCAATCCAATATCAGGGCTTTTGCCAGAGCCTGTTCGCTTATCGAAACCGAAGGGTTGCAGGAGCGATATAAAGCAGATTGCGCCGCCATTTGCCAGCAGGGCCGCTCCATTTATTATGAAGGAGAACTGGAAGATGTTTATTTTAGTTGCTTCAACGAAGCGCCTCCCGTTCAGCGGAGATAACCCAATATTGTCTTTTATGCGTATAACTATGAAATCGGCCATGGCCACCACCATGCTTTGCGGTGTGCTGGCTTCCTGCGGTAATAACGGCACTACCTCTGCCGCAAAGGAAGACCAGAACCAACGTTTTGATGCCTATAAAGAAGGTTTTGTAACCTCATTGTGGAAAGTATATCCCGGATGGGCCAGCGGCCAGGGATACCACAAGTATGATAGCGTATTGGTGGTGCCCGACGCGGCATCGCGCCAAAAGGAACTGGACTTTGCCAAAGCCAATCTCGATTCGCTTAAGCAATTCGACGAGGGCAAACTGTCGGACAACAACCGCACCGATCTGAAGATGATTGAAAACCAGCTTCAGGCCACCATCTGGTCTGCAAACGATCAGAAATCATATGAGTGGAACCCCTCCGATTATAATGTATGCGGCAGCTTTGCCGAAATGCTCAACGGCAATTACGACTCGCTCGATACCCGCCTGCACAATATTGGCATACGCATGGCTGCTGTGCCTGCTTATTACGAAGCCGCTAAGCAAAATATTAAGAACCCAACAGTAGAGCATACCCAGCTCGCCATAGAGCAAAACCTCGGTGGTATTTCTGTATTTGAAGTGGACCTGAAATCGGCTTTGGCCAAATCTCATTTACCCGAGGCAGAGAAGCAGGAGATAGGCACCCGTGCCCAGGCTGCTGTAGCCGCCATTAAAAGTTATGCCGATTGGTTGAAACAATTGAAGAATGACCAGCCGCGCAGTTTCCGTTTGGGTAAGGATTTGTATGCTAAGAAATTCGATTTCGATATACAGAGTGGCTACACGGTAGACCAGGTATACGACAAAGCCATTGCCCATAAAAAAGACCTGCACCAGAAAATGGCTGCCCTGGCGGTGCAATTGTGGCCTAAGTATATGGGTACGGCTCCTGCGCCAACCGATACGTTGCAACTCATTCGCCAGGTAATTGATAAGATCTCGCTGAAACACGCACAGCCCAATGGTTTCCAGGCGGCTATCGAAAAGCAGATTCCGGTGCTGGTAGCGTTTATCAAAAAGAAAGACCTTATTTACATCGATCCTGCCAAGCCATTGGTGGTGCGTCGTGAGCCCGATTATATGGCGGGTGTGGCCGGTGCCTCTATCAGCGCGCCTGGTCCCTACGATAAAAATGGCAACACATATTACAATGTAGGCAGCCTCAATGGTTGGCCTAAAGAGCAGGCAGAGAGTTACCTGCGTGAGTACAACAATTACACCCTGCAGATCCTCAATATCCACGAAGCCATTCCTGGGCACTATACCCAGTTGGTTTACAGCAACCAGTCGCCTAGTATCATCAAAGCCATTCTGGGCAATGGTGCTATGATCGAAGGCTGGGCCGTGTATACCGAAAAAATGATGCTCGAAAACGGTTACGGCAGCGAAGATGGCAGCGATCAGCCTAGTCCCGAAATGATGCTGATGTATTACAAATGGAACCTGCGCAGCACCTGCAACACCATTCTCGATTACAGCGTGCATGTAAAAGATATGACCAAAGAGCAGGGCATGAACCTGCTGGTAAACGAAGCTTTTCAGCAGCAGGCCGAAGCCGAAGGTAAATGGAAACGGGTAACGGTGACCCAGGTGCAATTGTGCAGCTATTTTACCGGCTACACCGAAATCTACGACCTGCGCGAAGACCTGAAAAAGAAACTGGGCGACCGTTTTAACCTGAAACAGTTTCATGAAAAATTCCTCAGCTACGGCAGCGCTCCGGTTAAGTACATCCGCGAGTTGATGGAGAAAGAGTTTAAATAACAGACTTTGTTTTAAATGATATCAAAAAGCCTTCCTGTAACAACGGGGAGGCTTTTTCTTTGGTGAGAATGACCTGTCAGGTGCCTGTCCCGCTACTGCGGGGCGCAGGTACCTGAGAGAAGTGAGAAGTGAATGGTCAATGGGCACGAGGTAGACCTGCCAGCGCTTGTGCTCGCACCGCACATCTGCGAAATCTGCGTGGTTTTTAGTCTGCGCGATCTGCGGGGAAACACTAGCGCGTAGCTCATCTTAAATCAGGCATCATACATCTTCTTCCAGTCTCGCTTTGGGCAAAATGATGAACAGCAAGGGAATAAGAATAAACATACCAATAGATAGATAAGGGCTTATAAAAGCCAGCACAACAGATGTGGCATACAACACCGGGCCGCCCAGGTATTTGCGTAAAACGCTTTTGCGTGTAGCTATTGGGATGGAATGATGCAGTTGCCCCGATTTAAAAGCCAGGTACCAGTATACACAGGTGCCGGAAACTGCTACCATCATCATTTCTGCTCCGTACACAACCGATGCTATTTTGGCCGTAGGGTATTCGCTGATAAACCTCGTAGGGAAGGGGATGAGGCAAATCCAGAATAGCAGAAACAGGTTCAGGTACTTGAGCGTAGGTGTATATTTTGTGATGAGCGACGACAGGTAATCGTGGTTGAGCCAGTAAATGGCTACTGTAAGAAAACTAAAGGCAAAAGCCAGGAAAGACGGAACAATATGCAACAGGCTCTGGCGAATCTCTGCCGTGGTTAAATGGCCCGAAAAGTCGGGCAGTTTAATCTCCAGCACCAGCAAAGTGGCTACAATAGCAAATACGCCATCGGTAAGCGCATCCATCCGTTGGGCGTCTTTATCTGGCATCATAGTTGTCGGTTTGGGTCAATTGGTGCAATAAAATTATAAAATATCAAAATGTGTTTGACCCTTCATTGAGTATTGGCATCATTTGCCTGTTTATCCGGTTGTTAAAAACGGGTATCCCCCGGCTTATAATGTTATTTTGCCCATATATTGTTGTAATTTTCGCCCCTCAAAACCTGTGATATTGGATACCGTTATTAATTATATACCCCAGCGCGCACCCTTTGTGCTTATTTCCGAATTGTTGCATGCCAACGATACCATTACCGAATCGCGTTTTGTGATTCCCCACGATCATATCCTGGTCGAAGAGGGTGTACTCACCGAGGCCGGACTTACCGAAAACATGGCCCAGACCGCAGCCGCGGGAACGGGTTTCCTGGCGCAGCAAAACAATACCCCTGTGCCGGTGGGCTACATTGGCGCTGTGAGCAACCTGCGCATAAGCGAGTTGCCACCTGCCGGTACGGCCATTGTAACCCGGGTAACCGTTAAGCATACTGTGCTCAACGCATCGGTAATTACCGCCGAAGTATTTTATAATGAAGAATGCATCGCCTCCTGCGATATGAAAATATTTTTGAACAATTAATCCCATCAAAACAACCCATCATGAAAAAAATGTTTTTGTCGGCCTTGTTTGCCATCGCTTTACATCCTGTGTTTGCGCAGCTTACCTCTGCCGATGTATTTAAACCCGAAGTGCCGGTTACCTGGCTGGGTATCGATTATTCGCAGCTCCGCTTTATTGGTTCTGCTGCTCAGTGGGGCGATGCAGGAGCCATTACACCCGATCAGATCCGCGATAAATACTACCAGGCCTGGAACGACCTTGTGATCAACGAAGCTAAAAAGTACGATGTGCCGGCAGCCTGTAAGCGCAGCACAGTTGCCTATGCACAGGATGTAGCCAATAAAATGAATGGCACCGCCAAAACCGATCAGCTGTTTTCGAGCGATCTTAATGATTTTAGTCGTTTAACTAAAGATATGGTGGCTGCTCAGGTTAAGAAGTATAACTTTGCCGGGAATAAAGGGCTGGGTATGATGCTGATGGGCGAAGCCATGAGCAAGGGTAAAGAAGCCTCCAGCTACTGGGTGGTGTATGTAGACATGGATACTAAAAAAGTACTCGTGGCCGAGCGTGTAGAAGGCAAGGCCGGAGGTTTTGGTTTCCGCAACTATTGGGCACGTTCTATTATGGAAGTGCTGAAAACCGCAAAAGGCTCATTTACCGACTGGAAAACAGCATACGCCAAAGCGCCTGTTGCCGTTACGCCAGAACCCGCAGCAGCGCCAGCCCAGCCTGTAAAAAAGACGAAAAAGTAAGGAGCATAAGTGCATAAAAAACTGAATCATATAGCAGAGATCGACGTAAGGTTTAACGAAGCCGATCCGTTGGGCATTGTGTGGCATGGCCATTACATCCGGTATTTCGAAGATGGCAGAGAGGCGTTTGGAAAAAAACACCAGCTCACCTACCTCGATTTTTACCGCAATGGCATTGTAGTGCCCATTGTGCAGGTACATTGCGATTTTAAGAGGGTACTGCGCTATGGCCACAGCATTCGGGTGCATACCACCTACATCAATTCGCCCGCTGCTAAAATGATTTTTGAATACAAAATATTCGATACCGCCAATGACGAGCTGGTTGCCACTGGTCGCAGCACCCAGGTGTTTATGACCAAGGAAACCCACGAATTGTTGTTAACCGTTCCGCCCTTTATGGAAGCGTGGAAAGAAAAATGGCTGAGTGATTAATGGAGCGGAATGTGTACTGGAACGCGCACGCGTTGGTTTCTCCCCTGGGCAATACGGCTGCAGCTAATTTCGATGCCATGCTGGCCGGGCAATTGGGCGTAAAAGCTATAACCGATACTTCGGTGTGGCCTGCGCCACTGTTTGCCTCCAAAATAAACCGGGGTGTGATGCAGGAGGCAGGCGCTCCGACAGAATTTACCTTTTTTGAACAATTGCTTTGGCTAGCCGGGAAAAACACCTTGGCCAATGCCGCTTTTATGCCCGATGCGGGTAGAACGCTGGTTATCGTATCCAGCACCAAAGGAAATATTGAAGCTATTGAAAACCTGGCTTCCGGTGCCCGTGGCTTCGATGCTTTCGGACTTGCCCAAAGTGCCTGTAAAGTAGCTGCTGCACTAGGATTTACGCAAGAACCGCTGGTTATCTCCAACGCCTGTATTTCTGGTGTAATGACGTTAATGACAGGCTCCCGGTATATCCAATCGGGCAGTTACGATCATGTGCTGGTGCTGGGTGCCGATGTGCTCAGTTATTTCGTACTCAGTGGTTTCAACAGTTTCCTGGCGCTAAGCGATGGGCCTTGCCGCCCGTTCGATGCAGATCGCAAAGGCATCAACCTCGGCGAAGCCGCAGGCGGTGTTTTATTGTCGGTAAATCCCTCTGCCGAAACCGCGCAGGTGCTGGTAAAAGGAGCCGCTGTAACCAACGATGCCAACCATATTTCCGGGCCATCGCGCTCCGGAGCCGAGCTGGCCGATGCCATTACCAAAGCATTAAAACAGGCTGGTATGCAACCCGGCCAGATCGATCATATTTCCGCCCACGGCACGGCCACACCTTATAATGATGAAATGGAAACCAAAGCCTTTCACCATGCAGGTGTGCAACATGCACCCGTAACCAGCCTCAAAGGATACTTTGGGCATACGCTGGGCGCTGCCGGTATTATAGAAAGCATTATCGGAGTGATGAGCCTGCGCCACCAGGTGCTGCTGCCCACACCCGGATATCATATGCATGGTGTAAGTTTGCCGGTAACGGTAACCACCGCTGTGCAACAAGCCTCTTTGCAAACCCTGCTGAAAACCGCTTCGGGATTCGGTGGGTGCAATGCGGCTTTAATTCTTGAAAAGCAAATGAATTAACCCTGACAAAAACCTGAGATGCAGCCAGAAACAAAACAGCAGACCGAACCATTCTTTACAGAAGATAATTTAACCGCATTGGAAGCCATTGAGAAAGCACAGCTGATCGCTTTTGCACCTTATGTTTTTCAGGCCACCAAAACCCTGAGAGATACCGGTATTCTTAAAATGGTAGCCGAAGCCCGCAGAACGGGGCTTACGCAGGATGTTATTGTGCAGCAATCCGGTTTGTCGGAGTATGGTGTGCGGGTATTGCTCGAAGCCGGTCTGGGTATCGGGTTATTCATCATTAAAGAAGACAAATACTTTATTACCAAAACGGCTTATTTCATCCTCAACGATGAAATGACCCGTGTAAATATGGATTTTTCGCAGGACATCTGCTACAAAGGCGCTTACGAGCTGGAAGAGAGTATTCGCAATGGTAAGCCCGAGGGGTTGAAATACCTGGGCCCCTGGGATACCATTTACGAAGGTCTGAGCATTTTAAACGAACCTGCCAAAAGCAGCTGGTTCAATTTCGACCATTTCTACTCCGATAAGGCATTTCCCGATGCGTTGCCAGTAGTGTTCGAAAACAAGCCCAAACGTATTTTGGATATTGGCGGCAACACCGGTAAATGGACCTTGCAGTGCCTGCTGCACGATGCGGATGTAACCATGGCCATTATGGACTTGCCGGGCCAGCTTAATATGGCCAAGCAAAACCTGGAAGAGAAAGGACTCAGCCACCGGGTAGAGTTTATCGAAAACAACGTGCTCGACGAGTCGCAGCCTTTCCCCAAAGGGTTTGATGTAATCTGGATGAGCCAGTTTCTCGATTGCTTCTCCGAAGCCGAAATTACTTCTATCCTCAAACGTTGTTACGATGCGCTGGGCGAAAACGGCCGCGTATTTATCAACGAAACCTTCTGGGATCGCCAGCGGTTTAAAGCATCGGCATTCAGTTTGCAGATGACCTCCTTGTATTTCACCACACAGGCCAATGGCAATAGCCAGATGTACCATACTGCTACCTTCCTGAAGTGTGTACACGCAGCAGGTTTTGAAGTGGTAAAACAAAGCGACGAGATAGGCATCAGCCATACCATTATGGAATGCCGTAAAAAATAAATCAACCCGGAATGGCTCAGCACAAGCCGTTTCGCCAATAGGGCCGCTGCCCGGCACAAGCAGCGGAACCTGAAACAAGCAAGCAAATAAAATCTATTGAACATGCAGCACGTTATTAAAACAGATGTACTGGTTATCGGTGCCGGCCCTTCGGGAACGGTAGCAGCGGCCATCATCAAAAAAGCAGGGTATAAAGTAGAGATTGTAGAAAAACTGAAGTTTCCACGCTTTGTAATTGGCGAGAGCCTCTTGCCCCGTTGTATGGAAGCGCTGGAAGAAGCCGGTTTCCTCGAAGCGATCAAAGCCAAAGGATTCCAGGAAAAATTCGGAGCCAAGTTTGTGAAAGACGGGCAGATCTGTGATTTCCGTTTCGAAGACCAGTTTACCAATGGGTACAACTGGACCTGGCAGGTGCCCCGTGCCGATTTTGACCATACGCTGGCTACCTGCTGCGAGGATATGGGTATTCCTGTACGGTACGAAACCGAAGTAACCGCCATTCAGTTTAATGAAGACGGCTCTTCTGTAACTACGGTTAAAGATATAGACGGCAACGAACATACCATCGAAGCGCGTTTTGTGGTAGATGGCAGCGGCTACGGCCGTGTGATTCCCAGCCTGTTTGGGCTCGATAAACCATCGGGACAAAAAGGACGCAAAACATTGTTTGCACATATTGTAGATACCAAACGCAGCATGGCCCACGAGCCTAACCGCATTACCGTTTACATCCACAAAGAGCGAACCTGGATATGGGTTATCCCGTTCTCCAATGGCAATACCTCTGTGGGTTTTGTAAGCGATCCTGAATTCTTTGAAGGATTTACCGGCACGCCCGAAGAAATGTACCGCGAAATGCTGAGCCTCGAACCCGAGCTGGCAGCCCGTTTTGAAGGCGCCGAGCTGGTGTTTGAGCCCCGTACGCTGCAAAGCTGGAGCACCACCGCCGATAAGTTCTTTGGCAATGGTTATGTGCTTACCGGCAATGTAACCGAGTTTCTCGATCCTATTTTCTCATCGGGCGTAACCCTGGCTACCGTATCGGCACAAAACGCCGCACACCTGGTTATTCGCCAGTTGCAGGGCGAGACCATCGATTGGGAAAAAGAATACATGGAACCCACCATGCAGGGTGTAAATACGTTTAGAACGTATGTAAACAGCTGGTACGATGGTACTTTGTTTACCATCTTCTTTACCAAAGACCCTAATATCCACATGAAAAACCAGATCTGCTCTGTGCTGGCCGGTTACGTGTGGGATACCAATAACCCGTTTGTGAAAAACTCCGAGCGCTCTGTAAAGACCCTCGCGAATTTTATCATCGAAATGGAGAAAACCGACGCGTAGTTGAACACTGCTGAATTATATATTACCCATCGTGTACGCATTGGCAACAAGGGCATAGCGCTCAACGGCCAGGTGTACACAACGTTTGATGCCAATATTCCGGTAGCGGAGTCGTTGGGTGCGGCTTACCGCCAACTGGAGCAGCCTTACCCCAAGTTCTTTAAAATGGATTTGTTAAGTAAGCTGGGTTGGCTGGCGGTAGAAGTAGTAAAGGCCGGAGGCTGGCGTGTTGCTGCGTACGAACCTTCGGCTGTGGCTATGGTGGTGGCCAACCAGCATTCCAGCAACGAAACCGATCTCAACTATTGGGAAAGCACCAGGCAAGTGCCCAGTCCGGCGCTGTTTGTATACACGCTGCCCAATATTGTGCTGGGAGAAATAAGTATCCGTAACGGGCTCAAAGGTGAGCAAGCCTTTCTGATTCAGGATGCGTTTAACGGAGAGCAGTTACTCGAATACGTGCAATCTGTTTTTGCCGCTGGCAATACCGGCGCTTGTATTGCAGGATGGCTCGATGTATGGCAGGGAGCGGTAGACGCTTTCCTGGTGATTATTGAAAAAGTGAAGGACGGCGCAACAATAACTAGCGCCACACAATTAAAGAATTTATACAACGAAGAGATATGGAACTGAACGAACTGATGCAGCAATTGAAACAACAGATCATTGACCAGCTGAACCTGCAGGATGTAAAACCTGCCGATATTGGCGACGATATGAGCCTGTTTGGTGACGGACTGGGACTCGATAGCATCGATGCCCTTGAAATGATTGTGCTGCTGCAGCAACAATACGGATTGAAACTGGCCAATGGCGAAGACGGACCTAAAGTATTTAAAACCGTGCGCACCATTGCCGAGTACATTCAAGCCAATAAAGTGTAAACCATGAGCAGCCGGATCTGTATCTGCGGGCTGGGTGTGGTTACTGCTATCGGGCGCGATGTGCCCGGGAACCTGCATGCGCTCCGCAATGGCAAAGCCGGTGTGGGTACGGCCCGCATCCTGGAAACGGTGCACCGCAACGATTGGCCGGTAGCCGAAGTGCCTTACAGTAATGAAGAGCTGGCCGCTATGAGTGGTGGCAATGCCGCCTGGCCACGCACCGCCTTGCTCAGTATGCTGGCTGCCCGCGAAGCTTTGCAGGACGCGCATTTACCCGAAGGGAAAAATACACGTACCGGTTTTATCTCTGCCAATTCGGTAGGAGGGATGGAGCGTACAGAGTATTTCTACCCGGCATTTAAAACCGATCCTGCCCAGGGGCAAATGAAAGATGTGCTGCATCACGAATGCGGCGCGGTAACCGAACTGGTAGCCGATGCCTTGCAGATCAACGATTTTATAACCACGGTAAGCACCGCTTGCTCATCCTCTGCCAACAGTCTTATGCTGGGCGCGAGAATGATTAAGCAGAACAAACTGGATGTAGTACTAGCCGGAGGGGCCGATGCGCTGAGCCGCTTTACCCTCAACGGTTTTAGCACACTCATGATTCTCGACAAAGCCCATTGTACCCCTTTCGATGCCAATCGTAAAGGGCTCAACCTCGGCGAAGGTGCAGGCTACGTGGTGCTGGTAAAAGAAGATCTGGCCCGGGAATGGGGCTTGCAGGTATATGGCTACCTCAGCGGCTATGCCAATGCCAACGATGCTTACCACCAAACGGCTTCATCGCCCGAAGGGAAAGGCAACCTGCTGGCCATGACCGCCGCTTTGCAAATGAGCGGGTTACAGGCTTCCGATATCCAATACATCAATGCGCATGGCACAGGTACGGCCAATAACGACCTGTCGGAAGGCACCGCGGTAATGCAGCTTTTTGGCAATAATGTGCCCATGCTTAGTTCTACCAAAGCCTTTACGGGCCATACATTGGGCGCATGTGGCGGTATAGAAGCCGTGTATGCCATGCTGGCTATTGCGCAAGGCATTGTATACCCCAACCTCAATTTTACAGAGCGTATACCCGAGCTTAGTTTTGATCCGGTTACGGAGCTTAAAGAAGGGCAGGACATCCGCAATGTGCTGAGCAACTCCTTTGGTTTTGGAGGCAATTGTTCGGCGCTGGTATTCTCTAAAAGTTAAACTTACTGGCAGCATGGCTGTTTATATTAAAGGCATAGCAAGTATTACCGCACAGCATACGTTCCATAAAGAACAATGGCTGCAACCTGTAGAGGTAGCTGCGGTAACCCGTATGCCCACCATTGAGCCGGATTATAAAGCCTTTATCGCACCCATGCAGATCCGCCGGATGAGCAAAGTGGTAAAGATGGGCGTAGCGGCAGGTATGCAGGCCTTGAAAGATGCCAATGTTACCTTGCCCGATGCTATTACGATAGGTACGGCTTATGGCTGCCTCGAAGATACCGAGGTGTTTCTCTCCAAAATGCTGGCGCAGCAGGAAGAGATGCTTACACCTACCGCATTCATACAATCTACCCACAATACCATTGCAGGGCAAATCGCGCTCATGCTGGGTTGCAACGCGCATAACCTCACCTATGTGCAGCGGGGCCTCTCATTCGAAACGGCTTTGCTCGAAAGTCTGTTGCTGCTGGGCGAGAATCCCAACCAGCATATTCTTTGTGGCGGTATTGATGAAATGACTGCAACCGTACAAGCCATTTTGCAACGGGCCGGAGCCTACAGAACAGCGCCTGCATTGTCGGATCAGTTGTTGGCACAACCGTTGCAGGGTGCAATTGCCGGAGATGGTGCCAATTGTATGGTGCTGGGTAGCGATGCCAACGGCGCTTATGCCCAGGTGGTGGATATGATTACTTTCAACAAGCCCTACACCACAGAAAAAATACAAGAAAAGATCGGCGCCTTTTTGCAACAGCATGCTTTAACGCTTAACACTGTAGACGCGGTAATTGCAGGTTACAATGGCGATGCTAAAAACGATAAGGTGTACCACAATGTATTGGCCAATAATACCAATGTAATCGGGTATAAACACATGACAGGTGAGTATCCCACGGCATCGACCTTTGCTATGGTGCTGGGCGCACAAATGTTGCACGGCGCTGCGGTACCCGATGCCTGGTATGTGCGGAAGGGACAACCAGCGCAACCCCGCAACCTGCTCATCTGGAACCATTATAAAAATTATTATCATTCCTTAATCCTGTTAAGGGCATGTTAACCTTCAGGCCAGTAACCTGGTTGTACCTGCTGGTAACGGCGGTATTGCTGGTGCCGGTGTTGCAGGGCGCTGCTAGCTGGTATTGGCTGTTGTTGCCTTTGCTGGTGTACATTTCGGTGTTGGTGCCTGCGGCAATGAAGATCCAATGGAATTTTTTTGTGCAGGGCATACACCAGGGTAAGGGATCGCAAAAGCAGGTAGCATTAACCTTCGATGATGGGCCTGCGGCTTACACTGGTACCATTTTAGATATACTACAGGCACAACAGGTGCCTGCAGCTTTTTTCCTGATCGGGAAAAATATACAGGCTGGCGAGGCACTGGTGCAGCGCATGGTTGCAGAAGGGCACCTGGTGGGCAACCATAGTTTTGAACACGGTTTTGGGTTCGATCTTAAATCGGCCAAAAGCATGCTCAGCGAGTTGCGGCTCACCGATAGCCTGGTTAAAGAACTTACCGGTAAACAGGTTCGTTGGTTTCGTCCGCCATATGGTGTTACCAATCCCAATGTGGCCAAAGCCGCTGTTAAAGGTGGGTACAAGGTTATAGGCTGGAGCCTGCGCAGCCTCGATACGGTGGCTAAAGAGCCAGCAGCTTTATTGCAACGCCTGCAGCATTTAACCCATGCCGGGGCCATTGTATTGCTGCACGATAGTTGTGCCATTACGGCTGAGGTATTGCCCGCTTATATCCAATGGCTTAAAACCAACGGCTACCAGGTGGTAGCTTTAGATAAACTGATTCAACATTCGCCCTATGCGTAAACTCATATTTGTAATGGCCGGTTTGTTGTGCGCGTTGTACACGTTTGCACAGCCTGCCGGATTTAAGAAAGTAGCCAACGACGCGGCTTTCAGGCAGTCTTTTACCAAAGCCACGCAAGAAACCCAAACCATCGAAAGCGATTTTACGCAGGTAAAAGAACTCTCCATGCTGTCTGAAAAAGTAAATTCAAAAGGGAAATTCTATTATAAGAAAGACAGCAAGGTGCGCATCGAATACACACAGCCCTATTTCTACCTGATGGTGATGAATGCCGGGCAGGTAATGGTAAAAGACGACCAGAAGAAAAATACCATTAATGCCAAGAGCAATAAAATGATGCAGTCTGTAAACCAGGTGATGCTCGATTGCGTGCGCGGCACGGCTTTCCAGAACAAAGACCTGCAAACCACGGTGTTTGAAAGCAATAAAGAATACCTGCTTGATCTAAAGCCGGTAAACGCCGCGTTGAAAAACCTGATGGGTGCCATACAGGTGTATATGGATAAGACAAGTTTTGAAGTAACCCGGTTAACGATTGTAGAGAAGGGCGGCGATAAAACCACCATGACCTTCTTTAACCGGCATAACAATAAAACCCTGAGCGATGCGCTTTTTGCTGTTAAGTAGCCTGGTGCTGGGTCTGTGCTCCTGCTCCCGCATTTACAGCAAGCTGCCCGAAGTAAAGGTGGCCAATAATTGTCCGCAGCAACTGAAGCCAGCGTTTACACTGGTTAAGTATAAAACAGTTATTGATGTGGCAGGCCGCCACCTGAGTGGCATTTTGGTTTGTAAAACCATGGAAGACGGCGAAAAGCGGGTGGTATTCATCAACGAATTTGGCAGCACTTTCTTTGATTTTGGTTACAAAGGCAGCGACTTTACAGTGTATAATGTGCTGGAGCAGTTGAATAAAAAAGCAGTGATCAAAACCCTGCGCAAAGATTTTATGATGCTGCTGTGGGAAGGGCTGGACTGGAGCAAGATGCAGCACCTGCAACAAGGCGAAGAACTACTGCACCGCATACCCATTGCCAAAGGCGATATTTATATTGTAACCAATGCTGGTTGCAACAAAGTAGTGCGGGTAGAAAATACAGGCAAAAACAAAGTAGCCATCCTCCAATCCTTTGGAGGATCAGGTACTTTAACCGATAGCGTACACATCTCACACACCAAATTCCAGTTTGAGATAGCGCTCAAAAAAATAGAAGACTAATGTTAGAAGGATCATTTTATACCATACATAACCCGCAGGTAGAAGAAGCCTCTTTTACGGCAGAACTGCGTTTCGATGCAGCGCATGAAATTTTTGAAGGGCATTTTCCCGGTCAGCCGGTAGTGCCCGGTGTATGCATGATGCAGCTCATTAAAGAGCAGTTTAATAAAATAATACAGCAAAACTATACCTTGCGCGAAGGGCAGAACATCAAGTTCCTGGCTATGATAGACCCTACGCAAACGCTTGCCGTGCAGCTTAACCTGAGCTGGCAGCCTGCGGCGGAAGGCTATTGGGTAACCGCCCTGTTGCAGCAGGATGCTACTACGTTTTTGAAATACAAAGCCCGTTTTGCCTGATGCCTGATAGCCAGCCATTATACGAAAACGGCATGCGTAACCAAAAGGTTGCATTATTGCTGCCTACCTATAACAATGCTACTGCCATTGGCGAGGTGCTGGAGCATGTGTTTCAGTACACCCACAGTGTAATTGTGGTAAACGATGGCAGCACCGATAATACATTGGAGGTGTTGGCACAATACCCCATGATTCAGCTGGTGAGTTATAAAAAAAACAGGGGCAAAGGCTGGGCATTGCGCCAGGGTTTTGCTTTTGCACGCAGCCAGGGTTATGATTATGTGATAACGATGGATACCGATGGGCAACACGATCCGGTAGATATCCGGGTGTTTCTCGAAAACCTGGAGACCAACCCCGGCGCATTAATGATTGGCGCCCGTAATATGGATCAGGCCAGTGTGCCCGGCAAAAGCAGCTTTGGCAATAAGTTTTCTAATTTTTGGTTCAGGGTAGAAACGGGTATTAAACTGCCCGATACGCAAAGCGGTTACCGCTTGTATCCTTTGGAGCCTTTGTGCCAAATGAAATACTTTACCCGCAAATACGAATTTGAGATTGAGGTAATTGTACGTGCCGCCTGGAAAGGAGTGAAGGTGATGGCCGTGCCGGTAAAAGTATATTACCCTCCGGCAGAAGAGCGCATATCGCATTTTAGACCGTTTAAGGACTTTAGCCGCATTAGTGTGCTCAACACGGTGCTGGTACTTATTACTTTTTTGTGGATAAAGCCGCGTGATTTCTTCATTACACCCTTCCGCAAAAAAGGCTGGAAAGCTGTGCTGCGCGATAATTTCATGAATCCCAACGAAAGCAATGCGCACAAAGCCGCGTCTATTGGGTTTGGGGTGTTTATGGGTATTGTACCCATTTGGGGTTTTCAGCTGGCAGTAGGTATTCCGTTAGCCATTCTTATGCGGCTCAATAAGGCATTGTTTCTTGTGGCAGCCAATATCAGTATTTTTCCTCCGGTTATCTGGGCGGCAAGCCTGCTTACGGGTAAGCTGGTGCTGGGCAAAAAAGATTGGGCTTTCCAATACGAAGGGCTTACCATCGATACGGTAAAAAGATTGGGTGCCGAGTTTTTTATAGGTGGCGCGGTACTGGCCGTAGTAGCCGGAGTCTTCTCTTACCTGCTCACTTATGTGCTGCTCAAGGTTTTTCGCAAGTCCAATACACAGACTAATTAATCATTACATACAAGCAGCTCTGAGTGCTTTCATGGCTTCCAGTCCCTTTTCGCGGGCCAGGGCTATGTTGCGTTCCGGAATATTTTCGGGATCGGGGAAGTGCTGCAAGGCTTTGGTAAGACTGGCTTCGCGCAGTAGGTGCACCATCGGGTAAATGGAGCGGTTGGTATAATTGGCAGGATCATCGCGCTGCACCTCTGCAAAGCGGTATTGCGGGTGAAAGCTTGCCAGTTGGTATACGCCATCGTAATCGTTGCGCTGTAGCATAGCTTCGACCATTTCTACTAAATCGAGATAGGAAGTAAACGAAGAGAACGCATTGGGGAAAATAACCAGCGTGGTTTCAATATCGGGGTTGTTGTCCAGCATCTCGCACTCATCCTGGATGGCATCGAGCGCATTGTGCAGTTTGGTGCCATTGCAAACAGCGTAACGCACACTGCCTTTATTCACTTCACGCGCGGCAAAAGGGCAGAAATTAAGCCCTATCACCACTTCCTTGATCCACTTTTCCGTTTGCGCTATAACCTGTTCATCCGTTACCATATCCTTCCGTTTAGGGGGTAAAAGTAAACATAGTTCCCCAATGGCAATTATATCTCTGATGTGATGATGTTTGATGGCTGATCGATACAGCAGGTGAGAAATGAAAAGACCTGTCAGGTGCGTTTTTGTGGTTCGCGAGGTATAGTTTCCCGGAGATCTGATTGTTGTTGGTTTGCGGGCAATCCAGCGGCACTGTAACTGTTGTAGGTCAGGATCTGCGCGATCTGCGGGAGAGAGGTTCGCGAGGTATAGTTTCCCGCAGATATCGCAGATTGTTTCGCAGATACCGCAGATCCGATTGTCGTTGGTCTGCGGGTAATCCATAGGCATTGTAACTGTTGTAGGTCAGGATCTGCGTGATCTGCGTGGTTTTTGATCTGCACGATCTGCGGGAGAGAGGTACGCGAGGTATAGTTTCCCGCAGATGCCGCAGATTGTTTCGCAGATACCGCAGATTTGATTGTCGTTGGTCTGCGGGCAATCCAGCGGCACTGTAACTGTTGTAGGTCAGAATCTGCGTGATCTGCGTGGTTTTTGATCTGCGCGATCTGCGGGAGAGAAGTTCGTGAGGTATAGTTTCCCGCAGATGCCGCAGATTGTTTCGCAGATACCGCAGATCCGATTGTCGTTGGTCTGCGGGTAATCGGTTGTGGCTTGTGGGACTCGCGCCGATTCACCTATCACCTATCACCTATCACCATTCACTTTTTACTTCATATATCAGAACAATCCGCAGCCCAATAACAAAATTTTAAGATTGTTTTCACAAATGCCCGTCCCTATTGATTTTTAACCCTCCTGTATTTTAAGTATTTTCGCAAAGTGAATAAAAGACACCGGACATATCATTTTTTCTTCCTGTGTCTGTTCCTGACCGGTTTATTCAGCTCTGCATTACCGGTTTCTGCCCATACCAAAGTAACGAACAAGCCTGTTCATGAACTGCGGCAGAAACGGTTCAGCCTCTTAGATTGTCTGCATCCTGTAGATACCAATGTAAAACCGGTTGGCAACAGCCGTAATCCTTTTTCGCCGGGCGATGAGCCTTTGGGTGGCGGCTTGCGTATTGTTCCGGCCGCGGCAGTATTGGTCATACATATCCCGCTATACCATAACCGTTCCGAAGGTTATGAAGCGTGGCAGCAGCAATACCTGCAACATATTTATCCGTTTCACCATTTCTGGTAAGTAATGCCTGGTTGCGATACCTATCGCAACAGCAAGTAAAGATGACCATGTCGCAATGGTTGTCTGTTTAACTATTGGCGTTGGTCCCGCTGGTGGATCAGCTGCCGCATTGCTTACATTTTTAATACAACAGATTATGGACGGTACAATTGGTATAGCCCTTTTAATGGTGGGCGCTATTGCTTTGGTAATTATTTTATTGGTGATGTCGCATAACCGCAAGGTGAAGCAGCAGCAAGCCTTACGGCAAGATATTTTTAACCGTGCGGCTACGGCTGCCAACCTGAGCATTAGCCAACAGGAGCATTTCCAGGAGCGCCTCCTGGGCCTGGACGATAAACAAAAGATGCTGGTATGGTTCGACAGTTCCGAAACTGAGCAGTTGGTAGAGCTGATAGATCTGCGGGGCATTATTGCCTGCAACCTGATACGGGCTACCCACAAACTCAAAAGCAGCGATAACCATTCGGTCGTAACCGGGGTGCACCTGCAACTCGATTCTGCTATTGGAGACAAACGGTCTTATATGATTACTTTTTATGATAATGTGCGCAATAACCAACAGGAAATGCCCAGCCTGATAAAAAAAGCGGAACAATGGCAAAAGAGCATCAAAGAGATCGGAGATATTAAATAAATTTAGATAACGAAACGTTTGCACGCGTATGATTCATTTACCACCACTTATCACCGACCTGGGCCTGATCTTGGGAGCAGCGGCGGTGATCACCTTATTGTTCAAGAAGCTGAAACAACCCCTGGTATTAGGTTACCTCATTGCCGGTTTCCTGGTAGGGCCGCATTTCAAGATGTTTCCTACCATCGTAGAGATCGAAAGTGTAAATGTATGGGCCGAGATCGGGGTTATTGTACTGCTGTTTAGCCTGGGGCTGGAGTTCAGTTTCAAAAAACTGATCAGGGTGGGGCCATCGGCATCCATTACCGCGGTTGTGGAAGTATTGTCGATGCTCTTTTTAGGATACCTGGCCGGTACGCTAATGGGGTGGTCGCGTATGGACAGCATCTTCCTCGGAGGGGTACTCAGTATCTCTTCTACCACAATTATCATCCGGGCTTTTGAAGAGCTGGGCCTCAAAGGGCAGAAGTTTGCCGGGCTGGTATTTGGTAGCCTTATTGTAGAAGACCTGGTGGCCATTGTGCTGTTGGTATTGCTGTCTACAGTAGCCATCAGTACCCAGTTTGCCGGTATGGATATGCTTATTTCTATCGTAAAACTGGTATTCTTCCTTATTCTCTGGTTCCTGTCCGGCATCTTCTTTTTGCCTACCCTGCTGCGCAAAACCAAAAAGCTCATGAGCGACGAAACCTTGCTCATTATGGCTTTGGCCTTGTGTATTATGATGGTATGGCTGGCTACACTGGCTGGTTTCTCCCCTGCGCTGGGTGCCTTTATTATGGGCTCTATCCTGGCCGAAACCACTTATGCCGAAAAGATTGAACACCTGGTAAAACCGGTAAAAGATCTGTTTGGCGCGGTATTCTTTGTATCGGTAGGTATGCTTATCGATCCTAAAGTTCTGGTAGAGTATGCTGGTCCGGTAGTGATTATTACCCTGCTTACGCTGGTAGGTAAGGCGCTGAGCTCTACACTGGGTGCGTTAATATCCGGCCAGCCGTTAAAGACTTCGGTGCAGGCGGGTATGAGTTTATCGCAGATCGGGGAGTTTTCCTTTATCATCGCTACGCTTGGCTTGTCGCTGAAGGTAACGAGCCCGTTCCTGTATCCCATTGCGGTGGCGGTATCGGCGGTAACTACGTTTACCACACCGTATATGATTAAACTATCTGGTCCGTTTTACGAAAAACTGAACCAGTGGCTGCCCAAATCGTGGATTGCGGCGCTAACCCGCTACAGCAACCGTTCGCAACGGATCAAGGATTCTACCGATTTCCAGAAGCTGATACGGGTGTATATTATGAACTCGGTATTGCTTTCGGTAGTTATTGTGGCCATTATCCTGTTGTCGGCCTATTGGCTTATGCCATTCCTCAATACCCGGATGGAGAACCGCAACCTGGCTAATCTCATTGGTTTGTTCCTTACCATGCTGCTGATGGCACCGTTCCTCTGGGCATTGGTCATCAAGATTCACCAGAAAGAACTGATCCGCAACCTCTGGGCCAAAAACAGTTCGCGCGGGTTGATGGTGGTATTGCAACTGGTTCGCCTGGCACTGGGTGTATTGCTCATCGGTTTTTTGATAGACCGGGTATACAGCACATCGATCGCTATTGTGAGTGCCATTATCATCATTATCATTATGCTGCTGCTGAGCCGTAAAATTCAGCACCTGTACCTCAATATCGAAGGTCGTTTCCTAAGCAACTATAACGAACGCGAAACGGCCGAGGGCAATGGCGGTGAAGCATCGGCGCTCGTGCCCTGGGATGCCCACCTGGCGGTGTATGAAATAAGTCCCGATTGGCAGGGCCTGGGCAAAACCCTGCAACAACTGGCCTGGCGGGAGCGCTACGGTATTAATGTAGCCAGTATTGAGCGGGGCGATCATATCATTAACATTCCTGCAGCGCAGGAGCAGATATTTCCGCACGATGCCATTTCGGTAATAGGTACCGATGAGCAGTTGCTGAACTTTAGCAACGAGCTCAATGCAGGGGTACATGCCGAGGGCGAACGCAAACGCAGCGAAGTAATGCTCGAATCGTTTGAGGTAGGCCCGCAATCGTCTATTGTAAACAGAACCATTCGCGACTCTGGCATACGCCAGAAAGTGCATGGTATAATTGTGGGCGTAGAGCGGGATGGCCAGCGCATCATAAACCCCGAAGCATCTTGGGTAATAGAGCCCGGTGATGTGCTATGGATTGTGGGCGATAAACTGCGGCTTATATCTGTAAAAAGAAGAGAAGCGGTATTATAAGTTTAGAGGTAAAGGGAGGTTGTGCTACAACCTCCCTTTTTTAATATGGGGCGTATAAAATGATGAGAAGGGAGTTATCCTGCACGGCGGAATGAAGCCGAAGCAGGATTGCTTTGCCGAAGATCTTTTACATGGAAGTTTTGGTGCAGAGATACTGCATCCCTCCTGCGTTCCCGAAGGGTCGGGACAGGCGGGCGCAGTATGACATCGCTATCAAATAAGAATTAATATAACAGGTTGCAGCAGCAACCAATTTGTAAATAGTGGATAATATGTTTTGAAAAAAATCATATCAGCAGGCAGTTTATGCAGGAACGGTGCAGGGCGGGGTGGTCAGGTTAAACCGAATAACTTCCGTAATTTTGCATCCCGATGGATAACCAGACCTTTCAGAATAGTGAAATAGCGAAAGACGAATATCTTGTATCAGACCTGGCCTTCGACCGTTTGTTTCCGGCCCATCTGAGCAAGCATTCTCACCGGCACTGGACCCCTATTAAAGTGGCCAGGCGAGCTACCCGGTTTTTAGCCGTAGGCTCCAACCCCAAAATTATTGATGTAGGCGCAGGCCTTGGCAAATTTTGCATTACGGGTGCGCACAAGGCGCCTAAGGCACAGTTTACAGGCATTGAGCAGCGCGATGCGCTGGTAAAGCACGGCAATAAAGTGATTCGCCAATTGGGATTGCCTAATGCCCGGTTGGTAAAAGGCGATTTTCGCGATATGGATTTCTCCGAATATACCGGTGTGTATTTCTACAATTCCTTTTACGAAAACCTGGACGATGACCAGTGCCAGATCGACGATTCGGTAGAGCGCTCGGCTATACTGTATCATCTTTACTCCGACCATTTGTTCCAATGTCTGAAAGCAATGCGCAAAGGCACCCGGTTGGTAACCTACTGGAGCATGGCCGACGAAGTGCCGGCCGATTACGAATTGTTCGAAACCGACTTTGATGGCAACTTACGCTGCTGGATTAAGAATTTCTGATTTCAGCATAGCCTTGTGCCATGCTGCAGAGTAAAGCATGGGCGTAACCTGTCCCGCCCATGCGGGATGCACATCTCAAACTTTATCTACAATATAAAACCCCGCTGTTCGTGAGAGCAGCGGGGTTTTTATTAGTATCGTTTATGATAATTACGAGCGGTCTTTAGGACGGGCGCTGAACGTAAAGATGTGCAGGCCATTGCGAGTAATAATAAGGTATTTATTGTCTACCAACTGGTATTGCATAGGCTCGCTTTGCAGGTAACCCAGCAGCAGGTTTTCGCGTTTGCTCTGGTTGCAGCCTTTTTTGGTAAAAAGCACCTGGTTAAAAGCGATATCTTTATTTCTAAGGTCGAACAGGCCCGAAATCGTGTTGCAGCCCGATGAACCAAAGAGGCGTTTATCATCCATGCTGAATTGAATCCACGCAGGATTGGCGGTAGAATCTACCGGTTCGTCTTCCAGTTTGGTGAGTACCCATTTCTGGTTCGATACAAAAGGCCAGATCTTCATCAGGGGATTGTATGTAGCCACGATCTGTTTTTTCTGCACGTTGAGCAGTTTGTAGCTGAAGCCGTTTTCCTGCGATTCGTCGGGCACACGTTCTACCAGTACCGTATAGCGGTAGCCTTCTTCGTAATTCAAGCCATCCAGTTTGCCAGGCACAATCTGCCACTCACCATTTACCAGGTTGGCAGCGCGGTAAGCCAGGCACTGCTTAAAACCGCTTTCGGTTACGCAGGGTTCCGTTTCTTCGCGGATAACGATCGTTTCTTTTTGTTGTGCACCGGCATTCAATACACCTACACCCATCAACAAAGCCAATACCAGTTTTTTCATCATCATGTTAGGTTCTTACCTTGAGGTAATATACAATTATAGCATACAAAAATAAGACAAAAGGAAGACCAAACCACGTTTGACCTTCCTTAAATAACGTTAATATGATGTAAAAATTATGATGTTATTTCTTTTCGGCCGGGCCATTGGTGCCAAACATCATCACAATTTTACCGTTTTTGTACAGGTTTAGGGTTTGATCTGCTACATCAAACGTGTATTGCTGGTTGCTGATGGCCTGCAATACCTGGGTTTCGGTTTTGCTGGTTTCGGCATCGAGGCAGGCCATACGGGTAGAGGCCGCCGCGCTAAAGGTAAGGTTATTGCCCTCGCTGGTGTAGGTGCCAAACATGCGGTTGCAGCCCGCAGAGCCGGAAAACCGTTTTTCCTGCCCGTCGAACTGGATGTTTACTTTCGAGTTGGTCAGGGTTTGCCCGTTTAGCTGAATCAGTTTCCAGTTGTTTTTATAGATATAGTTCCAGTATTGCTGGCTGTTTTGCACCTGTTTTTTCTCCATAACCTTAACGAGCTCGTATTTGTAGGCCGATGCATCGGCAGGCGGATTGGCTACTTTGGTGCGTTTTACACTTAGTTTGTATTGGTAACCAGGCTCGTAGTTAAAACCTTCGATGCTGCTGTACATGTATTGCCAGGCCGTATCCTGGGCTTTATATTTTACCTGCAGGCATTCCATTGGGGCTACGCCCTGGCAGGGAGCTTTGGATTCTTTTACCCAGATCTTCATCTTTTTGGCCTCGGCGGCGCTGGTACTCAATAAAATAACGGAAACGGGTAGCATGAGGGTTTTGGCAAGAATGTTTCTCATAATCATATATGTTTGTTGGCGGTTGAGGCTTGGATGCAGGTGATTTGACAAGAATAGTGCCAGCTCATTTTATTATATGGTATTGTAATAGTATTTTTCCCCTTTGTAAAAATATAGTGTTTTAGTTTAATGCGATCGTTTTTTGTTCACATATATAATTTCTGGGAAAAGCATAAGGCGCTTTACTGGATCAGTTTAGTTGCTTCTATACTGGTGCTGGGCTTTTTTGCCAGCCGCATCACTTTAATAGAAGATGTGGCCCGTTTGGTGCCCCGCAATGAGAATGCCGAAAAAGTGCAGCAGGTATTGCTGCAAACCAAGAGTATGGACAGGCTGGTGTTTACCGCTTACCTCGCCGATACTAGCCTGCAACAACCCGATAGCCTTACTGCAGCGGTGGCCGATTTTGAGCTGCAACTCGACTCGCTGGTAGACCCGGCTTTTATCAGAGGCCGCCAGATACGTGCCGATGAGCAAACCCAGGCGCAGCTCATGAGTTTTGTACAGGAACATGTGCCCCTGTTTTTAAACGAGCAGGATTATACATGGATGGAAGCGCACCTGAGCCGCGACTCTATTAAAGCACGACTTGAAAACAACTACAAACTGCTTACCTCGCCCGCAGGTATGGTGGTAAAAGATATTGTAGCCGGCGACCCGCTGGGCATTTCGTTTGTAGCCCTCAAAAAATTGCAGGCATTACAGATCAGCGATAATTACGAGCCCTATGATGGCTACCTGGTGAGCAAAGACCAGAAATACCTCAGCTTTTTTATACAACCCGCTTTTGCCGCCAACGAAACGGGTAAGAACAAGAAGATGCTGCACCAGTTCGATGAACTGATTGCGAAAGTAAAACAGCAGCATTCCACGGTTAGCATTGAATACTTTGGGGCTCCGGCCGTAGCGGCTGGCAATGCTGCGCAAATGCAGCAGGATACCATTCTTACCTTATCGCTTACAGTGGTATTGCTGTTGGCGTTGTTCTTCTATTTCTTTCGCCGCAAAAGGGTGCCGGTGCTCATATTGCTGCCGGTAGTGTATGGTGCTTTATTTGGTATGGCTTGTGTGTATTGGATACAGGGCTCGGTATCGGTAGTGGCGCTGGGTGCCGGCTCACTCATTATGGGCATAGCCGTAAATTACTCGCTGCATTTCTTTACCCATTTCCGCCAGCATCCCGATATCCGCGAAACGATTCGTGAGCTTACCGTGCCTATGACCATTGGTGGGTTTACCACCATTGCTGCATTTTTTGGTTTGCGGTTGGTAAACGCTGCCATCTTGCAGGATATGGGCCTGTTTGCCGGTTTTAGCTTAATAGGTGCTGCGCTCAGTACCCTTATCTTTTTGCCGCCATTGGTGGTGTTCCGCTATAAACCATCTGTACTTAAAACCACGCTCATCGATAAGATTGGCGATTGGCAACCCTACCGCAATAAACTGCTGGTGACGAGCATTTTTCTGCTAACCCCGGTAATGCTGTACTTCAGCCAGCGGGCCGATTTTGAAGAGGATCTGATGCAGATGAACTATATGTCGCCCGCAATGCAACAAGCACAAAACAGGCTCAACAGCCTGAGTGCCGAGGCTTTGGGTGCGGTGTATGTGGTAAGCGAAGGCAAAACCCTGGACGAAGCACTGGCGCATGCCGAGCAGGTGATGCCGCAAATGCAGCAGATGAAGGCCGATGGTGCTATACAGCAAATCAGCTCTCCCTTATTGCTCATGACTTCGGGCGCGGCGCAGCAAAAGGCAATAGACCGTTGGAAACAGTTCTGGACGCCGGAGCGGGTAAGCCAGACCAAAGCCTTGCTGCAACAGGAAGGCAAAACGCTTGGCTTTAAACCCGAAGCATTTGATGGGTTCAGTAACATGACCACCGGCGATTACGCTATTGTAAACTGGACAGAAGAAACCGCTGTAAAACCTTTATTTGACGGACTTATTGGCCGCCAGGGTGCCAATACTACGGTGCTCAATATTGTAAAGGTAAAGCAGGACCAGCGGGCTGCGGTGTTCAATACCCTGTCGGAGCATAAAGAAGTAATTGTATTCGATAAGCAGCATACCGCGCAGGCGCTGGTTAGCTTGCTTAAAGACGATTTTAACCGCATTCTGCTTTTTACCTCTATACTCGTATTTGTAACCTTACTTATAGCTTATGGCCGTATAGAGCTGGCGCTGATGACTTTTTTGCCCATGATTATAACCTGGGTGTGGATACTGGGATTGATGGGCATGCTGGGCCTCAAGTTCAATATTGTGAACATCATTATCTCTACACTCATCTTTGGCTTGGGCGATGATTACAGCATTTTTATCATGGATGGCTTGCTGGAAGAATACCGTACAGGCAAGAAAAAAGTAAACACCATTAAAACCTCGGTGTACCTCTCTGCCATTACCACTATTTTAGGATTGGGGGTATTGGTACTGGCCAAGCACCCGGCCATGAAATCGATCGCGTTTATTTCCATCACTGGTATTCTTTGTGTATTGTTTGTAGCGCAAACCGTGCAGCCTTTTCTTTTTAACTTCTTTATTGCCAACCGCACCCGCAAAGGGTTTCAACCATTTACACTCTGGAGTTTTATTAAGTCGGTGTTTTCGTTCCTGTATTTCGCTACCGGATCGGTGGTTTTAACGCTGGTAGGTTTGGTATTGGCCCGGTTGGTGCCCGCCATCATTCCTCCGCTTAAAGATAAATGCAAGTACCTGTATCACCAACTGATAAGCGCTTACACCTGGAGCATTATACATGTGATGGTGAATGTGAAGAAACGCACCATTAACCCCGGTCAGGAACGGTTTGATAAACCCGCGGTGCTCATTGCCAACCACTCATCGTTTCTCGATATTCTCATCACCACCATGTTATCGCCCAAAGTGATATTGCTGACCAATAAATGGGTGTATAAAAGCCCGGTATTTGGTGGGGTAGTGCGCCTGGCCGACTATTACCCGGTGGCCGATGGGGCCGAAGACAGTATTGAGGAGCTAAAGGGGCTGGTAGATAAAGGCTACAGTGTAGTGGTGTTTCCAGAAGGTACCCGCTCTTACGACGATAAGATTAAGCGTTTTCACAAAGGCGCGTTTTTCATAGCCGAGCGTTTGAAACTCGATATTCTTCCTTTGGTATTGCATGGTGTAAGTTATACCATGCAGAAGGGCGATTTCCTGCTCAAGAATGGTACCTGCACCATGCAGTACCTGCCCCGCATTGCACCAGAAGATACCCGTTACGGAAATGGCTATTCGGAAAGGGCCAAACTCATAGGCCGTTACTTTAGGTCGGAGTATGCACAGCTGAAAAAGCAAAACGAGCAGCCCAAATATTTCTTTGAGCAACTGCTGCGCAGCTACCAGTATAAAGGTCCGGTGCTGGAATGGTACCTCCGCATTAAAGTAAAGCTGGATGGTTATTACCAGTTGTTTCATGAGCAAATGCCAGAGACCGGAAACATCTTGGATCTCGGCTGCGGCTACGGATTTATGAGTTATATGCTGCGCTGGGCTGCACCGGGCAGAACAGTAACGGGTGTAGATTACGATGAGCATAAAATAGAAACGGCCAATGGCAATTTCCGGAAAGACGGCAACATCGATTTTCATTGTGCGGATGTAACCACTTTTGCACTGCAACGCTACGATGGCATTATCATAAGCGATGTGTTGCACTACCTTACGCCAGAGAAACAAAACCAGCTGGTAGATGCCTGCATCAATGCGCTGAACCCTGGCGGCAAACTGCTGATCCGCGATGGTGTAACAGAGCTTAAACAGCGCCAGAAAGGAACCTGGCTCACCGAATTGTTTAGCACCCAATTAGTGAAATTCAACAAAACGAGCAATGCCCTGCACTTTATATCGCGCAACTGGCTGGAGCAAAAAGCGGCCGCCAGCGGGGTAAAGTGCACGGTGATAGACAATACAGCCTTTACTTCTAACCTTATCTTTGTGATTCAAAAACCTGTGAACGAAATTGAACCGGCAACATGATATTTGTATAATTGGCGCGGGCCTGGGTGGCCTGCTGTGCGGAGCTTTACTGGCAAAAGAAGGTTTGGATGTGCTGGTGCTGGACCAGAACAAACAGATCGGCGGATGCTTGCAGGTATTTGGCTTTGAGAAAAAAATATTTGACAGCTGCGTGCACTACATCGGCGGTATGGAAGAGGGGCAAAGCCTGCACCGCATTCTTTCTTATGCTGGTGTGCGCGATCAGTTGCACCTGCAACGGTTAGACCCCGATGGGTTTGACCGCATTGTTTTTGGCGACCAGCCTGCCGAAATACCGCTATCGGAAGGGTATGATGCTTTTATCGAAAACCTGGCCGCGCATTTTCCGCACCAGCGGTCAGCATTGCAAACGTATTGCGATACCGTACTCGATACCTGCCGCTCTTTTCCCTTATACAATTTAAGAATGGGCCATGCTGCTGAGAAGGAGCGCGTATCCGGCCAGGAACTCTGGCAAACCATTCAACAAACTATCGACGATCCTAAACTACAACAGGTATTGTGCGGCAACCACCTGCTGTATGCCGGTGTGCCTGGCGTAACGCCTTTTTACATCCATGCCCTTACCCTGAATAGTTATATCGAAAGTGCCTGGAAGTTTAAAAAAGGATCTCATGAACTACCGCAAGCGCTTAAAAACCAGATTCGCTCAAAGGGTGGTCAGGTACTGGCAGGGCATAAAGTAGCCAAGCTGCATATGAATGGTGGTTCCATCATAGCCGCAGAGTGTGAAAACGGAGAGCAGTACACGGCCAAACAGTTTATAGGCGCCATTCACCCCAACGCGTTATTTGCTTTATTAGAAAACGGTATACGTCCCTCTACCCGGCAGCGCATAACGGGTTTGCAACAAAGCCTTTCCGGCTTTATGGTGCAGGCTGTGCTGGAGCCCGGAGTGGTGCCTCACCGCAACCACAACCTGTACTGGCACGAGCACAATACCTGGAATGTAATGCGCGACCCGGTTCGTCATTTTGGAGAATCGTATGCACTGTATTTTACCGAAGATCCCGAACGGCCTGGTTTCTCCGATACCGTTTCGGTACTCACGTATATGGATGCTTCGGAAACCGAAAAGTGGAAGGATACCTTTAATGCAACGATTCACCCCTCAGAGCGCTGCGACCAATACGAAGCTTTTAAAACCGAAAAAGCGGAGCAATTGCTCGATAAAGTAAAGCTGCGCTACCCCGAGATTGTAAAAGGAGTGCGCAAATACACCACTGCCTCGCCGCTTACTTACCGCGACTATATGGGTACGGCAGAAGGCAGTATGTACGGCATTCTTAAAAATGTGGAAAACCCGGCCATGACGGCCATCTCTACCCATACCCGCATTCCCAACCTCTTCCTTACCGGACAAAATATAAACCTGCATGGCGTTTTGGGCGTAAGTATGACGGCGCTGCTTACAGTGGGTGATATTATTGGATTGTCTAATTTGATTGGCAAGGTGAATAAGGTTTAACAGCCAGGAACGCTGTCTACCCATGATTTGCCGTAACTTGCGGGCCATGTTGGCGCTGAAGAAAATATTTAAAATACTTGGAATAAGTCTGCTCGTATTGCTGGGCGTTATCATCCTGGGTACGGCAGGGCTGTTCTTTTATGCCTGGAAAGTCTCGGATGTAAAACCTCCGGTTATAAAAGATACCACCGAACTCACCCACCAGGTAACCATTGTAGACAGTTCGTTCCGTTACCTCGACGACAGTTGGATGCATAAAAATCGGTATGGGGCTTATGAGTTTTATGCCAACGGCAACGCATTTGAGCGGGGTGTACGTATAGGCCGCCTTACCCGTGAGGAAATGGAATACCAGGAATACGCTTTTACAGAGCAGATCCGGGCCATGATTCCATCAGAGAAATACCTCAAATTTCTCCGCTACATCGTAGGGTTTATGAACCGCGATCTGCCTGAGCATGTTACAGAAGAATACAAAGAAGAAATATACGGCACTTCCTTTTCGGTAAACCATAAGTTTGATTGGATTGGTACGCCTTATGCCCGGCAGTTAAATTACCATGCCGCGCACGATATTGGCCATGCTTTGCAAAACATGATGCTCGTAGGCTGCACATCATTTGCCGCCTGGGGGCCTTCCTCGGCAGATGGCTCGCTGATCCTGGGCAGGAATTTCGACTTTTGGGTGGGCGATAAATTTGCCGAACGCAAAATTATTGGCTTTATGGAGCCCGACCAGGGGCATAAATTTATGTACGTAACCTGGGGCGGTTTTCTTGGTGTGG
Organism: Chitinophagaceae bacterium; assembly: GCA_031546985.1. Lineage (GTDB taxonomy): Bacteria > Bacteroidota > Bacteroidia > Chitinophagales > Chitinophagaceae > JAVBJN01. Next base: position 70,709 of record JAVBJN010000056.1, read on the forward strand.
TATCGGGTATGAACGACCAGGGATTAACGGTAACTATTAATGCGGCTAAATCGGGCATTCCTACCGGGGCGGCTACGCCGGTATCACTGGTAGCCCGTGAGGTATTGCAATATGCAGGCAATATCCAGGAAGCGATAGCTATTGCCCATAAAAGAACCATGTTTGTATCGGAGAGTTTTATGATCGGCTCGGCCAAAGACAAGAAAGCGGTGATTATAGAGAAAACACCCGATACGCTGGATGTGTACGAAGCGCCAGGCGATGTGCTGTTATGCGCCAACCACTACCAGAGTCCCCTGCTTAAAAACCAGGACAAGAATATTGAACAAATGAAAGAAAGCGCCTCTGTATACCGTTACGAACGGTTGCAACAACTGGTGCAGCAGAACGAAGGCATTACCCCGGTAAAAGCGGCGCAGATCCTGCGCGACAGAAGCGGGCTCAACGGTGCCGATATTGGCAATGGAAACGAAAAAGCCCTTAACCAGCTTATCGCCCACCACTCCATAATTTTCCAGCCAGAGCAATTAAAGGTCTGGGTATCTACCAACCCCTGGCAGCTGGGCACTTATGTTTGTTACGATCTCAATAAGGTGTTTGCTTTAAAAGGCTTGAAACAAGACCGTGAAATTGCCGATACCGTTTACAATATCGCAGCCGATACTTTTTTGCGTACCAAGGCCTATGCCGATTTTGTACAGTTCCGTATGCTCAAGCATAAGGTAATGCAGCATCAAACCGTAGAGCCGGAGCAATTGGTGCAGCTCAACCCGCAGTACTACGATGCCTGGCGCCTGGCTGGCGATGCGGCTATGGAATTGCACCAATGGAGCCGTGCGCAGCGCTATTACCAAACCGCGCTTACCAAAGAAATAGCCACGGTACCTGAGCGCAAAAATATTGAAGAGAAGTTGCGAAAGCTGCTAGAAATGTTTGAAAAAAGTTATGGCCGGGACAACCGTTCCGGAAACTAAACCAACCTGTATGAAAGCGATAGGCACAGATATTGTTGAGATAGACCGTATTGCGGAGAAAGTGGCCAAAACCGCTTTTCGCGATAAGGTATTTGCGCCCGAAGAAATAACGTATTGCGAAGCACAAACCTTTCCGGCGCAACACTATGCCGCCCGGTTTGCAGCTAAGGAAGCTTTGCTAAAAGCTATGGGGGTAGACTATATCCTGCAATGGAACTGGACCGATATTGTGGTGCAGAACGAAGCCAACGGCAAACCTTTTGTTTCGTTAAGAGGCGCACCTGCCGAGGCTTTCCGGGAGCGGGGATTTGAAACCATTCATTTATCCTTATCGCATACCCGCAGCACCGCCGTTGCATTTATAGTATTGTTATAATAATTTACAGATCCAACCTTTAGAGAACCATGCATATTCCGGATATTGAACAGCTGTCCCTGCAGGATCAGCACAGCCATCAGGCCACACAATTGCAACAAATGCTGGTATACCTGGCCGCGCATTCGCCTTTTTACCAAAAGCAGTTTGCGCAACATGGTGTAGTGATTTCCGATATCCGCACCATTAAAGACCTGGAGCAACTGCCCACTACCGATAAGCAGGACCTGCAATTGCACAACTGGGATTTTCTCTGCGTGCCGCGCACCGAGATTCGCGAATACACTGCTACCTCGGGCACGATGGGCGCACCTGTAACCATAGCCCTCACCGAAAATGACCTCAAACGCCTGGCCTACAACGAATACATTTCTTTTGTTTGTGCTGGTGGCCGCGAAGGCGATATTTACCAGCTTATGCTCACACTAGACCGTCAGTTTATGGCAGGTATGGCTTACTATGCGGGCATCAAAGAACTGAAAGCCGCTGCGGTGCGTACGGGGCCTGGGTTACCGGCCATGCAGTGGGATACCATCAAACGATTGGGTTCCAATACACTGGTAGCCGTTCCTTCCTTCCTGCTCAAACTGATTGAACATGCCGAGACCTACAATATTCCGCTGGCCGAAATGCCGGTAAAGAAAGCAGTATGCATTGGTGAGAACCTGCGTGGGGAGGACTTTGCGCTCAACGCATTGGGACAAAAAATAAAGGAACATTGGAATATTGAGTTGTACTCCACCTACGCCTCTACAGAAATGCAAACTGCTTTTACCGAATGCTGGAAAGGCGCTGGTGGGCATCATCATCCGGAATTGATTATTGTAGAGATACTGGACGATAATGGCAAACAGTTACCTGCCGGGCAATACGGAGAAGTAACCATTACATCGCTAGGTGTAGAAGGTATGCCGCTGCTGCGCTACCGCACCGGCGATATTTGCGCTTATTACGATGAGCCTTGTGCCTGTGGCAGAAAAACCGTGCGTTTAAGTCCGGTAAAAGGCCGCAAGCAGCAAATGATTAAATACAAAGGCACCACCCTGTATCCACCTGCATTGTTTGATCTGCTCAACGAAAGTAAAGTGGTAAAAGACTATGTGGTAGAAGTGTACTCCAGTGAACTGGAAACCGACGAACTGCTGCTGCATATTCATACCCAGCTACCGGTAGACGATTGCGAAAAGGTACTGAAACCCTTTTTGCAAAGCCGCATCAGGGTTATTCCCCATATTCAGTATGTTTCCGGAGCCGAAATACTCCTGATGCAGTTTCCCGAAAACAGCCGCAAAGCAGTTAAGTTTATTGATAAACGAAAATGAGGATTGAACGATTATATGAAATAGGTTTTTGTTGTGGTATCTTGCAGGGATAAACCTGTTTCAAATATGAAAAAATTAGTATCTGGTTTGTTATTGCTTGCTTTAAGCGCACCAGCCTGGGCGCTCAAGGTTAAAACGTTAAGCGATAACACTGCCGAGTTAAAAGGTGTTACCAAAATGAACATTGTATTTACCTACGATAATATGAAGGTGGGTAAGTTCGATAACGAAGCAGATTATATTGCGAAGAAGAAAGCCGATTACAACGAAAAAGAATCGGGTCGTGGCAATAAATGGGAAAAAGCCTGGAATAGCGATAAAAAGGGCCGTTTTGAACCTAAGTTTATAGCGTTGTTTGAGAAAAACAGTACCATCAATATTGGTAATTTTTCGGATGCTAAATACTCAATACTGGTTAATACCATCCGTACAGAACCCGGTTATAATGTAGGGGTTGCCCGTAAAAATGCCGAAGTGGATGTTATGATTACCATTAAGGAAACCCAAAGTGGTAAAGTAGTATCTGAGTATAAAATGACAGGAATACCCGGACGTGACTCTATGGGTTACGATTTTGATACCGGCGCCCGTATCGAAGAAGCTTACGCTAAAGCGGGTAAAGAAAGCGCTCAGCTCATTAAAAAGAAAACGAAGTAAACCGATGACTAGTCCTAAAAAAACGATACAGGATTAGAGATAAATAAAAATAGCATTTAAGCAGTAACAAGGCTAGCCTTGTTACTGCTTTTTTTATAAGTTCTCATTTTGATGCGGCACTGCTCATGCATTTGTGCAGGGGTAA
>JAVBJN010000065.1:0-37669 GCA_031546985.1 Chitinophagaceae bacterium
AACTGATGAAAACCTTGGTGAAGGAGGCTATTAATACTTACAACACCATAAGGCCTCATTATTCAAACCACATGCTTACCCCTGCACAAATGCATGAGCAGTGCCGCATCAAAATGAGAACTTATAAAAAAAGCAGTAACAAGGCTAGCCTTGTTACTGCTTAAATGCTATTTTTATTTATCTCTAATCCTGTATCGATTTTTTAGGACTAGTCATCTAAGGCTTTTCCGCAAAGTCCATTTGCTGTCGGCAGGCTCAATGGCTTCGGGTTTTAAGCGTTGTTTTTCTTTGGTCCAGAGTTGCAGAGCTACCAGTGCGGCGGCTTGCGCTTCATCGTGGCTCAGTGCTTTGAGTGCTTCGGGTTTAAAGTACTTGGCAATAAAGTTGGTATCGAAATTACCGCTTTCAAAAGCTTCGTGTTTTACCGCCCATTTGCCAAACAGCAGGGTGGTAGCAATGCCGTTGATCTTGTACTCGTCAATAGCACGGCACAGGCGGTCTATCGATTCCTGGCGGGTAGGGGCCCAGGCAATGAGTTTGGCAATCATGGGATCGTAGTAAATAGGAATATCCATGCCTTGCTCATACCCATCATCTACACGCACACCATTGCCCTGTGGGCGAATGTAAGTGGTTAAGGTTCCGGTATCGGGCAGGAAATTGTTTTGCGGATCTTCTGCGCATACCCTAAGCTCAATAGCGTGGCCATTAATTTTAAGGTCGTTTTGCGTAAAGCTCAGCGTGTGTCCCTGCGCTACCAGGATCTGTTCTTTTACGAGGTCTATACCGGTAATCATTTCGGTTACACAGTGCTCTACCTGCAGGCGGGTGTTCATTTCCAGGAAGTAGAAATCGAGTTTTTCATCTACCAGGAACTCTACGGTACCAGCGCCATAATAGTCGCAGGCACGGGCTACATCGCAGGCGCTTTTGCCCATTGCTTCGCGAATGGCGGGTGTAAGGCAGCTGCTCGGCGCTTCTTCGATCAGTTTCTGGTGGCGGCGTTGTACACTGCACTCCCGTTCAAAGAGATATACATAATTGCCGTGTTTGTCGCCCAGTACCTGTATTTCGATGTGGCGGGGAGAGCCTACATATTTTTCTATAAATACCGCATCATCGCCAAAGCTGTTGAGGGCTTCGCTTTTGGCCATGCGCAGCTGTTCTTCCAGTTCTTCTTTGGCGTTTACCACACGCATACCCTTACCACCGCCACCGGCAGATGCTTTGATGAGCAGGGGATAACCTGTTCTCTCGGCTACTTCCAGCGCTTCGGCCACACTTTTCAGCGGTTGGTCGGTACCGGGTACCATGGGTACGTTAAACTTCTTAGCGGTTTGTTTGGCGCCGATCTTGCTGCCCATCATGTTCATAGAATGGCCGGTGGGGCCTATGAAGTTGATACCGGCTGCGGTAACCTTATCGGAGAAAGCCGCGTTTTCGCTCAGAAAGCCGTAACCCGGGTGAATAGCATCTGCACCACAGGCCAGCGCCGTTGCAATAATTTTATCGCCCAGCAGGTAAGATTGGTTGCTGGGAGCAGGGCCAATGCAATAAGCCTCGTCGGCAAACTGTACAAAAGGCATGTTGCGGTCGGCTTCCGAAAACACGGCCACGGTTTTAATGCCCATTTCGCGTGCGGTGCGCATTACCCGCAATGCAATTTCGCCCCGGTTGGCTACTAATATTTTATTCATGATCTGTAATGTCTGGTTGCAGGCGGAGCGGCCAAACGCTGGCCATCCTCCTTAAAATAAGAGCGTAAAAATAGCAAACTACGGCATTTGCAGTTATCTTTGCCCGATTAAAATTCTTTTCCTTGCTCAACTGGCAGCATATAGGGCAGCTCATCCGGAAGGATATGGTATTGGAATGGCGGCAGCGTTATGCTTTTTATGGCGTACTGCTGTATGTGGCCAGCACCGTATTTGTCCTGTTCATGCTGCTCGATAAACCCGAAGGCGTAATCTGGAACGCCCTGTTTTGGGTAGTACAGCTTTTTGTAACCGTTAATACCGTGGCCAAAAGCTTTGTGCAGGAAGGTCCGCACCGGCACGCTTACTATTATACCCTTACCCATCCGCAAAATTTTATTGTAGCCAAACTGGTCTACAACGTTATTCTCATGGTGCTCATGAGCGCTGTGTCGCTGGGGGTATTTATGCTTATGCTGGGCAATCCGGTATTGCTGCCCCTGCGGTTTGTGGGTGTGGTTATGTTGGGTGGCGTAAGCCTTTCGTTGCTGTTTACCGTACTGGCGGCCGTAGCCGCCAAGGCGCACAACAGCGCCAGTTTGCTGGCTATTCTCGGTTTTCCGCTGGTAATACCCATGCTTATGATCCTGACCAACCTGGCCAAAGGCGCGTTTATAGATGTAATTCAGCAGGAACTGATGAAACAGGTGGTTATCATGGGATTACTCGATGTGCTGGTTATAGGATTGGGCATGATCCTGTACCCGTTTTTATGGAAGGATTAAAGGGGCATTGCTATCAAAAGCATACCCGGCAGATATCTATGTTAAATAATTATAAAAGTTTCCGCTTTTAGAAAGTGTTTAGATCGATTAATCCTTTAAATTTGCTCGCTTATTGAAAATAAGCTGGTTCCCGCAAAACAGATGACATGAAGAAGTACTGGTGGAAGATATTAACGGTGTTGCTCCTGGGTTATGTGATTATTGCAGGCATGCTCATGAAAGTGCCCCGCATCCCTAAGCTGAACGAAAGTGCCCGAAACCTGTTTTACCACGTGCCTATGTGGTACGCCATGATTGTCTTGTTTTTGGTGAGTTGCATTCACGGCATTAAATACCTGCGCAAGGGCGATCTGGTACAAGATGCTATTTCTCACGAATATGTTAAAGTAGGTATTGTATTTGGCTGCCTGGGTATGCTTACCGGTATGGAGTGGGCCAGTGTGGCCTGGGGTTCGCCCTGGAGCAACGATCCCAAACAAGTAGGTTCGGCATTATGCCTGCTCACTTACCTGGCTTACCAGGTGCTGCGCTCTTCTATCCCCGATATTGACAAACGTGCTAAAGTAGCAGCTGTATATAACATCTTTTCATTTGCCCTGATCATTCCCCTCATCTTCATTATTCCCGGTTTTTCCAAATCGTTGCATCCCGGTACCGAAGGCAAGCCTTTTGAGGCGCTGTATTCGCAAGCCAGTGTGTTGCGTAAAGTATCGGTTCCGGCCATGTTTGCCTGGACTATGCTGGGGCTCTGGCTCGCTAACCTGAAGGTGCGTATCCGTAAAATTGAAATTGCAAAACGCTGGTCATGATACATATTAAAAAAGTAGGCGCCCTGCTGGCTTCTGTGCTGCTGGCGCTCGTTCCGATGCTGCTCAACGCCCAGCCTTCCGAATCGGTGGAGATGGCAGATACCTTGTATAGCAACGGTAAAATATATCTTGTTGTTTTGGTACTGGTAACTATCTTTGCCGGAATTATCGCGTTTCTACTATACATGGAGCGCAAAGTGAATAAGTTAGAGAAAGAGATAAACGCAAAGAGATAAACAAGTAATATTTCATTTCACCTCAAATTTTAAACCTCACATCATGGCTAAGTCCGTAAAAGCCGCAATTACCGCACATGAGGAATACAGCTTCTTCAAAGGTGTTGAACGCAACTTTGACAAAGCTGCAAAATTTACCCGCTTCGAAAAAGGTATATTGGAACAGATCAAAGCCTGTAACTCTGTTTACAGAATGAAGTTCCCCGTGCGCATTGGCGACAAAGTAGAAGTATTTGAAGCCTACCGTGTACAACACTCTCACCACAAACTTCCTGTAAAAGGTGGTATTCGCTACAGTGATGAAGTTAACCAGGATGAAGTTATGGCATTGGCTGCACTGATGACGTACAAGTGCGCCATTGTAAACGTTCCGTTTGGTGGTGCAAAGGGTGGTATCAAAATCAACCCACGTAACTACACAGAAGAACAACTGCAGAACATTACCCGTCGTTATGCTTTCGAGCTGGTGAAGAAAAACTTCATCGGTCCCGGCATCGACGTACCTGCTCCTGACTACGGTACGGGCTCACGCGAAATGAGCTGGATCGTAGATACTTACTCTGCTATGAAACCAGGTGAAATCGATGCTGCCGGTTGTGTAACCGGTAAGCCAGTTTCTCAAGGTGGTGTTCGTGGCCGTACCGAGGCTACTGGTCTTGGCGTATTCTATGGTCTCCGCGAGCTGTGCAACACTCCGGAAGAAATGAAGAAGCTGAAAATGGACATTGGTATCGAGGGTAAAACCGTAGTGGTACAAGGTCTGGGTAACGTAGGTTACCATGCTGCTAAATTCTTCCACGAAGCTGGTGCATTGCTGGTGGGTCTGAGTGAGTACGAAGGTGGTATTTTCAGCGCCAAAGGTCTCGACCTGGAAGCAGTAATGAAACACCGTAAGGAAACAGGTTCTATCCTGAACTTCCCGGGTGCTAAAAACCTGAAAAAACCATCTGATGCCTTGGAACTGGAGTGCGACATTCTGATTCCTGCTGCGCTGGAAAACGTTATCAACGCTGATAACGCCGACCGCGTAAAAGCACGCATCATTGGTGAAGCTGCGAATGGTCCGCTAACACCGGAAGCGGAGGAGATCCTGAACAAAAAAGGTGTAGTGATCGTTCCCGACATGTACCTGAACGCAGGTGGTGTTACCGTATCTTACTTCGAGTGGTTGAAAAACCTGAGTCACGTTCGTTATGGCCGTATGGAAAAACGTTTTGAAGAAAACACCAACGCCAAACTGCTGCGTACCATCGAAGGTATGACCGGTAAAAAGATCAATGACATCGAAAAGAAACTGATCATTCATGGTCCGGACGAAGTAGACCTGGTTTACTCTGGTCTGGAAGATACTATGATCACTTCTTACAACGAGATCATGGACATCTACAACACCAACAAAAAAGTAGTAGACCTGCGTACTGCAGCGTTTATTGGCTCTATCAACAAAGTAGGTACCGCTTACGAAGAACTGGGTATTTTCCCATAGTCGTAGCCGATTACAATACATTGCAAAAGCCCTGTTCGCAAGAACAGGGCTTTTGGTTTTAAATCAGGTAAATTGGATGGGTGGTTTACCAGATAAGGGATGGTTTATTGGATCTTGTATTTCAGCATTACCAGTCCGCTATCGTAGCTTTTAGAGCTTATGAGCGTGAGCGATTGCGAGAGGCCTTCAAACAGAGGTTTGCCGCTACCCAGGATAATCGGGTGCACCGCCAGCCAAAGCTCATCTACCAATCCAAAGGTCATGCAGTCCTGTACCAATGCCGCGCCGCCATAGAGCCATATGTTTTTGCCCTTAGCCGCTTTAAGCTGGCGCATGGTGCTCAACAGGTCTTCTTCTGCTATGCTGGCGTTAGGTACTACGGTCTCCAGTGTATTACTGAATACAACAATCTTTTTGCCAGGATATGGCTCAGGCATATTATCCAGCATCACCTGGTAGCTTTTGCGGCCCATAATTATAGTATCAATACTATTGAGGAAACTGTTCATGCCATAATCCTGATCGGTGAGGCACCAATCGTATTCTCCTTTGGGGCCTTCAATAAATCCATCCAGGCTTATAGCCAGGTTTAGAATAACATTACGCATATTATCAAGAGTTGGGTTTAGGCATAAAGTTAAACTACCTGTTTGGTTAATGCGAGTAAAAACTGCAAAATAAATTAGTTGTCGTATGTAACTTTAATAGTGTTTTAACGTTTCATAAGGCATATAAACGCTATTTTGGTTTGTAATTTAATCCCCTATTATGAAAAATCTTTTACCATTACTCGCATGGAGTGCTTTGTGTGTGCCCACAGTAGCAAGCGCCCAGTCTTTTACCTCTGCTTATCCCGAGGCACCTCAGGCTATGAAAAGGTTTAAAGCGTTAGCCGATAAGCAGGCCGCGCGCCAGCATGCCAACAAAACCACAGAAGCTACGGCCAAGCCTATTACCAAGTGGAGGACCACCGATCTTAACAATAATACTAAAACAGATTCTTCTTTGCTGGCCTATAGCGGTGGCCGCGGGTCTGATTTTAACTGGGAAACACTCCAGTTTGATATATTGGAAGCTACCGGACCTATTCATTTTGACAGTGCCGTTAATGCCAATATTGTGAATAATATGGCTTTTATGGTACGTAAAAACTATGATGCCCATAACAATCCGGTATTGACTGTTACGCTGAATGCAGCTCCATTAACCGGTGCCTTTATGAACAGCGCTAAATCGGAAATGACCTATGATGCGCAGAATAATCTGCTGTCGGAGATCCGGTATTCGGGCGGTGCGAACTGGCAGCTTTCAGATAAATTTACTTATAAGTACGATGCGCAGAACAAAACGATAGCCGATTCCAGTTATACTTATAACACTGGTGCCTCCAGTTGGGAACTCAGCGATCTCACTACTTATGAGTATGATGCAAACGGGAATATGGTGAAAGGCAATTACAAAGAATGGGATGGTGCAGCCTGGGTTGATGTAGGAACCATTATTGCATTGTATGATGTGCAAAACCGCAGGTTAAGCGGTACTGTCTATAATTTTGGCACTACTAATATCCAATACCAGGATTCTTTACAATATAATGCTACCGGTGGCATTACCTATTACCAGGTAGGGTCTGCCCAGAGTGGCGCATTTGCTCCGGTATTCCGTCAGTTCAGGTATCCTAACCCTGCTGGTAAGCCCGATTCTGTTTTCCTGGATGGCTACAATGCGGGTAACTGGATAAAATTATACCGCCTTACTTTCGATTTCAATACCGATGGAGATCCTACTTCGTTAAAGCAATATGAATATACAGGCAACGGATATTCACCCGATGCTTCTGTCAATCAGGAGTATTTCTATGGCACAAGCTGGCCTGTAGGGCTGCAGCAAGTAGCAGTAGCGCAAAATGAATTTACCCTGTTCCCTAATCCTGCGCAAAGCAATATCACGCTGCAATACAAAGGAACCGGTGCTTATAACACCACTACGGTTCAGGTTGGTAGTATGGATGGTAAAGTAATGTACCAGGGCACGGCCGATGCCTCCGGCAAAACCAGCATCAATCTCGACCGTTTTACAACAGGCTTGTACTGGATAGCGGTAAGAGATGCAAAGGGTGTTTTGCTGTACAAGAGCATGTTTAATAAGCAATAAACAATTGTAAAATATAACAAAGCCGGGCTGCATAACCACAGCCCGGCTTTGTTATGTGCTGCAGGTTCGTTATATTGTAGTTAGATCAACTGCAATGGTATATGCATGCTAAAGTTTTATTTAGTGAAACGCAGTATTTCCGGCAATGGTGGGTTTGGGTCATTCTCATCGGGGTAGATGTACTGTTTGCCTACGCATTGGTATCGCAGGTGTTTTTCGAAACTTCCTTTGGCGATAAGCCTATGACCAACGGCGGCATCATCATTACTTTTATAATGGTGGTGCTGATAACCTTACTCTTCGCCCTTATGCGCCTGCATATCGAAATTCGTGAAGATGGTATCTATTACGCCTTTTTCCCTTTTTATTTTTCAATGCACCACAAACCCTGGAGCGACATCAATAAGGTTTACGTAAGGCAGTACAACGCGTTAACCGAATTTGGGGGCTGGGGCGTGCGCTACAGTGTGGCCGGCAGAGGCCGTGCGTTGAATGTGCGGGGCAATATGGGCATACAAATGGAGCTTGTCAATGGCAGGCGTTTCCTGCTGGGTATACAAAAAGCCGATGAAGCGCAGCAAGCGCTTAAAAATGCAGGAAAGTACGCAGCTCCGGAAATAGACAATGGTTAAACAATACGATGGGCAGCCAGCGGATCGGGGCAGGCTTGTAACAGTTTGCTTACCGTTTGCTTCAGCACCGGGTGTACAAAATCTGACGCTATTTCCTGCATAGGAGTAAGGGCAAAGCGCCTTTCGTGAAAGAACGGATGGGGTAGTGTCAGGTCCGGCTCGTTCAGGATAATATCGTTGTAAAAGATCATGTCAATATCAATGAGGCGCGCATCCCATTTCTGGTGGCGTATGCGTCCTATCTCTTTCTCAATGTTCAGCAAAAGGTGCAGCAGCGCTTGTGGCGTAAGCAGTGTATCGATGATAACTGCCTGGTTTAGAAAGGCCGGCTGGTCGGTTTTGCCCCAGGCTTCTGTTTCATAAAGTGCCGATGCGGCTACAATAGAACCCGCTTCCCTGCCAATAAGTTGGAGAGCTCTCGCCAGGTTGGCGGCGCGGTTGCCGAGGTTACCGCCTGTAATCAAATACGCCCTGTTCATAGAATAATGGGGCACAATGATAATCATAAAATCTATCTTTAAGCAAACTTTGGAAATCTATTATGAAGCAGTTTTTTAAGATTTTTCTCTCTGTTTTTCTGTCATTGGTGCTGCTGTTTGTGCTGGGCATTATTGTTCTGGTGGGTATAGCGGGATCCATGTCGTCGAAAAAAGCGCCTCAGATCGAGGATAAGTCCGTATTGGTGATCAGTACCGGCGACCGTCTGCAGGACCAGGGAAAAGAAAATCCATTGATGTTGCTGAACGGTGGCGCATCTAAGATCAGCGGTCTGAACGATATTCTGGCTGCCCTCAAAAGCGCGGCAACCGATCCTAAGATCAAAGGTGTGTATCTGAAAATGGAATACAATACCAATGGCTGGGCTACCAACGAAGAAGTAAAGATCGCGCTCGAAAATTTCAAAAAATCGGGCAAGTTCATCATCGGTTATGGCGAGCTCATTTCGCAGAAAGCCCTGTACCTGGGTTCCGTAGCCGATAAAATATACCTGAACCCCGCTGGTGTGGCTGAGTTTAAAGGGCTGGCCTCTACTTTAATGTTCTATAAAGGTGCGCTGGATAAACTGGAGGTAGAACCGCAGATTTTCTTTGATGGTAAATTTAAGAGTGCCATTGAGCCTTTTAAGGCAGAGAAGATCAGCGAACCCAACCGCATTCAGCTGAGCGTGTTGCAACAAACGATCTACAGCCATATGCTGGAAGGGCTGAAAGCCAAAACCGGTGCCGATACCGCTACGCTACGCCGCTGGGCTGCCAATATTGAAGTGCGCTCTGCCGAAGACGCGGCCAGCCGTAAACTGGTGGATGGTGTAAAATACCAGGATGAAGTGTTGAGTGAACTGCGTGGTAAACTGAGCCTGGAGAAGGATGCAAAAATAAACTTCGTAACAGTAGGCACCTACGCCGAATCTCTGAATCCCGATGTTACCGAGAAAGACCGTATAGCCGTATTGTTTGCCGAAGGCGAAATCGTAGATGGTAAATCAGACGATAATATTATTGCTTCCGAAACCATTTGTAAAGAGATCGTAAAGCTGCGCAAAGATAAAAACGTGAAAGCGGTAGTACTGCGGGTAAACTCTCCCGGTGGTAGCGCGCTGGCTTCTGACGTAATTCTTCGTGAGCTGGACTTGCTCAAAAAAGAAAAACCTTTGATCGTATCGATGGGCGATGTAGCGGCATCGGGCGGTTATTATATGGCTTGCCATGCCGATAGCATTTTTGCATTGCCCAATACTGTAACCGGTTCTATTGGCGTATTTGGTATCGTATTTAACCTGGAAAAATTCTTTAAGAACAAACTGGGCATTACACACGATAAAGTGGCTACCGGTCCTTATGCCGATGCACCTAATATGACCAGGGCTATGAGCGACTACGAAAAGAAAATTGTGCAGGACGAGATCGATAACATTTATATGCGCTTTAAAACGCACGTATCGCAGGGCCGTCATATGAGTCTCGAAATGGTAGACAGCATAGCACAGGGCCGTGTATGGGCTGGCGAAGATGCACTGCGTATTGGACTGGTAGATAAAATAGGGAACCTGGATCGCGCCATTCAGTCGGCAGCTACAATGGCCAAACTGAAAACCTACCGTGTGGTAGAGTATCCTAAACCGGTAGATCCGTTTGAAAGAATTGTGAAAGCCTTTACCGGCGATGTGAAAATGGGCCTGGTAAAAGCCGAAATGGGCGAGTTCTACAAAGTATACGAACAAATGAAATGGCTGGAGAAACAGCAGAATAAAGTATTAATGAAAATGCCATTTGACTTACAGATGGATTAATTGAAAACGGGAAGTGTACACTTCCCGTTTTTTTTGTTGCTTATTGGTACTTTTGCATCCGATCCGCAAAATATGAATGCACAGTACAGTCAATGGAGCGCCTTTAAGGCACTAACCCGTGCCAGCCTCAAATCGATATTCAAAAGCCCTTCGGCTATTGTTTTCAGTATCGCTTTCCCAATGGTGTTTATCCTGGTATTTGGCCTGGCCGGTGGGGGCGGCTCATCTATCCGGGTGGGGTTGGATACCCGTTCTGATACCGCCAACGCGTTGTACAACCAGCTTAAAACCATTCCTTCGGTAAAACTGGAAATGCTCAGCGATTCGGCTACCATTAAGAATGTACTTATGCGCGGCGATTTGCCCGCGGTACTCAAGATTGAAAAAACAGCAACCGGTCATCTTAATGTTACAACAGAAGTATCTGCCGTAGAGCAAGACAAAGCCCGCTTATTTGCCCTTATCCTTAAAGATATTGTGTACGAGCAGGCCGCAGCTGTCCACCATAATGAAGAGCCTGCTGTAACGGTAGCCCAGCCGGTATTGGTGCAGGGCCGCAAGTTTAAACGCATCGATTTTATATTACCCGGTCAGTTGGGTTTCTCCCTGCTGGCATCGGGCGTATTTGGTACGGCATTCGTTTTCTTTAACCTGCGCCAGACGCTGGTGCTGAAACGTTTTTTTGCCACACCTATCAGCCGTTCTGTTATCATTCTTTCCGAAGGACTGGCCCGTATGGTGTTTCAGATGATGGGCGCTATCCTTATTATCCTCATTGGCCGTTTTGTATTTGATTATACCCTGGTAGAAGGTCCGGTAACCTTTTTTAAACTTTTACTGGTTTGCGCCATTGCGCAAATGATCTTTATGGGCTTTGGTTTTATCATCAGCAGCATTGCCCGCAGCGAGAGCACTATTCCTCCTTTAAGTAATATTATAACCCTGCCGCAGTTTTTGCTGGCGGGTACTTTCTTCCCCATAGAATCGTTTCCGGGTTGGTTGCAACCCATTTGTAAAATAATGCCGCTTACCTATCTTAATAATGCTTTGCGTAAAATTGCATTTGATGGTGCTGGTTTGTGGGATATCCGTTGGGAATTGCTGGTGTTGGTAGGCTGGGGTGTGCTCATCTATGCGGTAGCTTCCAGGGTGTTTAAGTGGGAGTAGTGCTGTGTAAAGGCCTGTCAGGTCTGAGTATAAGGAGACAAAGGTGGGAGGTGAAAAGTGAATGGTGACCATCGGCATCTTCGACATGCTCAGATACCGGGGCCTCAGGCAACTGACAGGTCTGTCCCGTCCAAGCGGGGTCCGCAGCTCCTGCATAGTCTGAGTAAGTAAAAATTAAAGATGCTTAGTCCATCCGTTCAAAATGTAAAGGAAAAACAGAGAATATATGATGAAGTATGCCAAGTTGTTTGTGATTAGTGTGGCGATTTTGGGCGCTATTTTGTTAGGCGTATCGCTTATGTTGCCTCCTACTATTAAGGTAACACGTACCTTGTATATGCATGCCGACAGCAGCAGAATAGACAGTGCGCTGGACCGGTGTACCATCTGGAAGCACCTACTACCGGGGTTGGAACAAGCCAATATGGTATCGGGCAATGATAAAACCTGCATTTTTGAGGCAGAAGGAAAAAAACTGACCATAAAGCCGGTTAAATCTGAGCATGCCAGCGTGCGCATGTACGAGTTGTTTCAGCAAGACAAATTCTCTGGCATATATTATTTTGAAACCGTGTCACAGGGCGATAGCACAGCGGTGGTCTGGACTTACCGGTACGAAACCAAAGGCAACCTTTTCCGGCGGTTTCAATCGCTGGTGTCGGAGCGGTCGATGGGAATGGTTATGACACGAGGCTTATACGCATTAAAAAAAGAGCTTGAACTGTAAGGTTCAAGCTCTTTTCTTTTCAGGATATGTGTACCGGATTATCTGCGGATAAATACGGTTCCTTTAGGATTAAATTGTTTCTTGAGTGAATCGAGCACTTTAACGGAATCTGCCAGGATGGTAGCAGGCAGGTTCATTTCAATACTGTATTGCACACTGTCTTTGGTGGTAAGCGTTATTTCATTGCCAAAGCTTTTAAGCTGGTTGTAGCGCTTGCTGGCGGCTGGCAGGTCGTTGTATTGCTGTAACACAACGTTGAGGGTAGTGGCGGTAACAGGTGGTGCTACAGGCGTTACAGTAGTATCTGCTGGAGGTAAACTATCCGCTGGCAGTACATTGCTGTTCAGCGATTGCTGCTCCTGCACCTGTTTGTTCTCTGTATATTGCTTGTAGAAACGGTAACTCAGGTAACCACCGATACCCAGCACAGCTACCAAACCCAGTAATACGCCTGCTCTGATGAGGTTGGCGGTATTGAGGGGGGTATTGCGGTCGGGTTTCGTTTTTACGTAGTACGATTCCTTCGGTTTCTGGTCGTCTTCTTTATGTTCTGCCTCCTTAAACTGCAGCTGGATCATTTTACCAGGTTGGTAAATTTTATCGAACCGGAAATTGTCTACCGGTTGGAACTGCGTACGGCCATTTACCAGTGTTAAAGTACCTACCTGGTCAATGGTGTAGGTCTCACCCGCCTGCAGGTGGCCTTTCATTTCCTGACAATAGTCGCGGATCAGGTTGGCCGCTTTGGCAATACTGAAGTTGTTGATGGTGGCAATGTAAGCCGCAAAATCATCTTCAATGGTACCAATGGGAGTAAAGCGGAACGCATAACGTTCTGCTGCGTTCGCATCTTGTTTTACGATGTCGATATTGCCGATACCTGGTAAGTAGCAATACCTGTTTTTCAGTAAAAAGCCGAGTATATATTGTCCTAAATCCATAAGGGGTGCAAAGCTGCTATATTTATTAACGATTATCAAAAAGAAATTAATCCACCTGCTACGATGTTCGTTCCATACACGGGATAACCGTACCACTGCTCATATTTGTTGTTGAACAGGTTGTTGACTTGCATAAATAACTGCACGTTATCTATCAGCCGGTATGTAGCGCCTGCATTCAGGTCTAAATAAGGTTGAACGGTTTGCCTGTTGTTACCTTTGTCGAGCGCAAACATACGGCTGCGCGTCATCATATCTACCGTAATGTCCAGTTTTTTTACCGGGCTGTATTTTGCTCCTGCAATGGTGGTTAACGATGGGGTATGCCACAGTTTGTCCATATTGCTGGTCCAGTTCAGGTAGTTGTACCAATCGAGGGCGAAACGTAACTGCAATTTTTGTTCCAATTGGTACTGGAAGTTACCATAAATCCGCAACGCGTTCACTTTATTATTGTAGAGCACGTTAAATTGCTTGTTATCAGTAAGTGTATCGTTCAGGAAAACAGGCAGATGCTCCCATGAAACGTACCCAACACGTCCTTCAAAAGAAATATGAGAACCTGCAGTTCCTTTCAGTCCGGCGTACAATTCCATCCGTTTGGTGTTCAACATCGTATAAT
This sequence comes from Chitinophagaceae bacterium, assembly GCA_031546985.1. Lineage (GTDB taxonomy): Bacteria > Bacteroidota > Bacteroidia > Chitinophagales > Chitinophagaceae > JAVBJN01. The sequence goes on from JAVBJN010000065.1 coordinate 13,544, forward strand.
TATTGAACATATATGGGTTCATTGTAGACAAGCGCTGGTAGGTATTTTGCTCCATTCTGCCTTCCCAGCCCCCAAATACGGTAAAACGGTTGTCGGTAATGCTGTAGGCGGCATAGATCTTAGGCAGCAGGTAGGCTGTGCCCGGCGATGTAAAGGTAGGCGCTACGCCCAGGTTAAGGGTTACACCTTCTTTTACAAGGTTGAGCGATGGGGTAATGGCCACCAGGTTATTGCCACGGGTAAAGCTCTTGAGCTGAAACTGGGTAAAATTGGCTTCCAGCGCCAGCCCTCCGAAAATGTATTCCGAAAAATGCTTTTGTACCGGAGCTTTGAAAGCTACAGTCTGCTCAGATGCGCCCGATTTATCGCCATACAGCGAAAAAGTAGCTTCTGGCTGGTAGTCGAGGTTCCATTTATTGGCCACGGTATTGTGCCCCTTGATGGTAACCATGCCAGAGGTAAACACCTGCTGCGTCTGCGATTTGGAATAATCGTAGGCACTGTGGTCGTAGCCGTAGTAATTAAATGCCCTGCGCGCAATCTGAATATTGGCATCGTAGGCATGTCTTTTACTGATCAGGTTACCGTTCAGGTTAAAGATATTGCGGCTAAAATTCTGGTTGGCTATTTTGCCTTTGCCCGACAGGTGCTCGTAATCGGCGGTAATGCCAAATTCGCCTTCCTTGCCATACGATATGCCAGCGTTGATAAGCGGCGTATTGTAGTTGCCATAACCCAGTTTAAGGTAATAGTTGTGCTGGTCCTTCACGGTATCTACCCCCATTGCCAGCGGACGGATAGGGATAGACTGGTAAGTAAAGTACAGGCTCTGCTGCGGAATATTGTAGTGGAGCACCGGCGCTGCCAGCTCGGTTGCGGGCAATTGCGGGGCTACAGCTACTTTCTCCGAAGCCTTTATTTCTGGCTTATAGGTTTGGTGAATCTGAATGGTTTGACTTTTAATGGTCGTATCAGATTTTTGCTGTGCCAGCAGGGTAGCAGGCGCTGCCCCCAGGCACAAAAACAGAATATATCTTGGCATTAATTGCATGACATCACTTTTGGTTGAAAGATTACCTGGCTTTTTCAAGTTTTGTTACCTGATCCAGTTTTTCTTTGGCCTGCCGCTTAATAGCATCTACCGGGCATTTTTCAGACAGGCTCTTAAACGTTGCTTTCGCATTGAAGTAGTCTTTCTGCTCGGTAAAGATATCGCCCAGCAACAGGTATGAGCTGGCTACCCAGTAATCGTAAGAAGGATAGTCCTTAATTACTTTAAAGGCGGTTGTTTCTGCATCGGCCAGGTGTTTCTGTTCAAAATGCATAGCTGCGGTAAGGTACAGGGCTTCTGCACCCAGGGCGGCTTTGGACTGTGCCACTACTTTATCGAGGTGCACGCCAGCCTCGGCATAAGCCTTGTTCTGGTAATCGTTTTTGCCCAGGTAGAAATCTGCCAGCATTTTATCGTTGGCAGAGGCAGAGCCGTCGGCGATGATCACATTGGCCAGTTCAATACCATCGGCGGTATTGCCCAGCATAAACGCAGTTTTCATCAATCCCTGGCGGGCCTGCTGTTTCAATGCCGGTTTGTTGCTTACATTGCTCAGCAACTGGAAGGCCGCTTTAGACTTACCATAGTTCTTTTCATTAAACCACAGTTCGCCTGCTATACCTGCCGCCTGATCGGAATAATCGTTGGGCGGCATAGCCAGCAGGGTTTCCCATGCAGCCAGTGCTTCTTTGGTATTTTTCAGTTTAAGCTGGCAATCTCCTTTGTAATAATAAGCGGCTGCAATGCTCTTGCCCTGCGGAAATTTCTCAATGTATTTATTGAAAGACACTACTGCTTTAAGACAGTTGCCCGCGCTGTAAGCATCTTCGGCCACCTCAAAGTAGTCTTCTTCTTCGTTGGTATTGCTGCTGTCGCTGATATTCTGGCTTTTGAGGTAGGTGTAAAACGCTTCCGGAGTGCCTTCATCAATATACAGGTTGCGCAGTGCAGCCATAGCCGTGCCGGCTTCTGCCGTTTGCGGATACTGGGTAAGCAATTGCTGGTAGTATGCTTTGGCTTGTGCTTTCTGGTCGCTGTTGTCGCAGGCTACAGCCGCTTTGAGCAGGGCTTTGGGTGTGTAGCTCGCATCGTTACGGTCGATAAGCGGTTTCAGGTATTTGAGTGCCTCTGTATAGTTTTTGCTTTCCATATAGGTAAGCGCCAGCTCATAAGATGCTTCCGGCGAAGACGTGGATTTGTCGTCGGCCAGGGTTTTTAACTCACTTACTTTAGACTGCGTGTTGCCTTCCAGCCCTTGAATAACTGCTTTCTGGTATTTGGCATAGGTTGCATTGCCTTTATTAAGCTCGGCTGCCGTGGCATATTTTTTACGGGCTTCGGCATACTGGCGGTTCATAAACAGGCAATCGGCGCAGCGCAGGGTAGCATCGGCGGCGATCAGTTTACTTTCCTGGTTATCGCCAGATGGTTTTTCGGCCTGGGTAAACCAGGGTAGGGCCTCGCTGTATTTTTCCTGCTGGAAATAGCTGTAGCCCAACAGGTACGCCGCAGATTGCGGGTGCACCGCTGCATCCTTAACCGGGTAAACTTTCTGAATCTCGAAATAGCGGTTCAGGCTACTGGCGGCTTCGCTGTATTCTTTACGTTTAAATGCCATTTCGCCTTTCCAGTAATGGGCCAGGGCTTCCTGGTCTTTCTCGGTAGCGCGTAGCAGCGAAAGGCTGAGCAGGCTATCGGCCATGCCGTAATTACCATCCTGCAGCAATTGTATGGCGCGGCCATAGGTTACTTTCTGGTAAATGCGGTTCAGGTTGTTATCGGTATGGTCCAGCTCGTTAAGTATATCGAAAGCCGCTGTGTAGTTGTTGCTGCGGAGAAAAGTCTCGGCCAGCAATCCTTTGGCTTCGGGTTGGAATGTGGAGCGGGGGTATTTGCTTATAAACTGCTGCAACGATTGGTTGGCCACATCATTGTAGCCCAGGTCGTACGATAGTTTAGCGTAGTTAAAAGCTGCAACTTCCTGCATATCGGCGTTATGATTGCTCTCGGAGCAGATGCCGAATGCATTGCGGGCGCTGCGCTTGTCGCCTGTTTTAAGGTAACAGTCGGCCAGCAGGTACATCGCGTTCTGGCCCAGCGAATCTTTTTCGCTGCTCAGCTCACGAAAACCCTCAATGGCTTTGTTCAGGTTGCCGGTTTGGTAATAGGTGTAAGCCAGTTGGTACTGGTCTTGCAGACGCACTTCATTGGCATGGCTGGCGTAGTACTCCAGGTAGGGCAGGGCTTTATCATAAGCGCCGTCTTCAAAGTAGCACTGGCCTACCAGCTGGCGAAGTTCGGTTTCGTAATAGATCTTTTCCTTGCCTTTGAGATAAGGCTCTGCAATGGCCAGGGTTTTATCTTTTTGCCCGGTAAAGTAGTAGATCTCGGCAATGTAATAAGGCACCAGCGATTTGTATTCGGCTTCCTTATCTATGCGTTGAAAACTGTTGAGGGCTTCGTTGTAATCTTTGTAGTAATAAGAGAGCAGACCATAGTAGTAGTTGCCTGGCTTGAAATATTTGCCCGGAATTTCTTTAATGGACGCAAACTGGTTTTTGGCTTTTTCAAAATCCTTGTTGTTGAAATAGCAGTAAGCCAGTTCAAATTTGCCTTCAGCAATTTCCTGGTTGGTCAGGTTGTCGATGCCCGCTTTTTCGTAGTAAAAAACAGCTTGTCCAAAATTGTGCTGACGGTAAAAATACCGCGCCAGCTGAAAGGCAACGATCTGCGTTTGTGCTGGCTGTGCAGATTCCTGGATAAAGTCTTCGGCCACTTCCACACCATTCACATCATCGAGGTTGAGCAGGCATAACGTGTGGTAAAACCGTGCATCTTTTACCAGGGTTTGGTATTGCGCCAGCTGGTCGGGTTTGCGTTGCAGTTCGCTCAACAGGTTGACAAACGAGCTGCGTGCATTCTCGTATAAGTGATTCTGGTATAATTCTATCCCTTCCTTGTAATGCTTGAATGCCGGGTTGTTAACGGCCGTATGCTGGGCTTGGGAAAAGAAAAAAGTTCCTGCGAGCACGGATGCCAGCAGGAACTTATTCGGTTTTATAATGATCACGATAATCTAATATTTTACGGGTTCACGACTAAAAATTCCAGGTCAGGTTCACACTTGGGAACACTGGCAACTGGTATGCTTTGGTATTCGTTACACGGTCGATATAAAACAGGTTCTGCCTGTTGTATACGTTGGTAACACTCGCAGTAGCATCTAAGGTAGATGTATTGCTCAGTACAAAACTCTTCTTCACTGAAATATCCAATCTGCTGTAGTCTGGTAAACGTCCGCCGTTCATGCTGCTTGCATAAGCCAATCCTAACTGACCATTCTGCTGGTTGATACTGGTACCAATTCCATTCGGGTTAAAGGACATTTGCTCATAAAAGCCCTGGGTTTGGGTGAACGGAAATCCTGAACCGTAGTTGAAACGAACGCCAAATTCCCAATCCAGTTTTCTGCCGTAGGTGTAAGACGCTACGATATTTATGTTGTGGGTACGGTCGAACGGAGGTGGATATTTAACCAGGTTACCATCGGTATCGCGGTAGTAACGGCTGTTTTTACCATAAGAGTACACAGCCCAGAGGTACAGACGTTTAACGCTATAACGTGCAGATAAGTCAATACCGTATGCTTTACCAGTTTCGATCATGAAATCGGGATCGGAAGCAAACATTTTATTCCTGTTGATATTGATCATTTGGGTGAAATCCTTAAACCAGGGCTCCACGTTGAAATCTACGTTGCGAATCTCAAACTCGGCGCCACCAATCAGGTGAAAAGCGGTTTGGATATTCGATTTAGCTACTTGTCCTTTGGTGTTTACCAGGTCTTCATCCGGTCCTGCAAGGAAACCCGTAAAGAAGTTTACCACATCGCGGTCGGATTTGGTACTGATCAGGTTCTGAGAGTACAAACCGGTAGCTGCTTTAAGGCGGAAGTTTTTGGCCACATTCCATTTTGCAGCGAGGCGGGGTTCCGGAGAAAACGCGGGCAGCGATGCGTAGTATTGCAAACGAAGGCTGGGTTCGATAATTACTTTCTCGCCAATGTTTTTCTTCCAGCGCAGGTAAGCTGCAATCTCTGTAGTATACTGCCGCTCGTTAGAAGAAATGCCAATGTTGTTGTAATACTGGTAATTGGTTTGGAAACCGCTTACTTCTACGCCATATTTAACTTCGCTGAAGTTGGGTAAGAAATAGGTAAAATCCAGGTTGCCCTCAAAACCACCAATGGTGCTGTTCCTCGGCTTGGCCGTAGGTTCAGTAAGACTGATGTCGTAATTGGAATAAGAGAAGCCACCGGTGATCAATACAGAAGAGTTTCCGGGATTCACTACAAAGTTCGTACCACCACCGTAAGAATTCCACTTGGCTTCGGAAAGATTGTTGTTGAAACGGGCCAGATCGTTAAAATTGAAACCGAAAACATTCAGTTTACTACCATTGCTGCCGTTTACCGTTATTTTACCATACAGATCGGTAAAGTTGTAAGGCAGGCCGTATTGCTTGATCTGGTCGTTAGGCAACCAGCTGTAGAGCGATTTGGAGGTTTGCTCCAGGTAAGAGTGTTTGGCACTGATCAGGAATGTGGTACTGCTACCGCCTTCTTCCTTAGCCTTCACCAACGGACCCTCCAGCATTACACGGGCCATGATAGGGCTTGCCGATAACTTACCGGAAAGCCTGTTTTTGTTACCGTCTTTGGTGGTAACCGCCACAATAGCTGAGGTACGGTCGCCATATTCGGCATTGAAACCACCTGTAATTACTTCTACGTTACGGATCGCATCGGTTTCGAACACCGAGTACAAACCAATAGAGTGGAAGGGGTTGTAGATGGTCATACCATCGAGCAGAATTTTATTCTGAACGGGAGAACCACCACGAATGTATAATTGGCCGCCCTGGTCGCCGGTAAAAGTAACACCGGGTGTAACCTGCAGGAACTGGGCAATATCGGGCTCACCACCTGCACTGGGCAATTGTTTCATTTCTTTGGGGGTAATCTTGAGTGTACCCACCTGTACTTCTTCACGGCGCTCTTCTTTACGGGAAGTTACTTCCAGCGATTTGAGTTCGCGGGTACGCTTAATGAGGAAGAATTTTTTGCTGAATACCTGGTTTTCCAGCAGCGAAATGTCAAGCTCCTGCTTCTCGTAACCTAAACCGCCAACGACCAGGGTATAGTCGCCCGGCTCCAGTTTAATGGAGAAGTAACCATTCAGATCTGTAGTGGCACCGGTGGTTTTATCCTTTACCCGCACATTCATGAAGCCTATGGGTTCACCGTTTTGTTTGTCGTAAACAAATCCCTTAACGGCTGCGCTTTGCGCTATGGCAACACTTGTGAGGAGGCTTGAGGCCGCCACAGTAAAAATAGTTGCTTGTAAAGTTTTGACATTAAAATGCATATTCATAAAATTGCAATGCCAACAAAGATAATAAAACAGACTATTGAAAGGGCGCTAGTTTTATTGCATTTTAAAATATATCCGATTGTTATATAAAAGGAGGTTGAATGGGGTTGTTAACGACTAAAATTTCGAATAATGCCATGCAGTTTGGCATTCTGATCGTGCGCCTGGCTACAGGATCGTTCATGATTACACATGGGTATCCCAAGCTGGTAGGCTTTACCACCAAGGTGAAAACCTTTCCCGATCCAATAGGGTTGGGGAGCGAATTTGCACTGCTGCTCACCATTTTTGCAGAGTTGCTTTGCAGCGCATTGCTGTTTCTCGGGCTTATGACCCGTTTGGCACTCATTCCGCTTATCATCACCATGGCGGTGGTTATTTTCGTGATTCACGCCGGTGAGCCTTTTGGAAAGCTAGAGCTGGCGCTGCTTTACCTGGTTGCGTACCTGTTTTTAATGCTTACCGGTCCCGGCAAATTCTCGCTGGACAACTGGATTTTGAAGAAATAGGCCTTGGGGAGCAGGGGAAAGGTGGCCTTCGACAGGCCTGTCCCGCACATGCGGGGCTCAGGCACCTGAGGTCAATGGTGAATGAGATTTTCGCTGTTCCGCCGTGAGAAGTCAAAAGTGGCCTTCGACAAGCCTGTCGCGTACGTGCGGGGCTCAGGCACCTGAGAGGTGAAAGGCGGCCAAGACCTGCCAAAGCCTGTAGCGCACATACGGGGTCAGGTCTCAGGTAAGAAATCATAAAAAAAGAAGGATTGCCATAACAGCAATCCTTCTTTTGGTTTTATAACCCGTCAACGACGGGTAGGTATCTGACTGATGTTAGAATTTCAGCGAAAGCAGCTTGGTGGCTTCCTTTTTGGCCGGTTCAACCTTTTTTACAGTAATGGTTTGTTCTGTCTTATGCTTTTTGGCAGCAGTATGTTTGGTGCCATGTAAGTTCGCGATAGTGGGTGCGATAACCAACGATACGATAGACATCAGTTTGATGAGGATGTTCATCGAAGGGCCGGAAGTGTCTTTAAAAGGATCGCCCACGGTGTCGCCGGTTACAGATGCTTTATGCGGTTCCGATTTTTTGTAGAACATTTCGCCATTGATGTTTACACCTTTTTCAAAAGACTTCTTGGCATTGTCCCATGCGCCACCGGCATTGTTCTGGAACATACCCATCAATACGCCGCTAACCGTAGCGCCAGCCAGCAAGCCACCCAATACTTCGGGGCCAAATACAAAGCCCACAATAAGTGGTGTGAGGATGGTGATGGCGCCAGGAGCCAGCATTTTACGGATAGATGCCTGGGTAGAAATAGCTACGCATTTATCATACTCCGGCTTGCCTTTGCCTTCCAGGATGCCCGGAATTTCGCGGAACTGACGGCGCACTTCTTCTACCATGCTCATAGCAGCCTCGCCCACCGCTCTAATGGCCAGCGAAGAGAAGATGAACGGAATCATACCGCCTACAAACAAGCCGGCCAGTACATCTGCTTTGTAAATATCAATGCTGTCGATACCCGCAATACCTACAAATGCGGCAAACAAAGCCAATGCGGTAAGCGCAGCAGAAGCAATAGCAAAACCCTTACCGGTAGCGGCAGTGGTGTTGCCCACAGCATCCAGTATGTCTGTTTTTTCGCGTACATCGCTGGGCAACTCGCTCATTTCGGCTATACCGCCTGCGTTATCGGCAATAGGACCAAAAGCGTCAATGGCCAGTTGCATGGCTGTAGTAGCCATCATGCCCGCTGCTGCGATAGCCACACCGTATAAACCTGCCAGTTTAAAGGAGCTAAGAATACCAGCCGCCAGGATAATGATGGGCAGCGCTGTACTTTCCATACCCACTGCCAAACCGCCAATGATGTTGGTGGCATGCCCGGTAGACGATTGTTTAACGATGCTCGATACCGGACGTTTGCCTATAGCGGTATAGTATTCGGTAACAATGCTCATAAGGGTACCTACCACCAAACCCACGATAATAGCGCCGAAAACGCCGGTACGGGTAAAGGCAATGCCGCGCAGTTCCATCGTTTCGGGCAAGATCCAGTTTACCAGGAAATAGGCTGTAATGGCAGTAAGTACGATAGAACCCCAGTTGCCCATGTTTAATGCTTTTTGCACGGCGCTGGTGCTGATGCCTGCGCTATCGCTGATGCGCACAAAGAAGGTGCCTATGATAGAAAGGATAATGCCCGAGCCTGCAATGATCATTGGAAGCAGGATCGGAGCCAGTCCGTTGTAGTTGTCTATCGAAATGGTTTCGCTGCCCAATACCATAGTGGCCAGCACCGTAGCTACGTAAGAACCGAACAGATCGGCGCCCATACCGGCTACATCTCCCACATTGTCGCCCACATTATCGGCGATGGTAGCGGGGTTGCGCGGATCATCTTCGGGAATGCCCGCTTCTACTTTGCCCACCAGATCGGCGCCCACATCGGCAGCTTTGGTGTAAATACCACCGCCTACACGGGCAAAGAGGGCAATACTTTCTGCACCCAGAGAGAAACCCGTGAGTACTTCAATTACCTTTTGCATATTAAGATCGCCTACCACACCGGCAGGCGCAAAGCTTTTGAGCAATACGATAAACAAGCTGCTTAAACCCAATACCGCAAGACCCGCAACGCCCATGCCCATTACAGAGCCTCCGGTAAAGGAAACCTGCAATGCTTTGCTAAGGCTGGTTCTGGCAGCCTGGGCCGTGCGCACGTTGGCTTTGGTGGCGATGCGCATACCAATGAAACCGGCAAGCGCGGAGAAAATAGCACCCACGACAAACGTAATGGCAATGGCCCAATGCGAATTTTCATTGCTGCTGCCCATAAGACCAAGCAGCAACGCGGCTATAATTACAAAATAAGCGAGCACTTTATATTCGGCCCGCAAAAAGGCCATCGCCCCGTCGGCAATGTGTTTGGCGATCTCGGTCATTTTTTCATTACCGGCCTCCTGGCGACTGACCCATGCGCTCTTCATAGCAGTGTACAACAATGCAACAACTCCAAACAAAGGAATAATGAACAGGATACTACTCATATGTATTCAGAAATTTTAGGGTATCTAACAAATATAATCTTTGATTAATGAAATAGCTAGAGCTAGAAAAATATTTTTTAATATTTACGGTGGTTGCTGAAATGCTTGTGGGCAAAGACTTTTGGCTGTTTCTGTTTCCGATGTTTCGCTATATGCCACTGGCCACAGGCTTTTGCGATGGATTGAAATTCGAATGTATGCATGGTTTGTGCATGTGTAGCGATGTTGTGCACACAAAAAAAAAGCAGGAACCTTTTTTGAGATTCCTGCTGCGGAGAATATATGGGTAAGTGAATATTTATTTAGCCTTTGCGTATCCAAACGGAATGGAAAGGCCCGCATTCAGCGAAATGTTCTGGTTCAGGTTGGTGCCGGGAATGTCCTGGCTTACATCGAGCAAGCCCTGGGTGTAAGCGGCATCAATAGACAGCCACACGCCTTTGGGCAATAGTCTGATGTTTACGCCAGCTCCGGCATGTAAGCCAAAGTCAAATGTTGCATAAGAAGGCGTAGCATAATTCATGAGTAGTACGGTACTTTCAGACAAACCGGGAAAGGTTAAATCGGTTGTGTTGCCCGCAAGTATACCAAAAGAAGGACCTGCAAATAATTTGGCCCGAACGTGGTCTGAATATTGTCCGAAGAAATAAGTAGCCCGTAATGGAATCCTTACATAATGAAGGGTGGTGTTGAGGTGGGCGTCATAGGGGCCGTAAGCATTATTAAGAATGTTATTACCACCTTCCATCGAATATTTTATTTCGCCTCCAAATCCCCAGTGTTCTTTAGGAGCCCAAATCATATTAAAACCTAAGTTACCGCCAGGTCTAAAGGTGCCGTTGGCGCCTGATATGGTGGAGTAGTTACCACCCAGCGTAAAACCAAGAGAAATGTTGGAAGCTTTTTGGGATTGTGCAAATGCCGTTGAAATCGCAGTAACGGCAAGCAGAAATAGTGCTATTCGTTTCATATGCGTAATTATTGGTAGAAACAGTATAGTTCCAATATTGTGCCAGATATAGCAGGGTTACGAAGCAGTGTCTGTAACAGGCTGGTTAGTAGCCACGCAGCACCACATTATGCAACGAGCTATTTTAAAAGAAATGAAGGATAAGGATTGCCTGCCAAAAGGTGTGCTATTTAGCCATAATACAACTAAAGGCATCGGGGAGTTTTTCGATGATATTGCTGGCTGTTAAACAAGGTTGCTGGTATAGGTTAGCGGCAATATCGCCCGCTTTGCCATGCAGCCAAACGCCCATCAGCGCAGCTTCGAGACTGGTATAGCCTTGCGCCAGTAACCCGGTAATGATGCCGGTAAGCACATCGCCGCTGCCACCTGTAGCCATGCCGGGGTTGCCGGTGGTGTTGAAAAAACAAAAACCTTCAGGCGTAGAAATGGTGGTGTAGCGGTTTTTGTACACAATGTACCAATGGTGGGTAATGGAGAGGTTGCGTTGCAGTTCCAGTCGTTCAAAATCGTTGGCTACTGCGCCAAACATACGCTCAAACTCTTTGGGGTGGGGGGTAAGAATACTGTTGTGGGGAATAAGTGGCATCAATTCTTTGGCCAGGCCTATGGCATTGAGTGCATCTGCATCCAGCACAACAGGCTTGGTGAAAGATTGCAGCAGTTGGCGCAACAGGTGTAGTGTAGCAGGCTCTGTACCCATGCCGGGGCCAATGCCCATGGTGGTGTATGCATGCGTGGCAAAGGTTTCGGTAAGATGGGTATCATGGTGGTCGGTTACGCACATGGCTTCGGGTACAGAGGTCTGCAAGGCGGTATAGCCGCACTCCGGAATATGCGTGGTTACCAGTCCTGCACCGGTGTGCAGGCAGGCGTTGGATGATAGGATCATAGCGCCGATTTTTCCTTTACTGCCACCCACCATCGCCGCGTGGCCGAACGTGCCTTTGTGCGAAAACGGTGACCTTACTTTATACATCTTACGCAACAATGCAGGGTCGGTTATATAGTTGCGGGTAAGGCATTGCTGGGTAAAGGCTTTGTGGAGCCCAATATCGAGCACTACAGTTTTGCCGCAATAAACCCCGGTTTGGGGCAACAACATAGCCAGTTTGTAATGCTGGAAGGTAAGCGTATAATCTGCTTTGATGATGCTTGAATGAAGATCGGATGGTGTATCGCCCTGCAAGCCACTTGGAATGTCGATGCTGATTACTGTATTGGGAGCACGGTTAATGTATTGCACCAAAGCATCTGCCACGCCTTCGATTGGCTTGTTGAGTCCTGTGCCAAATAAAGTGTCTATTATTATAACCTCTGGCGCCAGTTCGGGCAGGTCGGCACCGGAGTCCAGCATATAGAGCTGGCTGGCATTTGATGCGGTATAGCGTTCAAAATTCAGCTGTGCATCGGGCGATAGTGGGCGGACGGCATCCAGTAAAAACACTTTGGTATAATGACCGCTTTTTTCCAGCATACGGGCCAGTGCCAGGCCATCGCCACCATTGTTGCCCCGGCCGCAAAACAGGTAAAAGGTTTGCGGGTAAGGAAAATGATCGAGTATCCAGTTCAGGCACGCCTGGGCCGCACGTTCCATCAATGCTTCGGAGGCAATAGGCTCGTGGGCTATGGTATAAGCATCGGCTTCGCGGGTTTGCTGGGTGCTCAGTATTTTCATATGCGTTGGTTTGCCCTTCTAAAATACGCAATTCAACACGCAATTGAATGTTGCTTATTGAAAGCGCGGATGAAATTTTTCCAGTGTGCTGCGCAGAAATTCGCGATCGAGATGGGTGTAGATCTCTGTGGTGGTAATGCTTTCGTGCCCCAGCATCTGCTGCACGGCCCGCAGGTGGGCGCCGCCCTCTACCAGGTGTGTGGCAAACGAATGCCGGAAGGTATGCGGGTGTACATTCTTTTTGATCTGCGCTTTGGCCGCAAGGTCTTTGATGATGTAAAAGATCATAACACGTGACAGCTGTCCGCCGCGGCGGTTCAGGAATAGAATATCGTCGCAGCCTTTGGCAGGCTCCTGGTGGTTTCGGGTAGCTTCGCGGTACAGGCGAATGTGTTTTATCGCATCATCGCCAACAGGCACCAGGCGTTCTTTATTGCCCTTGCCAATAAGCCGTATAAAACCAATGTCGGCAAAAATATTGCTCATTTTAAGATTGGTAACCTCACTCACCCGGAGTCCGCTGCTGTACATGATTTCGAGTATAGCCCTGTTGCGCTGCGCTTCGGGTTTGCTGTGATCGAGCGCGGCAATAATGCTTTCGATTTCATTAAACGATAATACTTCCGGCAGTTTGCGGGAGAGCTTGGGTGCTTCCAGCATCTGCGTAGGGTTTACCGTTATAATGTCTTCCAGCATGAGAAAACGGAAAAACGCTTTGATGCCCGAAATGATTCTCGCCTGCGAGTTGGCAGCAAGCCCAAATTCGTTAAGCCAGTTCAGGAAATGCTGCAGGTGGTCGAGCTGGATCTGTGCCAATGTGAGGTTCGGGTAAGCAAATGTTACAAACTGCTCCAGTTTTTCCATATCGCCCATATAGGCCATAATGCTATTGGCCGAAAGCGATTTTTCCAGCCTCAGAAACGCCTTGAATCCTTTGAGGTAACTCTCCCACATGCCTTATGCCCGATCTTTTTGCTAAATTAGTACTTTGAAACTTTATCTTGCCGGGTTATGAAAATTGCTATTCTCAATGGGCCAAATCTGAACTTGCTGGGTAAGCGGGAACCTGATGTGTATGGTGCTGTTTCTTTCGATGATTATCTTGCTGGTTTGCGCGCACAATTTCCCGAAGTACATATTTTTTATTTCCAGAGCAATGTAGAAGGGGAGTTGGTAAATGCGATCCAGGAATTCGGTTTTTCCGCAGACGGATTGGTGCTTAATGCCGCGGCTTACACCCACACTTCGGTAGCTATTGCCGATGCCATTGCTGCAGTACCAGCCAGGGTGGTAGAGGTGCATATTTCGAATGTAATGGCGCGCGAAGAATTTAGAAAAACATCTTATCTCTCGGCCAAATGCGTTGGTAGTATCAGTGGTTTGGGATTGATGGGGTATGAATTGGCTGTGCGTTTTTTGATAGCGGATTAACGGATTGCGAATGGCGGATTGCCGGAATTAGTTTCCCCACATCGTACAAATCAGGGTTGTAGCCTTAGCACATGCTTATTTGGCTTTGAGAATCACCTCTGGTGTAGTGATGGTATTGCTGTGGTGCCCTGCCAGGTCTTTAATGTACAGATCCCAGGTAAGGGTGTCCGATTCCAGGTGTGCAGAGTCTTCGCGGAGGTTAAGAAAAGCCGCTTCTACCGCCAGTATAATGGTGCCCTGCAGGCCAGGTTTGTTTTCGTTGGTCTCCGACGGAAGTTGCGGAATGCGGTAGCCTACTTCGCTTTTATCGCGCGAATCGATCAGGTACATATCATAATCGGAGCTGTTTCCTCCAATGCCCACATCACCATTTTTGTCTTTGAACGTCATGCGGATATAAACCGTATCATTCGGATTGGCAGCGATAACGATACGGGGATTTACCTCCAGCAAAGAAATTTCGGGAGGGGCAGGATTGGTAGTGATTTTTTTACAGGAATACAGCATACCCATTCCGCCCACCAATCCAGCTATAACATACATTATTGTTTTTCCGTTCCGCATGTAACAAATTTATTTAAAAAATACCGTAACCCGAATACCAATCGCAGGTCCTTTTACTATAAACGTAATTCCGGGGCGCTTGGTGTACCTTTGTGGGGTTAATTTTTAATTTTTCTGACTTCCCGATGGCTGTACCATTCGATATTTCAAGGATTTTTTCGGTTAAAGATGCCGGTTTTGAAGCACTGGCGCTGGATATTTTCCGCTACCAGTATGCGCATGTGCCGATTTATAAAGCCTATGTAGATGCTTTAAAAACCGATGTAAGTGCGGTGCAATCGCTGCACAGGATTCCTTTTTTACCCATCCGTTTTTTTAAGAGTCACGATGTAATTGCAGAGGGGATGGTGCCGGAACTGCTATTTGAGAGCAGCGGTACTACAGGTATGGAGGTGAGTCGCCATAAAGTAGCATCGGAGCAGGTTTACAACGAAAGTTTCCAGCGGGGATTTGAGTTGTTTTACGGACATCCGGATGATTACTGCATTATGGGCTTGCTGCCCAATTACCTGGAGCGCCAGCATTCTTCGCTGGTGCATATGGTTAATGAACTCATGAAACTCTCCGGCAGACCCGATAACGATTATTACCTGTACGATCACGAACGCCTGGCCAAAACACTGGTAAAGCTCGATGAGGCAGGGCAGAAGGTGATGTTGTTTGGCGTAACCTTTGCGTTGCTCGATTTTGCAGATGCTTATCAACTCGATCTCAAAAATGTAATTGTAATGGAGACAGGCGGCATGAAGGGGCGTAAAAAGGAAATTACCCGCACGGAAGTGCACGATTGGCTCCGCGAAAGATTGGGGCTCGATCAGATACACTCCGAATATGGTATGACTGAATTGCTCTCCCAGGCTTATGCCAAAGCCGATGGTGTATTTGATACGCCACCCTGGATGAAGGTGATGGTGAGTGAATACAACGATCCGTTGAGCAATGATTATACCGGAAAAGGCACCTTAAACGTAATAGACCTGGCCAATGTTTACAGTTGCAGTTTTATCGCAACCGAAGATGTGGGAGTAGTAAAAACAGATGGTAAATTTACCGTTCAGGGTCGTATAGACCACTCTGCATTAAGAGGTTGTAATTTTTTATTGGCTTAGGACTTGCATTTTTGAAAAACGATTGTATCTTTGCACTCCTGAAACACGGAACCTGTTGCCCAGATGGCGAAATTGGTAGACGCACTGTGTTCAGGTCGCAGCGCCCGCAAGGGTGTGCTGGTTCGAATCCAGTTCTGGGCACCAAATAACCCTGTAAGTCATTGATTTACAGGGTTATTCATTTTAGTCAAATTCGTTATTTCGACCCTTTTTCACGCTTTTTCCCACTATTTCTGACACGAAAATGACACGGAAAATGACACGAAAAAAACAGCTTAAAAAGCGTGCAAAAGCGGGACGAATCGACAATACTGCTATCCTTCCCCCTTTCGTTTATTTTGACAGGCTAAAATTGTCAGTTCTGACAGGCGGCCATGATTCGGCGAACCCGGCGGTAAAAATTTCTTTTTCCCGCTTTTTTACACCTTTTCACTTTTCTGCAACGGGCAGCAAAAGCACTCCTTTTTCCCCATACCCCGGCACTGGTATTGTGGGCCTTTCTATTCATCCTAAATCCAATTAGCCATGAACATCATCGAACGCCTCAACTCCAAAGGTGACATTATCAAATTCTATTATGATTTTGGACGCGGCAAAGGCCAGCGGCCCCCCACCGGCATATTCATCTACGCCAAACCTAAAGACCAGATACAAAAGAACCACAATAAGGAATCGTTAAGGTTGCTGGAGCTTAAAAAGAGCCAGAAGACCATAGAAGCGCAATCCATCGGTACACCTTATATTCCTCCCCATAAGTTTAAGGCCAACTTCCTGGATTATTACGCGGAGTATGTAAAGCTCAACCAAAGAAACGGTAACCGGCATCTGACCAATAGCCTGAACCAGTTTAAGCGCTTTATCAACAAGGACTTTATTTCACCCACAGACATTACAGAGAACCTTTGCAAAAGGTTCCGTACTTACCTGCTGGATAAATTTACCGGAGAAACCCCGCTGAACTATTACGCGCGGTTTAAATGGGTTATAAACGCAGCCACAGCGGATAAATATTTTATCCTTAACCCGGTGGACAAGCTGGCATCCAAATCCAACCCGTCTAAAACGCTCAAGGAAATACTCGAAACGGAAGATTATATGCAGTTGCTGGCCACGCCTTGCCGCAATGAAGAGGTAAAAGCAGCTTTCCTATTCTGCTGTTACACGGGTCTGCGTTGGGTGGATGCCCAAGCGATGACCTGGGCCGACATCAAAGGGGATGCGCTGACAACCCGCCTGGTACAAGCCAAAACCGGCGAACCGGTGGTACTTACCCTACACCCGATTGCTAAAGGATTTTTAGATGCACAGGCAAAGAAACGGGTACAGGTGTTTGGAAATGCCAACCGGGTATTCTTATTGCCTACGGCTAATGGTGCCAATAAAATATTGCAACAATGGGTAGATGACACGGGGATTGGTAAAAAGACAACCTGGTCTTGCGCCCGCTTGTCCTTCTCGGTCTTATTGCAGGATAAAAACATTGACGATGCCACGGTGGCCTACCTGCTCGGCCATAAAACTACCGAACAGGTACGTAGGACCTACAAGCGGCACCGGCCTAAAGACCAGATGGCAGCGATCAGGGTATTGCCCTGTTACCCCATGCTGAATTAACAGCACAAAAAAATGCGACCCTTTGCGGTCGCTTTTTTTGTCTTATGCTTGTAACAAGCGCTGTGAAATATTTTGGAGCGGCCCGGCTTAGGGCCACTTGTTATATAATTCAGGGAGAACAACTAACTGTTTTGTGGGGATGTTAAAGCCGGTAACAGACCGCCCATCATCTTGTTGAGGTCTTCGCGTACAAAATACCCTTCATTGTTTTTGTAAACGCCGTGCTGCTCGCATTTTTTAGTAAACTGGGTTCTACCCAGGTTGCAATAAATTAATGCTTCCTCTGGTTTGAGGAAAGGCTTGAAGCAAAGGGCGACTGCACGCATTACATTCAGGTCATCATGCTTAATCATGGCAGTAGGTTTAATGGGATCACGCAAGGAATAGGTGTAAATAGTGGATAAAACTACATTACCCTGTCAGGTGCGTGTGTCCCGTTGATGCTTGTTGAAGGCATTGGCCGCAGAAAATCTAACGAACCCATAGCACAACTATTTTTATAATAGCCGTTTATTCCCGGTTCTACATGGTGTGGCAGGAGCCAGAAAAGTGACATAACCGTTCCTACCCTTGTAAGGATTCCCGTTTGGGGTAGTGTTGCCTGGTAGCTTTGAAAAAAAGTCGCATGTTCGTTATTAAATCCTATTACCGTAAAGAATTGGCCTTACTGTATTTCCCGGATTCGGCCAATGCAAGAGCAGCGTGCCAGAATTTACGCAGATGGTTACACGAAAACCATTTCCGGGATGCGCTGCATAAAAAGATTCTTTCCCCTAAAACCGTCAGACAGATCATCGACCTGCTGGGCGAACCCTGAATGCACATGTACACGATTATATCCCACCCTTGTACACGATTAGGTAAAACGGGCTACAGCCCTTTTTGTCGATTTGTTCCGTTAAGTCACTATTGGGTCAAAAACCCCGGATTTTGAAAAGTAAAAAAACCTGGAAAGTTTTATAGAGGGGTGGTTTTGTAGCATTTTATGCTAACATATTGTTTGTAAATCCGTTAACGGTGCTACAGTCCCCAAAAGCCTCATTTTTCAGCAAAATTTGTAGCAACCCATACACAAGGCTCAATGGATAATAAACTATGCTATCGGGCAGTTTACGCTCATATCTGACTATCCAGGGCACCTAACTTTCGCGTGGAAATTTTCCAGGATTAAAGACCCTGTGTAAACTTAAAGCCGGATTAAGCATATCTGGCAAAACAACAAACCTGCAAGTGTGCCGCGATAGGTGGCCTATTTGTGGCAGTATGGTCAACCCACAATTATAAAAACAGAATACCCCGCGGGTTATCGCGGGGCATTTTCTGTTTCAGTGTTGGGAACTGGAAAATAATTTGGTACAGCAAGTGCCCTGCCTGGCAAGACTATTTTTTTAGCAAGATCTTACCCCATCCGTTATTTTCCGCCAGGGATGTTTTTGCGGCCGGAACCTTTTCGCCACATATATCCTTTTGAGCTTCGCGATACCCCTCGTATACATTTGCTGATCGAGGTAACTAAATCTCCGGTAGCAATGCTGGCGGCCGTTAAACTTTCATATATCGCCAATCATTCTCCCGACATATTATATTGGGTAACCTTTTTATACCGTTGAACCGCTGCCGCTTTCCTTCCTTTTTGCCAATATCCTTCCAGGTTAAGGGTTAAAGGGCCATCCCCATACCGCCAGATATAGCCGCCGCCTTTAAGGGCCAGGTTTCTTAACACGCCACTGATCACCGCTTTGGACACACCGGTTATTTCCGCCGCCTGTTTGATGCTGGTATGCACCTTCATTTTCATTCCTTCCAAATCATATTGGGTGATCTGCCGCATACGCCTTCCAGATCGCTCTGTACGATCGCTTTCATATCCAGCCAGGCGAAACAACTTACGCTACGATGCCTTTGAAAAGTTTGTTTCAGTTTTTGGTGATATGTTGCTATTTCAAGGTTTTCATAATGTAGATTCAAACCATTTCCATCTTTACACAGGATCAAAAATTCATAACTGAACAGGTCAATTGGCTCAACAAAACAATGGTATACCAACCTGCGAATTGAAAAAGTCTTCTTTTCTCCCTCCCACCATAAGGTTACTGAAAGAGAAGTCGTATAATCACCAATAAAATGATTGGAAGCTTTAACCAAACCCGCAGATAATATTATTTCTTTTTGTTGCCGGCATCTACCGTTACGAAAATACAGGGTACGGGACAACGATTTTACACGGCCCAAACTGGAAACCATATAACTGTCCCCAAAATCAGGAATCATATCCCATTGTTCGCCGGGTAAGTCTTCGAGCGATTTATTAAGATAAGGCGGCAGACTGCTTTTTTCTTGAATGGGTTGCATAGGTCATATCAAATATAGGAATTCGGGGAAAGAGCGCAACCCGGCTATCGTAAAATTGCGAACAGGAGCCGCACCGCAGCGTTTTATCTCCCTTCATCCTCGCCCTTCATCCTTACGGCAAGATGAAAGCCATTTGCCGCATCTGGCCGTGGTCTTCGGCCAGGGAAATGATAGTTTTTTTGATTTTCATAAAACGTTGATAAGGGTTGGCCGCGAATGTCCTTTAAAACCATGCTGGTATCTTACGAAAAAAGCACTCAAAGAAAATTTTCACTAGAACTTAGTTGCAATTGTTCGGAAAGGGTGGATTTATGTAATGGCTTTGTGCCAAAGGGGTACTTTTCCCGTATTGATAGGTGCCAATTTCTTAATAATGCTATCCGGGAAGGCGCAAAAGGCTGAAAAATATACTTTTTGTGTAATGCATATGCCCCTGGCGGGGGCAACCGGCCGTATTTTACCTGTGAAAAGCCTTAAACGCCCTATGTTTTGCCGTATAAAAACCGCGGATTCCCGTAATGGAACCGGGTATTGGGGTGTAGAAACCGCTCAGGTGTCTTAGACTGCCCCTTACACTCCCGGGTTCAGCGATCCCAATCAGATTTTGATGAAAGTTTTGTTCGAAATACCGTTTTTTAACGGTTGAAATATCGTTTTACTCCTTTTAATTTTGCTTCCAGATAATCACCTCACACCAGATGCCCCAGCAGGAAGGCAAATCCCACCTTCTTGCTACTGTTTTTAAGATATTCGCATTTAACCCTATCACAGACTTATGAAAAACAGAAGCATCACCATCGCTTTAGCGGAAGATCATGCACCTATGCGGCAAACCATTGCAGATTTACTCCATAGTTTTGGATTTAATGTAGTGCTTCAGGCACAAAATGGCCGCGACCTGTTGTACCAGCTTGCACACACAGCAATTTTGCCTACGGTTTGTTTACTGGGCATCAATATGCCGGATGTAAATGGTTACGATGTAGCCAATTCCATTACCAAACATTATCCATCGGTAAAGATTGGTACGCTCACCATGAACAAAGACCCTGATAGTCTATTAAAGATGCTACAAAACGGCAGCAGTACTTACCTGGTTAAAGACTCCGATCCGAAAGAATGGAAAAAGGCGATTGAAGCCTTAGTTACAGATGGATTTTATGTAACAGAATGGATGGGGCAAATGCTCCTGGAGCATGTGAAAAAGAGTACGGTGATATTCTACCAAGATAACAGTTAGATAACCAGCTCCTAAAAGAAAGACGCATTTATTACAGCAACCTAATAACGTTCAAAGCCATTCATTCTATATCATTGCACTGTTTTTCAACACTTTAACATTCAATTTATGAAAGCATTATTTTCATCGCTCTTATGGTGTAAACGAAGAGTATGGATGCATCTACTAATGCTAGCCTATTTATAGGTAGCATGGATGGGAAATTGATATACGAAGCTCCGATTAACGCTTCAGGTCAAACCGAAGTCAATCTTAATGGCTATAGTAAAGGCGTTTACTGGATTGCGGTTAAGGATTTACATGGAGCCTTGTTGTACAGGAACATTTTTAATCGACAATAAGAACGTTTGTCCGCATCTGAATAAGCAATAAAAAGGCTTGCACAATATTGCGCAAGCCTTAACTCTATTATTTAGCCTTAGCTTATTTACCTTCCAACTTTTTTATCCGCTCGTCTTTCTCCTTTAACAATCGTTCATAAAGCTCTACTACTTTATCAAGGGGATTGAAGGTAGGGGTATTATGGATTGTATTTGCAAATTGAGGTGCAGAATGATCATTGTTTGTAAAAGTATTGGCAATGATATTAATTGCTGAATCCTCACTGAAATTGCGAATGCTATCAGGGGTTACCTTCAAAATTTTGGCAATCTGTTCTAATAGTTCCGGTTCAATAGTTTCTTTCGTTTCTAAATGCGATATTTTTTGTTGGTTCCAATCATTTCCCAATTCATAGGCCAATGTGTCCTGCTTTACACCCAGCATTTCGCGGAATCGTTTAAGGTTATATCCTTCATGTACTTTTTTCACAGGGGTATCTGTATTTGTCATATCACAAATGTAATGTTTTATATGCATGGTATTTAGCCAGGCATTTATCACGTGGGTACATACCGGAAAATATGGTTAAACACCACGGGAAATGGTTAAATACATGGCAAATATGGTTAAATACATGGGCAAAAAGTTTTTTACCACTTTCCCTTTTCTTTTTTTTGTTCTCACCAATCAGTCTTGCTTATAACTACAGGCAATACACAAACGCGCATGCGTTACATTATTCATAGGTGCCGATTGGTTGATAGTGGCGCTCCATTTCTATGGGGGGCTTTTCTTAAAATGCTTGGGGGAACTATTGACCGTTCAAAGTTGTATTTACCCAAATCCAATATTGGTAATTTCAAAATATCGTTTAAAAAAGGTAGAAAATTTGAAAAATACTTAAAACCTTTGTTCTATTTTTGCCATTTAGCATTTAATGCTATTTAAATTTAATTCAATGTGTTTTTACTTTTTCAAACAGCACTACGTAAATACATTACATAGTACCCAGATAGATTTGCTACGTAGTTGTAAGAGGTTCCAACAATTATAATCAGGAAATTCCTTTTGCCGACATCCACCAACCGATAATAATTTACCCGCAGGTAGCACTAGCCCAGCATCTGCAATACACTAAGCAATGAAGCGCTACATCTGTTGCGCGGTATTGGCCTTATTATGCCTATCCGTCCATGCGCAATACATGCAGGTAGTTCCAGCTCTTCCAGGACGGGATAGCTTAAATACCTTCTGCATTCAAAAGTACCTGGTTCGCCAAAAGCAAACCTTTCAAAAACTGGCAACCCGCCAGCAGCGGGAGAGCCGTAAGGTTTTGGCGAAACTATCTCATAAGGAACAGCGATTATACAAACAATTAGGCGCTAAAGATTCCTTACTTAAAAGCCAATTACAACAAAGTGTTGACTTTGATAGCCTACGTAAAACCAAAACTGTAGGTAAATTTTATCGTAGCGGTATTTCGGCTGTAGACTCCCTTAAACGGATCGCTGCGTTTGCGCAACGTAGAGGCATGAATATTCCTGATAAGGATAAATTAGCCATGCCTGATGAATTGAACCAAATCCAACAACAACTAGATTATAACGCATACCTCCAGAAACAAATCCAAACCCGTAAACAACAGTTACTCCAATCCGCAGCCCATATCGCTGGTATTAATAAAGGATTGCTTACTCGTATCGAAAAAGACGCCTACTACTATAATGCAAAGCTAAAAAGCTGGAAAGCCATTGCCAATGATCCCGATGCATTGGAAACGAAGGCCCTTGATTTGCTCAAGGGCATGAAGGGTTTTGAGGAGAGTATGAGCGGGCGCAACTCTACCGCATCCCGCATGGGCGGGACGGGTCCTGGCGGCAATCCTAACGCAGTAAACGACCTGTCCCGTTCGTACGGGATGCAGGATGTAAAACCCGAAGACCTGGAAAAAATGGGCTTCCAGACTCGTAAACAGGTTACTAAATCTATAGACAATAAGTTCGGACTATCCCAAAATGCTGATGCTTTAAAAGGTGTCAATGATAAACTGCAACAAGGCCAGCAACAAATTGCCCAATACAAAACGGGAGTCAGTAATATTAAAAGCCAGGTAACTGGGCTGCGTAACACTGAAAAACCCAGCTTCCGCGTGAATCCTATGCGGGGGGTGCCCTTACGCATGAGAATTGAAAGGGGGCTAAACTGGTCTGTACTGCCTTCGGGCAATGGCAAGCCTGCTACGCTGGATTTAAGCGCTAAAATCGGTTTTAAACATACGCCACGGCTCACCTATGCGCTGGGTGTGGGTGGAGCCGTGGGCCTCGGTGCCAACTGGTATAATATGCGGTTAAGCTATGAAGGTGTAAGCGCTACCGCCTCATTGGACTATAAATGTATCTGGGGTATCAGCGCGCAAGCCGGTTACTCTCGTGTATACAAGAACTATACTAAATCTTATGTAAGCAGCAGTACCAGTGAACTACCCGGCCAGGTCATTAACCAAACCCTGCACTACAGGGATTTGGCCTACATGGGGATTATGAAAATTTACAAAGCCAGTAAAACGCTGAATGGCACCATGCTCATTGCTTACAATTTTCTGCATCCCGTACAAACGGGACAGGCTAACGGCGTTGGGTCACCCTTTATTGTTCAATTAGGTCTCAAAAAATAAACTATACAATTCTTTTTACATGAAGAGAAAATTCATGGCCGCGCTAACCTTGTTATGCGCATTAGGCACGGCCAATTCCAAAGCGCAATCCTCTTTTGGGGTGATGAAGCAGTCTGGTGCAAGTAGCTCCGGGAACAAAGCGGGGAACCTGGTCTCTAATGACCTGTTCAGTGCAACGGCAAGCGTAAATATTCCATTGGTGACCAAACAGCTCAGCGGTGTAGATTGCAGTGTGGGCCTCAGCTATAATACCGGTGGTATAAAGTTGGACGAAATTTCCTCAGTTGCAGGTCTGGGTTGGCAATTGCAGGCAGGTGGTGGCATCTACCGCACAATCAAGGGTATACCTGACGAACTGTACACGTCAATGGTCTATGATCTTTTTACCGGATATTGGCACAGGACGCCAGCAGATGTATGCGCCGGTCGTAATCCTTATGCGGCCAGTCCTACCCCATACAAACCTGCCACCCTGCAAAGCTACTATGCACAGCAGGCCATAGGTAATGGAATTGCGGACGGTCAGGCCGATATGTTTTCTGCTGTATTTAATGGACGCAAAGTTGACTTCATGTACAGCTACGATGGCGAACTTGTGACCATTCCCTACGATGCAAAGATCAAGATCGAAAGACTGAAC
>JAVBJN010000109.1:0-2582 GCA_031546985.1 Chitinophagaceae bacterium
TTATTGGCAATCACAATCAAGATGGGTAGCTTCATTGCCTCGGCTATTTGATGACAAGCCACAGGGTTGCCAAACATGTAGCTGCCATCTCCTAATGCTGCAATTACAAGGCGGTCTCTGTCTGCCAATTGAATGCCTAAAGCAATGGGCAATATCTCGCCAAGCCCACCAGATAAAGCTTCTTGGTAGTAGCTGTTAAAACGGGTCAGCCCTGTGTATTCTTTTGCCACGGCAAGTTCAGATGCCACTATCCCATCATATTTCTCTGCAATCGCGCCTACTGCTTGGCTAAAAAATGCTTTTGAAACACGGTCTCCATTGCCAGATGCTGCAAATTCACGGCGTTGCTGTGCATTTTTTTCATTGATGGTCTTCACCTGTAAATGACGTGCTTGGTTATTTTGTTTGATGGTCTCTGTGGTTTTGCTTTCTAAAGCAGGAAGCAGCAGTGATAAAGTCTGATCCACTGTTCCAGCTAAAGAAACATCAATAGGGTAGCCACGTACAGGATATTTGGTGAAGAGGGGATCTGGACCCATTTGGATGAATTTGCAGTTTTTATCCAAAGAGAAATCTTTAATCACCCATGGTGCCAATGAATCAATAATGATAATCAGATCTGCTTGTTCTATCCAAGGCTTTGGATTGCTCCCTGCACACATAGGGTCATTGCTTGAGATAGAGAGCTCAGTCGCCCAAAATTCAATCACAGGAATGCCCCAACTATTGGCGAGTTTTGTCAGAAGGTTTACAGCTTCTTCTGAACCCACCCCTTGCTGAGCAAAAATCACTGGATGCTTGGCTTGAGTAATAAGTGTAGCGGCTTCGTCAATGTCTGCTTGAAGTGGCTGGTAGTGGGTCGGTTTCATTTGGGGTTTGGCATGAAGCATCGATTCTTCTACTTCATACTCATCACACAAAGGCTCTCTTGGTAGGCTTAAATAAACAGGGCCTTTGGGGAGTGAGTTGGCTATGGCGTACGCTCTGTCTATATGATCGCCCATTTGATAGGCAAGGCGTAGCTCAAAATCCCATTTCACCATCTCGCGCACATAGGCTGCCTGATCTCTCATTTCTTGACCATAACCAATGGGGGTATTGCGGCTGCCAAAATGTCCTTTTTCTGAAATGGGGGTACGCCCACTAAAAACGAGTGTTGGGATGTTATTACAGCTGGCATTTATCATCGCCATAGACGCATTTGCTAGGCCCACATTGGTGTGGACGATGACAGCTTGAGATTTTTGGGTGGCAAAATAGTAGCCATGAGCCAGCCCCATTGCGGCGTTTTCATGTGGGCAATTCACTATTTTAGGAATCTTTTGCCCTTTTTTCTGGCACTTGGACATGCTTTCAACCAGTGGTGGGTGGTCTGTGCCTGAGTTGATAAAAATATAGTCAACATCATGCTCCACTAGGCGGTGTAAAAGGGTTTCTGTGGGTAAGACGGATACTTTATTGGTGGTCATTCTGTTTCTCCTATTGCTGTTTATTATGTTTTTTATTGTTATTTAATGATGAGCCGATCGGAAGCTCGTGTGTGTCATACAGCTTTAAATATTGAGTGTGTCAAACAATGATTGTTTCAGATAGTTCAAAAAATAACTATCAGTTATAGAGTAAATCGACCCTTATTTGTTTTCATAGATATTGGTTTAAAGCACTAAAAGATGATAAATAATCTGTATCAATAATTATTTTCTTAGTTAGCTAGATTGCACTTAGTTTCTGTATCAGTAATATATAGAGAAGATGTTCACTGTACCTAATTGTTATATCTAATAGTCAAAAATTGCTGTTTCATTAATAGATTACAAATAGTAAAAGGTCAGTACTGCACATAAGCAGATATCAACAAAACTATAAAGGAGAATGCCATGATTACATCTGCCAACAATGAGTTCTGGAAAGACATTCCTGCAATTCCCAACTGTTTTAAACCAGATGCCAAGCCAGAAGTTTATATTCCCAACGCGCCAAGTGATGATTTACAGCTTTACGTGCCTTTCACTGAAACGGTGTCTTCTCGTCCTTTATGGATATCCCCAAGTGAAAACCGCTGGTGTGACGTTCTGATGGCAACCAGTGCAGGACTTGTGAATCGGCATTATCATCCGCATGAGGTTTTTGCCTACACTATTTCTGGTAAATGGGGCTATCTGGAGCATGATTGGATTGCCACTGCTGGTGACTTTGTTTACGAAACACCAGGAGAGGGGCATACATTGGTGGCATATGAGCATGAAGAGCCAATGCGTGTATTTTTTGTGGTCAAGGGGCCTTTGATTTGGTTGGATGAACAGGGTGAACCAGATGGCTACTTTGATGTTCATTCCTATATCGCCATGTGTCGAGAACATTATGAAAAAATTGGCATGGGCGCTGCGTATATAGACACGCTGTTCCGTTGATTTTTTGGATTCTTTGACCTTTTTGAGAACGCACATCCATGCTGCTCATAATTTATTTGTGATAAAAATAGATTACTGGAAGCAGTATGGGTGTTTTCAGTATGTTGATACCAATCAATAAATTATCAAATGTGGTGTGCCAACTCTCTCTATTCTGGCTGACGACTTCTT
>JAVBJN010000035.1:0-54005 GCA_031546985.1 Chitinophagaceae bacterium
TGTGTGCCTGTACTTCTTTCACGTCGTCTTTGTAACGTTTCAGAGAGCCCAGCTCGCCGGTGTAGATTACGATGCCATCGCGCACCAGGTTAACCCTGGAGTTGCGGAAGATTTTGCCATCCAGTACGTAGCAACCTGCAATGGTACCTGCGCCTGTGATTTTGTAAACCTCGCGGATTTCCACGTTGGCTGTAACTTTTTTCTCCACTTTCGGTTCCAGCATCCCTTCCATCGCGCCTTTGATCTCGTCGATCGCGTCGTAAATGATGGAGTAGAAACGGATATCGATGTTTTCGTGCTCTGCCAGACGGGCTGCCTGTGCAGCAGGACGAACCTGGAAGCCCACGATGATAGCATCGGAAGCGGTAGCCAGCAATACATCGCTCTCGGTAATCTGACCTACAGCTTTGTGTACAATGCTTACTACGATCTCTTCGGTGCTCAGTTTCTGCAGGGCATCACTCAATGCTTCTACAGAACCATCCACGTCACCTTTAATGATCAGGTTGAGTTGTTTAAAGTTACCCAACGCTAAGCGGCGGCCAATCTCATCCAGCGTAATGTGTTTCTTGGTACGCATACCCTGCTCGCGAACGATCTGGGCACGGTGAGTGGCAATTGATTTCGCTTCGTCTTCGTCTTCGTAAACTTTAAATTTCTCACCCGCCTGAGGGGCACCATTCAGACCGAGGATCTGAACCGGTACAGATGGTCCGGCTTCGGTCATACGCTGACCACGCTCGTTGGTCATCGCTTTTACCTTACCATGCAGCGAACCTGCTACCATCATATCACCTACGCGCAGTGTACCGCTCTGAACCAGGATGGTGGCAACATAACCACGTCCTTTATCGAGGGAGGCCTCAATTACAGAACCTGTTGATTCACGATCCGGATTAGCTTTCAGATCGAGGATCTCAGCTTCCAGCAGAATTTTTTCCAGCAACAGGTCAATATTCAGACCTTTTTTAGCACTCAGCTCCTGGCATTGGTATTTACCACCCCAATCTTCAACCAGGATGTTCATATTGGCCAGTTGCTCGTATATTTTTTGCGGATTAGCTCCGTCTTTATCGATTTTGTTGATCGCGAAGATCATTGGCAGACCCGCAGCCTGTGCGTGGCTGATGGCTTCTTTGGTCTGAGGCATTACCGCATCATCCGCAGCGATTACGATAACCGTAATATCCGCTACTTTGGCACCACGGGCACGCATCGCTGTAAACGCTTCGTGACCTGGGGTATCGAGGAAGGTGAGTTTTTTACCTGCAGCGGTGGTTACCTGGTAGGCACCAATGTGCTGGGTGATACCACCCGCTTCGCCAGATACTACGTTGGCATTACGGATATAATCGAGCAATGAAGTTTTACCGTGATCTACGTGACCCATGATGGTTACAACCGGTGCACGTGGAATCAGATCTTCAGGATCTTCTACTTCTACTTCTTCCTCTTCTTCCTGTGCTTCTTCCAGACCAATAAATTCAACTTCATATCCGAATTCGCCTGCTACCAGTTCAATAACCTCTGCGTCGAGACGCTGGTTAATGGATACCATGATACCCAGGTTCATACATTTACCAATTACCTCGGCAAAGCTTACATCCATCAGAGAAGCCAGCTCACTTACCGAGATAAACTCAGTAACCTGCAATACGTTGTCCTGCCCTGCTGCATTGGCTGCTGCCTGCTGCTCGTGGTAGTCTTCACGTTTCTGACGACGGTATTTGGAACGTTGGCTCTTTCCGCGTCCACCGGCCAGTTTGGCCTGTGTCTGGCGTATTTTTTCCTGGATTTCTTTTTGATCGATTTCTTTATCAGGTTGTTGTGGTCCGCGACGGTCGTTGTTACGGTTTGCACCACCCTGGTAGCCGCCACCCGGACGGTTACCGCCTGGATGTCCGCCACCACCCGGGCGATTGCCCTGATAGCCGCCGCCACCTTGCTGGGGACCGCCTGGACGGTTGCCCTGATAGCCGCCACCCGGACGATTACCCTGGTATCCGCCACCGCCACCTGGACGGTTGCCCTGGTAGCCACCACCGCCTTGTTGCTGGCCGCCACCTTGTTGCGGGCCACCCGGACGTTGGTTATTACCACCAGTATTATTGTTATCGTTCTTAAGCTGTTCGGGTTTTTTATCTAACGGAATGCGCTTGCGCTTGCGTTTTTCTTTCTTGTCTGCGGCACTGCTTCTGCGATCATGCTCTACCGGAAGCTCGATTTTACCGAGAATTTTTGGTCCTTCCAGTACCACTTTCGTCAGATGTTCCATTACCTGCGGTTTCGCCGGCCCTTCGGGTTTCGGAGCGTCCGGGTTTGGAGGTGTTGGTTTCTTGTCCACAGGAGCGGTCATTACCGGTCTTGTGGTTACAGGTACCACTTTAGGTTTTTCTGCTGGTTTAGTTTCCTTAGCAGCAGGCGTTGGCGCTGGTTCCACAGGTTTTTCGGTTTTTTCTGCAGCCGGAGCAATTACTTCCGGTGCCGGCTCCGGTTTGGGTTCTTTCACTACTGGAGGTACTGATTCAGACTTATCTTTTTCAGACACAGGAGTTTCGGCGGGTTTAACCACTTCTTCCTCGTCTGATTTTTTCTTGGGGGTATTAGCTGCACCTTTCTTAGGACGGGTTGACATATTCAACTCATCAAGGTTTATCTTATCGATAATTTTCGGTCCGTCGAGTTTACGGCCGGTTGTTTTTTCTTCTGCAACAGGTTCTTTCACTTCCGGTGCTGCTGCTGCCGGCGGTGCTTCTTCCACTACAGGTTTTACCACCACTTCCGGCTTAGGCTCAGGTTTGGCCTCCACTACCGGCGGGGTTACAGGTACTACGGGTTCCGCTTTGGGTTCCACAGGTTTGGCTACAGGCTCGGTAACCTCCGGAGCAGCCTTCTCTTCCTTAACAGGAGCAGGTGCCGCTTCGGATTCTTTTTTAGCTACAGGTGCCTCAGCTGCTTTCTTAGCAGGCTTAGGCTCACGGGCTGCCAGGTCCAGCTCCTCCTTGGTTTTGTGGAGGTTATCCAGCAATGCCCCTTTGGGCAGGTGGATAGAATCGCTTTTACGTTTGGCCAGTTTATCCTGGGCAAACTCCTGCTGGGCAGAATGATACATTTCCTCTGTTAGTTTCGCGCTCGGACTAACGGTTATATCATATCCCTTCGCGGTGAGGAACTCTACAAGAGTATCCTTACCAACGTTAAATTCCTTGGCAGCAGCTAAAAGCCTTGGTGTTTTCGATGCGTCTGACATTCAGTTCTCCTCTGAATTTTTGTTAATGTTTTGTCCAGGATCAGTGCCCGGGGCAAAACTATTTTAATGTTATCATGATCCGAAATTGCTTCGGTTACTCTGCTTCCTCTTCCGAGTCGCTTTCAAATTCTTCCTGCAAGATACGACGAACTTCCAGTATTGTCTCTTCTTCCAAATCACTACGGCGAACGAGGTCCTCAACACTCAGTTCCAAAATACTGCGGGCAGTATCGCAACCAATGCGTTTGAGCTCGTCAATCACCCATCCTTCAATCTCATCTGAGAATTCTTCCAGATCAATATCGAAAGTATCTACGTCTTCTTCCTGGTCGCGGTATACATCCAGTGTATAGCCGGTCAGTTCCTGGGCCAGTTTAATATTTACCCCTCTTTTACCGATAGCCAGTGATACCTGGTCGGGTTTAAGGTAAACCTTAGCCGTTTTCTTTTCATTATCCAGCACGATTTCTGTAATCCGCGACGGTGTTAACGAGCGCTGGATGAGCAGTTGGGTATTGCTGGTATAGTTAATGATGTCGATGTTTTCGTTGCGCAGTTCGCGTACAATACCGTGAATACGGCTACCTTTCATACCTACGCAGGCTCCTACCGGATCAATGCGGTCGTCGAAAGATTCTACAGCTACTTTGGCTCTTTCGCCGGGCTCACGTACAATTTTCTTGATTACGATAAGACCATCGGCGATTTCAGGCACCTCAATTTCAAGCAATTTGGCCAGGAAAGAAGGGTGCGTACGGCTCAGGATAATTACCGGAGTGTTGTTGCGCATTTCTACTTTCTTCACCACCGCACGGATGGGTTCGCCTTTCTTGAAATAATCGGAAGGGATCTGCTCTGATTTTGGTAAAATCAGCTCGTTGCTTTCGTCATCGAGCAGCAGAATTTCTTTTTTCCATACCTGGTATACTTCGCCACCAATGATTTCGCCCACACGCTCAGAATATTTCTGAAGCAGGTTGTTCTTTTTCAGGTCGCTGATACGGGCAGCCAGTGTTTGCTTGGCAGCCAGGATGGCACGACGGCCGAAATCAAGGATATTTACTTCTTCAAATAATTCTTCTCCTACCTGATAGTCGGGTTCAACCAAAACCGCTTCTGAATATTCAATCTCTTTATTATCGTCTTCAGAAAAACCGTCTTCTACAATAATCCTGCGGCGATAAATCTCAAGGTCACCCTTCTCAGTGTTAACAATGATGTCGAAATTTTCATCAGAGCCATATTTTTTACGCAACAGGGTTTTGAATACATCTTCCAAAACCTTCATCATCGTAGGGCGGTCAATGTTTTCCGCCTCTTTAAACTCTGTGAACGACTCAATGAGGTTAATACTTGCCATGTTCTGTTCAGGTTTTAAAATACAACGCACACTACAGTGTGCTTAATCTGGTTAAAGAATATTTCAATGTCTTTAAAAACAGGTTTGCTTCTGCGGCCACCCTTTTCTTCAATCACGATACGGTCTTCGTGCACTTCCTTCAACTGCCCTTCAAGCGGTTCGGCACCTTCTTCCAGCAAAGTTACCTCTACCTGGCGTCCTATGTTCTTGAGATATTGGCGGTGCAGTTTTAAGGGTTCTCCAATTCCGGGGCTGCTTACTTCAAGCGAAAAATCGCCTTCGGGATACATTGCGAGTTCTTCGATTTGCTTGTACAGCTTGCGGTTTACACGCACACAGTCCTTAATAGCAAAACCGCCGTCGGCGTCAATATATACCTTTATGTTGTTGGTAGATTTGATTTTAACCTCTACCAGGAATGCATCGGTGCCTTCCAGTAAAGGTTCGATCATTCCAGTAATAATTGTAATCTGTTCTTTCGAATCCATAACTTAATAAAAGAAGGGGACACATGTCCCCTTCCAATCATTTTCTGGCGCAAAGATATGAATTATTCACAAAAAAATATCAATTGTTAAAGTATTTCCAAGATTGCCCACCCAAATGGAATCTTAATGTAACTTTGGCTCTCCTAAGATAACTTGAGATATGATTAAGTTCCTGTTTGAGATATTAGTTGTGGTTTTGTTGGTACGATTTGTATTCAACTTCCTGGTTCCTTTATTTAATACAACCCGTATGGTAAAGAACCAAATGAACGATCTGAACCGTAAAATGCAGGATGCCCAGCGCCAGGCCAATGCCAGCCAGGGCTACCAAAACCCGCAGCAGCAGATGCACCAAAAACCATCGCGCGACGCAGACTATATTGATTTTGAAGAGGTTAAGTAATTGAACCTGCCCAGAATATATGTAAAACGGCCCTCACAATATTGCGAGGGCCGTTTTTTTATGCTTTATACTGCCTGCTTGGGCTTAAAAATATCGTCTTCGAGGGTCATACCGTTGGTGAGGTGAATGGTGCGGATACCCAAAGCCTCTGCCGCGGCAATGTGCTGCGGACTATCGTCAATAAACAATGTCTCTTCCGGCTCCAGCCCGTTTTGATCTAATATATACTGAAACACATTGGCATTGGGCTTACGCATGCCTATGCGGTGCGACAGGTACACTTTATTAAAAAACAATGCAATATTAGGAATACCGTTGTAGGTATTGAGCATGTCGTTAAAGGCCTTTTCGTGAATCTCGTTGGTATTGCTCAGCAAAAAGGTATTGTAATGCAATTGCACCTGTTGCAATATCTGCAAGCGGCGCAACGGAAAATCGAGGAGCATTTCGTTCCAGGCCGCAGTAATATCCGAATCGGAGATGTTTACACCCGATACTTCACGAATGGCATCGAAAAACTCGCGCTGGCCGATTTTGCCCGTCTCCAGATCGTCGAACAGCCCGGTTTGTTTTAATTGAGAATACTGCTCGTCAAAGCGGTCAAAACCCAGTTCGCGAAACGCGCTGCTGGTATAATTATAGTCGATGTTGAGTATTACACCGCCCAGGTCGAAAATGATATTTTTGATCCCTTCCATGCTGCAAAGAAAAAAATTAAATGTTGAAAGAAAATTTTTTACTTTTGCAACCGCCATTCCGGCAGGACCCTTAGCTCAGCCGGTTAGAGCATCTGACTCATAATCAGAGGGTCGCTGGTTCGAGCCCAGCAGGGTCCACTTCTCCCCCCACATCTTGTGGGGGATTTCTTTTTTATACCCTTTCCTTTTAAATAATAAATCACATCCGCCGTTAGTGCATCCCGATTGAAAATCGGGAGGGTCGCTGGTTCGAGCCCAGCAGCGTCCGCCAAACCGAAAAGCAATAACCTTGTTTTTCGGTTTTTTTTATTGCCTTCACCTGGTAAGTACTTTCCCACCTCTCTTTTCCCCGGTTTATTTCTTTTCGTCGTACCTATAGTATTTTTCAATCCCACAATAAGAGACAAAAAGGTATTTTTATCCTTTATTACACAGATTCCTATCACAAATCCAATCATTAGGCACATGACAAATGAACAAAAAGAGCTGATCAAAGCTACAGTACCTGTATTGAAAGAACACGGCGTTACCCTCACCACACACTTCTACCAACGCATGTTTACCCATAATCCGGAGCTGAAAAACGTTTTTAATATGGGCAACCAGCAAAACCACAAGCAGCAAACCGCCCTGGCTATGGCCGTACTCGCTTATGCCGAGCATATTGACGATCCTTCTGTATTATTCCCCGTGGTAGACAGCATTGGGCATAAACATACCAGCCTCGATATACGACCCGAGCATTACCAGATTGTAGGCCGGCACCTGATAGCCTCTATCTCCGAAGTATTGGGCGAGGCTGCAACACCCGCCATTCTCGATGCCTGGACCACCGCCTACCTGCAACTGGCGCAGCTTATGAGCGGGCATGAAAGTTCTTTATACGAGAAGCAAGTGGCTAAAAAAGGCGGCTGGACCGGCTGGCGACCGTTTGTGGTAAAAGAAAAAGTGGCGGAATCTGCCGAGATCACCTCTTTTTACCTCTACCCTACCGATGCGGGCACTGTTGCAGATTTTGAACCGGGCCAATACATTAGCGTAAGGCTGTTTTTACCGGCGCTGAATTTACTGCAACCCCGGCAATACAGCATCTCCAGCGCGCCCAATGGCAGCCACTACCGCATTTCGGTTAAGAAAGAAGCGGGCAGCACCCATCCGGATGGCATGATCAGCAACTGGCTGCACGATGAGATTAAAGCAGGAGATATTATTGACGTTTCGGCACCGGCAGGTTCTTTTACCTTACAACCCGATACCCAGAAGCCGGTGGTTTTCATTAGTGGCGGTGTGGGCCAAACGCCCCTGCTCTGCATGCTCGAAAGCCTGATACAGCGGCAGCACACCCATAGCAAGATCTGGATTCATGGCTGTAAAGGCGCAGCTGTTCATGCCTTTGGCGATACCATTGCCACCTGGACCCAGCAGCACCCCACCGTGCAAAGCCATATTTTTTATGACGAAGCATTGCCCACCAGCGAGACCACCAGCCCCTTAACGGGATGGGTAGACCTCTCCCGCCTGGACAAGGCCATTGTAAATCCCGAAGCGGCTTACTACATCTGCGGCCCGGCGCCTTTTATTCAAAAGCACCATAAATTCCTTACGGCCAATGGCATTGACCCCTCGGCCATTCATTACGAAGAGTTTGGCCCTGCTTCTTTAAGCTTAAACTAACCTTAGCAGTAAAAATACAAAAGCCACCCGGTGAGGGTGGCTTTTTGGTTTTCACCGGAGTGAGAACTTATTTTTTTGAAGTTTTGGCAGCAACCTGAGCTGAAAACTCTTTACCTGCTTTAAACTTCGGCACCGAAGTAGCTTTAATCTTGATTACTTCACCGGTCTGCGGATTGCGGCCGTCACGGGCTGCACGATCAGAAACAGAGAAAGTACCAAAACCTACCAGGGTTACTGAATCACCACCAGCCAGGGTATTGATTACGGTGTTGGTGAAAGAGTTTAATGCTTCTGTTGCCTCCGCTTTGGTAATACCAGCGTCTTTGGCGATTTGGTCTACTAATTCCGCTTTGTTCATTTTACAAATGAATTTATTGGGTTAACAATTGGGTTGAGGCCCATTCAGGGGCAAAGGTATAAGGATTTATTTAGGCTGCAACCCTTTAAACACAGTTCTTCCCGTATTTATAGCGGCAAACAGCCTGTATATTCATGACAAATAAAATCATTCTGAATACTGTAATATACGTATCCTATTAATGAATATAAACATTTGAGGTCAAATTGAGCAAAAATCCATCACAATACACCCTGCCCACACACAACCCCTTGATTGTCTGAATTAAACAATTCCGGCCTCGGTTGTAACGCATCAGCCTTATTTACGTAGCAAATTTTAAATTATATTTACAGCTCCACCTATTGGTCATTATTCCTTAATACTGCCCAAACTGCCAGATAACATACAGCCCATAGATTGCGCTCAACAAAACCCCAACTTATGTTGAAGAAAACTGTATTCGCCATCCTGGGTGTTATCTGCCTATGGCCCTGCGCGGCATCCTTTGCTGCGCCAACCGATCTTTTTATTTCGGAATATGTAGAAGGCTCCAGCCAAAACAAGGCACTGGAAATTTACAACGGCACCAACGCGCCTATTGACCTGAGTACGGGCCAGTATGTTTTGCAGCTGTATTTCAACGGCAACAGCACCTCTACTTCTACCATCAGCCTTACAGGCACCATCGCCGCAGGCGGCACTTATATTGTAGCGCACAGCAGCGCCAGCCTGGGCACCGTAACTGTAAACCTTAGCACCGCTTCGCTTTCTTTTAATGGCAACGATGCTATTGTGCTGCGCAAAGGCGGCGCTACCGGAACCGTACTGGATGTAATAGGCCAGGTAGGTTATGACCCCGGTACAGAATGGGGATCGGGCACAGCCACCACGCTGGACCATACCCTGCGCCGCATGACCACCATCTGCCAGGGTGATACTACATTGACCAATGTATTTAACCCCGCTACCGAATGGGATGGTTTTGCCAGCAATAGTTTTGGCGGGCTGGGTAGCCACAGCACGACCTGCGCCCCTGCCGGGCCGGGCCTTACCGTGTTCCCCATCAGTTTAACATTTGCCGCATCTGCAGGCACACCATCTGCCGCGCAAACCTATACCCTGAGCGGCACCGGCCTTACCAGCAATGTGAGCATTACCGCACCTGCACAGTTTGAACTATCGCTTACCACTGGCGGCACTTATACCACCAGCCTGAGCATTCCTTTTGCCACGGCCAATGCGGGAGCGGTTATGGTTTACACCCGGTATGCGCCAGCCGTACCGGGCAACCATACGGGCAATATTGCCCATACCAGCGGCACTTACTCGGCCAATATAGCGGTAACGGGCAATTCGCAAATCAATACCATTCCCCAAATACAGGGCACCGGAGCTGCAAGCCCTATGGTCAATAACCTGGTAACGGTAGAAGGTATTGTAACCGGAGATTTTCAGAACACCGGCCAGCTGGGCGGCTTCTTTATACAGGATGCTGCCGGCGATGGCAACCCGCTCACCTCAGACGGTATTTTTGTAAACAATACTTCTTTTGCGGTAAACGCTGGCGATAAAGTAAGGCTTACTGCAACTGTGGAAGAATCATTTGCCAGAACGCAACTCACCAACATTACAACGCTTACCGTTTTAAGTTCCGGCAATACTGTTGCAACAACAACCATTACACTTCCAGTACAATTGGTAACAAACCTGGAACAATACGAAGGTATGCTGGTGCGGTTTCCACAAACACTTACCGTGAGCGAAGTATACAGCCTGGGCCGTTACGGCGAGGTATTACTCTCTGCCAATGGCAGGTTGTTTAACCCCACCAATATAACCGACCCTAATGATAACCCGGCAACAGGCACCAACAGCAACGGCAGTTCTAACGTAGCAGCAGTTACTGCCATGCAGGACTTAAACAACCGCAGCCAGATCCTGCTCGATGATGCCAGCAACCTGCAAAACCCTGCCACTGTACCTTTTACCGATACCGCCAATAAAACCTTGCGCTGCGGCACTACAGTAGACAGTCTTACCGGTATTATGGATTATGCTTTTAGCGTGTACCGCATTCAACCCATTGCTGTGCCAAATTTCCAGCATGCGGCAAGACCCAATGTACCTACCGTGGGCAATGCAGATGTAACCGTTGCCAGTTTTAACGTGCTCAACTATTTTAACGGCAACGGAACCGGCGGCGGATTTCCTACCCCACGTGGTGCCAACACAGCCGCAGAGTTTACGCGCCAGCGGGCCAAAATTATTGCAGCTATTAAAGGGCTGAATGCTGATGTGGTAGGTTTAATGGAGATGGAGAATGATGGCAACACCGCTCAAGCTGCCATTGCCGATCTGGTAAGCGGGTTGAACGGAGCTACCGCACCCGGAACTTACGCTTTGGTGCAAGACCCTACAACTGCCAACGGTGGTACGGGTACCGATGCCATTAAAGTAGCCATGATCTACAAACCGGGCAAGGTAACACCAACGGGTGTATCGCGTGCAGACAACAATCCGGTGCATAACCGCCCACCACTGGCGCAGACCTTTACCACCAATACCAGCAACAAGAAGTTTTCGGTTATTGTAAACCACTTTAAATCTAAAGGCTGTACCGATGCCGCATCGGCCGATGCAGACCAACTGGACGGGCAGAGCTGCTACAATGCTACCCGCAAACAACAGGCTGCGGCATTGCTCACTTTCGTACAATCGGTAAAAGCCTTATCCGGCGATAGCAATGTGCTGCTGATTG
Source organism: Chitinophagaceae bacterium (assembly GCA_031546985.1). GTDB lineage: Bacteria > Bacteroidota > Bacteroidia > Chitinophagales > Chitinophagaceae > JAVBJN01. The sequence continues at coordinate 10,972 of JAVBJN010000035.1, forward strand.
GTGACTTTAATGCTTACGAGCAGGAAGACCCTATTGATATGCTGCTGGCTGGTGGCCTGGTAAATGCCTTGCCCAACACCTACTCTTATGTATACATGGGCCAGTCGGGCTCACTCGATCATGCGCTGGCTACCGATTCTATGTACAGCCGCATTACTGGCGCAGCCAAATGGCATATTAACGCAGATGAACCGCTGGTAAAAGATTACAACCAGGAGTTTAACCCTGCTTATATGTACAATGCAGATGCTTTCCGCTCATCAGACCACGATCCGGTTTTAATTGGATTGCGCATGGTTCCTGCTACGCCAACCAACATTAAAGAGGCTCAGAACACACATACGTTTAAAATATGGCCTAATCCCGTTTCGGGGCAGCGCCTCTACATGAGCATTACTGCTCCTCAATACCAGAAAGTATCGCTGAGAGTATTCAACAGCATGTCGGTACTCGTATCGGAGCAGACTTTACAGCTGCAAAATGGCTATAACCAGGCCGAAATAGCATTGCCTTCGCTGGCTGCCGGCCTGTACCTGGTGCAGGTAAATATGGGTGAGCATTCCGAAACCCAGAAAATATTTATCCGTCCTTAATACCGCTTTTATCCCTTCTCAAAGCCCGCAATAAACTGCGGGCTTTTTTGTTTTCACAAATCACTAACCCTAGTTGACGTGGGGAATTGGTATTTTTACAACTCCTGATAAATCATCTGAGTAATTATGAACATACAACCGTTGGAGCGCAGTTTTTTACCAAAAGACTTTACCATAACCGATTGGGAACATTTGCAGCCTTATTTTGAAGCGCTGCAAAACCGTGAGATCAATAGCCGTGAAGAGCTGGAACACTGGCTCAGAGACCAAAGCGAACTGGAAGCAATAATCAGCGAAGAAGCTTGCTGGAGACAGATCCGCATGACGCTGGATACTACCAATGAGGCTTACGAAGCAGAGTTTACCTACTTCATAATGGAGATAGAGCCTAAAATAAAACCTTACGGAAACGCGCTGAACCAAAAACTGGTAGACAGCCCTTTTACCGTTGAGTTGTCCGAAGTACCTTATTTTCCATACCTGAGAAATGTAAAAAAAGCGATTGAGCTGTACCAGGAAGCCAACGTGCCGTTACAGGCAGAACTGGGCGTACTGGGCCAGCAATTTGGCTCTATTGCGGGTAAAATGATGATTGAGGTTAACGGGCAGGAATACACGCTGCAACAAGCGGCTAAATTCCTGCACCAAAGCGACCGTGCCCTGCGCGAAGACGTGTACAGCAAAGTAGCTGCCCGCCGCCTGCAGGATAAAGATGCGCTGGATACCCTGTTTGACGAGCTGATTGCCAAACGCCACCAGGTAGCCCTAAACGCTGGTTTTACCAACTACCGCGATTATAAGTTTAAAGAACTGGGCCGTTTCGATTACGGCGTTAAGGAGTGCGAAGATTTTCATAGCGCGGTAGAGCTGCACATTATGCCCATTATCAAAGACATCCAGGAGCGTAAGCGTATTAAACTGGGTGTAGACCAACTCCGCCCCTGGGATATGGACGCGGAGCCGGAAGGCACCCAACCGCTGGAACCTTTCCATTCTGGTGAGGAGCTGGTAAACAAAGCGATTGAAGCTTTTACCCACCTACGGCCTTATTTTGGCGAATGCCTGGCTACCATGCAACAGATGAACCGCCTGGATGTGGAAAGCCGTAAGGGCAAAGCGCCCGGTGGCTACAACTGCCCACTGGCAGAAACCGGCGCGCCGTTTATTTTCATGAACGCGGCTGGTACACTGGACGATCTGATTACCATGATGCACGAAGGCGGCCACGCCATTCACAGTTTCCTGTGCCACGATCTTAAACTGAGTGCGTTTAAGGAATACCCGATGGAAATTGCCGAGCTGGCCAGCATGAGTATGGAACTGTTTAGCATGGACCAATGGCATGTGTTCTTTAATTCGGAAGACGAACTGAAACGCGCCAAGATGGAAGAACTGGAAAGAGTGATTGATGTGCTGCCCTGGGTAGCCACCATCGATGCTTTCCAGCATTGGATATACACCCATCCGGGACATACCCGCCAGGAGCGCAGTGCAGCCTGGATGCAGATCAACAACCGTTTTAGCACAGGCATGATAGACTGGACGGGCTATGAAGATTACCGTACCAACCTGTGGCAGAAGCAACTGCACCTGTATGAAGTGCCTTTCTACTACATCGAATACGGTATTGCCCAACTGGGCGCTATTGCGATGTGGAGACAGTATAAACTAAACGGCGAAATGGCCCTGGACAATTACATGAAAGCTTTGGGCATGGGTTACACCCTGCCGCTGACAGAGTTGTACAGCACGGCGGGCATCCAGTTCAACTTTTCTCCGGAATATGTGCACGAACTGGCACAGTTTGTACAGCAGGAAATGGAAGCATTGAAATAACAGACAACAGTCCGAAACATAAAAGTCCCGCAAATACCCTGCGGGACTTTATTTTTATAGCTATTTTAAACCGATTATTGCCCTTGCTCAATACAGGAACGGTTTTTGCGTTGGAGTACGGCGCAGAACCCTGTTCATGAATCATTTAAACTCTGTAATAATGAAAAGAATCCTTTTACTCGCACTTCCGACACTGATGCTGTTTTCTTGTAAAAAAGAAAGCAAAACCACCGATATATCGGCCTATTCATTGAACCAATATCGCAACAAACATCAGATTACGGCGCAACAGTTTCAGGCAGATGCAGCCAATGGCAGCAGTTTTGTAACCGCCAAAGGCATTTGGGTTAAGGTACCTGCTGGTGCATTCACTACCCTTGCTGGCACCGCAGTTACTTCCGGCACCATCAACATAGCTATCACCGAGTATTTTAATAGCGCCGATATGATTTTTGGCAAAGTATCTACTGTAGCCAGTAACAACACCGTGCTGCTTACCGGAGGTATGTTTAACATAACTGCTACACAGAACAACCAGGAACTGAAACTCAAATTGGGTCAAACATTGCGGGTAGCTATTCCGGCTCCGGTAAACAACGATCCGGATATGCTCATTTTTAAAGGACAGGAAATAGCGGATGTACCCAATCGTGTAGAGTGGCGCGAAGCCGACCCCAAATGGGCACCATTGGATACGCCAATTGGCAGCAATACCCATTTCTATGATTTTATGATCAATGACCTTAAATGGTGGAACCTCGATAAATACCATGACCTGGGCAATGGCCGCACCAAAATGTCGGCAACCCTGCCTTCGGACTTCAGCAATAAAAATGCCTTTATCTGCCTTGTTATGCCCAATAACGGCGCAGTGCACCTGGCTCCGGATGGTTCGGTATCGCAGGTATTTACCACCGGCAACTATACCATTCCAATAGGCATACAGGTTAAAGTACTGAGTGTGGGCACGCAAAACGACCAGCTGTATTTCAATATATCGGGCCCCGTTACGGTAACGAGCAATATGAACGTAACCGTACCCGGCCTGGCTACTGCTACAGATGAGCAGGTGACCAATGCTATTAAAGGATTGTAATACTTATCATACAGAAACATTCATAAAAAGCCCCCGCAGGACTTGCGGGGGCTTTTTATGTTAAAAACGAAGTACTTTTTTGAGCTGGGCGAATCCTGTTTTACTTACCGGAATTTTTGCACCGCTTTTGAGCAGGAGCAAATGGCCGTCTTTTTCGTAAGGGTCTATGCGCACAATCTCTGAGATGCGCACGAGGTAAGAGCGGTGCACCCGCACAAACTGATCTGCAGGCAATGTTTGTTCAAAAAACGACATGGTTTTGTTCTTGAGAAAAGAACCTTCTATGGTATACAGTTTTACATAATCATCGGCCGCCTCCAGGTAGTAGATCTGCTGCACGGGAATGATCTTGATCTGGGTGCCATTTTTGATCACCACCCTGTTTTGCTGCTCGGCAGTACCGGTAGAGAGGCTGCTCAATTGCGCGGCGTTAATCACCTCTGGTCTGGTCAGAAATTTCTGCATAGCCTTTTCAAAACGTTCTTTCCCAAAAGGTTTTAGCAGGTAGTCTACCGCATTGGCTTCAAACGCCTGTATTGCAAATTCATCAAAAGCGGTGGTAAAAATTACCGGCGGCGTTTCTTCCAGCAGCTCCAGCAATTCCAGGCCGGTAATCTTAGGCATTTGCACATCCAGGAACAACAGATCGGGTTTATGGGTTTGAATACATTTCAGCGCTTCAAAACCATCGTTGCACTCCGCAATCACCTCAAACCGCTCATCGGTTTTTAAGAAAGATCGAACAACTGACCGGGCCAGGGGTTCGTCGTCTACAATGATTACTTTATACATGTGCTTGTGGGATTTTCAAGGTCGTTACAAAGGTATTTTCTTCTGTTCTGGTCTGCAACAGGCTTTGGCTGGCATACAGCAAAAATAAGCGTCGTTCAATACTTTTCAATCCAAAACCGGTACCCCGCTCCGTAAGCTGCGCCGTAGCGTCAAATGGGTTGGAGATCGTTATTTCCAGGTAATGATCTTTTACCTCTGCAGCCACGGTAATAAGCACATCGCCGGTGGTGCCATACACACCATATTTCACCGCGTTTTCCACAATAGGTTGCAGCAATAACGGTGGCAGCATACTGCCGGCAGCAGATTCGTGCAGGGCATCTTTTAACTGTAAGCGGTGGCCAAAGCGCACCCTTTCAATATCGAGGTACAGCATCAGGTTCTGCCATTCTTCTTCCAGCTTTACCAATGCCTGCTCGTCTTTTTTAATGGTGCCACGCAAGAAATTGGATAGTTTAATCACCATATCTCTTGCTTCGGATGGATCGATGCTGATAAGCGCGTTAATCGAGTTAAGGCTATTGAACAAGAAGTGCGGCTGCAATTGCTGCCGCAACTTAAACAACTCTGCCTCACGGGCCATCTGCTCGCCATCGCGGCTTCTTTGTATTAGCGATTGCTGCTCCTGCATATGGTACCAAAGCAGGCTATTAAGCGTAATACTGCCCAGTATAAGCAATGTAATACCCGTGCGGTAAGGAACCGACTCCAGGTATTGCGCCCATAGTGCAGGCGTGCTTTCCAGCAGCAGTTGCGAAAACCAGTAAGAGATCCAGGCATTGAGTGCGGTAAGCACCAGGGTATTGACCACTACATAAAAATAGTTGGACCGGCCGGGTAAAAAGTACCCCAACATAAAGCTGACCAGGATTCCGGTCAGCGCTATGGGTAAGTTGTGAATGAGGCTGTCCTCTGCACTCAGCATTAAAGGATAACCGGCATACCAGTACAGCACAGCCGCATAACCCAACGTCCAGCAGGCAAAAAACAGCCAGTAAAACGTTTGAACGGCGAGGTTCTGGAATATTTTTTTAGGCACAGACCGGAGTTTGGAAGTGAGCAAAACACTCATGTACCAATCTGTCTCGCAGGCGAATGTGGTGCATCGCATCTTTTGAACTTTCTGCTTCGATGGTTTCGGTGAGCAGCAGGCTCCTATCCGAGAGGGCCACCGGCACCAGTTCTGTTAATCCGATAAACTCCCAGGCCACCGCACTGCTTACTTCTTCCTGGCGGCCGGTTTCGCGCGCCATTTCTTCTGCCTCATGTATATCTACGGCCTGTATCAGGCGCAATTGTAATTCGTATTGTTCGGCTATATCGAGGTATTGGTGTACAATACGGAAAGCCAGCTTAGCTATAAACCACTGCATAAATAACAGTTTAGGTAGGGGTTATTGTCCTTTGTTGATTAGTAACTCTTCAGTTCTATACCGCCGAATATCACGGTGCCTTTGAGCAACAGTACCTTGTTGGAGTCGGCAGGGATATTGGTAAGCGGGCGTTTATCTTCCAGGCCGCCAAAAATGGTATTGGTCTCCATTTTCACTTCCCAGGTAGGGGGCACAATTAACGTGGTGCCGCCAAATACCTGCACCAGGTCTAGTGTAACGGTGCCTTCTATCTCGGCATTGATCAGGTTATACTCTGCCCCGCCAAATACTACGGTAGATTGTCCGCCACGGAACTGCTTGGAATGCACCATTTTTTCAATGCCGCTGAATACTACCGTGGAGTTAAGCACATCTTCGGTACTGTGCTCTTTTTCGTGAAACCCCATTTCGCCCATGCATTTACGGTTGCGGGAGCGGAACACGATAAGGATACCCACCAGTATGATACCTACCGGCCATATAAAACGGTGCAGGTCTACATTGAAATTGAAAATATCATCGGCCAGAAAAACGCCGCCAATACCCATTAGTACAATCCAGGCAAAGTTGCGGAAACGGTGTTTAATACCCACAGCCAGACCAATGATAATGAGGATCATCTCCCAGGAGAAAAGCCATTGGGGCAATTGCAGGTTCAACCTTTTGAGCAAAAAAATCAACCCTACAATGATGAGTATAAAACCGCCCATACCGTTGTTGCGGTGTCTTCTATGGTGAGGCGTTTTAAAATCAGAATAATTTGGAGTCGTCATGATGATACGTTTTTAGAACAATACAAAAATAGATAGCGGGCACTGCAGGCAGAACGGCCTTTAGGCCAGCGGGAATGAATTACCGGTGAACGGTGGTTTTGAACCGGTAAACGGAAACAACAAAGCCGCCCGGTAAGGCGGCTTTGCGGTAAAATCAGTATCAGGTGGCCATATCGGCCCAGCTTACCTGCCGCAGTATGCGGTATAGCATAAATACAAAAACACCGCTCAATACAAACAGAAAAACCATAGCCCACCAGTATGGTGCGGCAAAATAGTGCAGCCCGCCCAATACCGCAGGCAGAATCAGCGTAAGCATACTCTTAAGAATATTACCAGAATTGGCATTCTGCAATTCCTGGTTTAACGAAAAAGGCATTTTACGGTGCATAATGTAGGCCATACTTAAAACAAACAACGATACGTTAATCATACCCAGCGCCAGGTGCTGCAATACAGATGGCCCCCAGATGACAATACATACAGTGCTTACAAACAGGTAAAAGGGTAAAAAGAACTTTGTCATCAAGGTTTTGAACGTACCAATCAGCGCCTCGCCCGGCTGACGAATGGGTGCGATAAAATAAACCCAGGCCGCTTTATAGTTATCGGAGTAAGTAACATGCGTATATGCAATGATAACCGTGAGGCAGGAACTGTATATCCAGATGAGGAACATATGCCCCGATTGCAGGCGCGTAACCATCGCAGCCAGGTTGCTCCATTCTCCTTTACGGGCCACCATCATAATCATGTAAATAGGTACAAACGCCAGTGTGGGGTACACCTTCATTCTAAAGTGGCGGCTACGGCCGGTGAGCTTCCATACCAGGGTAAAAAAAGATCGCTGCACAGGGTTGGTACACAACAAGGCTGCCAGCGAAAAACCTTTGGCCTTTTCTTTTTTCAACTTGCGGGGTTCTATCTTCTCCCCTTCGTTAATATCGTTCAGCTTGGCGCCAAAATAAGGCGCGAAGAAACGGATTACCAGCCACAGCCCTGCAAATGGAAACAACAACACAAGAACCGGAAAGATGAACGGCACAGCTACCCCATTCATGAGCCAGTTCCAGGCCATGGCAGACCAGTACATGGGCGTAACGGCCAGCCATTTGTAATCAGTAAGGCGCATAGCCTGAAAAGTGTCGCTTTCCATCACTTTGGGTAGCAGGTAATAAGTAGCAAAAGCAAGGATGGAAAAGAGAATCTGGATATTGTTGAGCGCATTCTTAATGCGTGAGGCACTAACAAAACGCAGCAACAGTAAATAAGCGGCATTGGCCAGGAAAATGGCGTTGAGTACCTGTAACAACCCCATTACAAAAAACAGGAATGCCGCCGTACCATTGTATGCAAAACACATAAACACCATGGTGGGCACAAGCATGGGTATTGCCACGCGGAGCAGGTAAAGACATACATACACAATGCGCGACATCAGAAAAGTCTTGCTATCTACCGGGCGGGGCAGCACAATGGCATTGTCGCGGGTACTGTAAATAACATCGGCAAAGTCGGTAATGAGAATCATGCTCATAAATACCGTCAGAAAAGACAACGACAGGAAAAGACCCACATCAGATGTAGGTGCAAACGGGAAAGGCATAATCAACATTAAGCCATACAGCAGCCCCACAAAAATGGTAATCAGGTTGCCCCATTTTATTTTCTTGCCCTGGTTTTTCATCATAGGGTTGGGCCGGCGGTTATCGATCAGCAACCGCATTTTAAGCAGCGCCCTGAGTTGTGCGCCGTTTACCCCCGTAAGACGTATAACCGGTTGCAGCAGGAATAACAGGATATTTAAAAAAACGTTCATCAGATTAAAAAAATTGGGAGGTTATTCGCCTATTGCTTTGGCCAGGTTATCGGCTTTGGTGTTTAAATCTTCGGATACAGTGAGTTTGGCAAAAAGTTGCTCCAGCGACTGCCCTTCGAACTGGCGCAGCATATCAATGGTGCCTTCGGCTACCACGCGACCTTCTTTAATGAGCACAACCAGATCCGATACTTTTTCTACCACATCCATCATATGCGAGCAGTAAAAAATGGTTTTACCCTCCTGTTTAAGGCGGCCCAGCAATTCTTTAATGATGATAACACTATTGGCATCCAGGCCCGACAAAGGTTCATCCAGGATAATGATATCGGGGTTGTGCAGCAACCCTGCGGTAAGCAATACCTTCTGGCGCATCCCTTTAGAGAAAGTATCCATACGATCGTCCAGGTTATTTTCAAGTCCAAATACCTGGAGCATACGCGTCATCCGTTCGTCGATCTTGGCTTCGGGCATTTCGTGCAGGCCGCCAATAAAATGCAGGTATTCGCGCGGCGTAAGCAGCTCGTACAATTCCGCATTTTCGGGCACGTAACCAATGCGTTTTTTAATGGCCAGATCCTGCTCTCTCAGATCCATACCCAGTATGGTTACCGTACCATTAAAGTTGTTGATAAGCCCGGTGAGGATTTTAACTGTGGTAGATTTTCCGGCCCCGTTGGGACCAATGTAGCCAATCACCTGGCCCGGGTAAATATCCAGGTTCACATTGTCCAGCGCTACTTTTTCGCCATATTGTTTTCCGAGGTTCCGGATAGAGATTACAGGTTGCTGTTGCATAACTGATAAAGGATAAAAAATGCCGCCTGAAAACCCAGGCGGCGCTAAATTTATTTAAAACTATTACTTATTGCTGTTTTTTGCTTCCGTAAGAGAGGTCGCCGGCATCGCCCAGACCAGGCACAATGTAGCCTTTGGCCGTGAGTTCGTCATCTATATCGCCACACCAGATGTGTATATCGGGGTGGTGTTGCAGCACATGCTCAATACCCACAGTACAGGCAATAGCACTTATAACGTGTATTTGCGATGGCTGCCCGTGCTGCAGCAGGTTTTCGAGGGTAAGCACCAGCGAGCTGCCTGTGGCCAGCATAGGGTCGGTAAGGATCAGCGGGCGTCCACCAATATTGGGGCAGGTAATGTACTCCTGTTTAATCTCAAAAGTACCGTCGCGGTGGTGCTTGCGGTATGCGGCCACAAATGCGTTATCGGCTTTGTCAAAATAATTGAGCACACCCTGGTAAAGCGGCAGTCCAGCGCGCAAAATAGTGGCTACCACCGGCTGCTGCTCCATAATACGGCAAGTGGCAATACCCATTGGGGTGGTTACTTCCACTTCTTTAAAAGGCAGCTGCTTGCTTATTTCATAGGCGGCTACTTCTCCCAGCCTCTCCATATTCCGGCGAAACCGCATGCGGTCCGACTGGATGTCTACGTCTCTGATCTCACTGATCCATTCCGTGACGAGGGAATTTTGAAGGCTGAGGTTGTAAATCATGGCATCGAATTATAGCCTAAGTTATAAAAAATCGAGGTACTTTCGCCGCCAATAGTATTAAGCATTATGGTTTATCATGTTATTGGTCTGATGTCTGGTAGTTCGCTGGACGGATTAGATATCGTATACACGATACTGGAAGAGATAGGCGGCAAATGGGGATTTTCCATTGAGGCAGAGAAATGTGTACCTTATGACGATGCCTGGCGGGCAAAACTGCAACATCCGCTGCAACTTACCGCGGCCGATTTTTTACTGCTGCACTCGCAATTCGGCCATTTTACAGGCAAGCAGGTTAATCTCTTTATTGAAGAAAATAGCCTGCACCACAAAATTCACTTTATTGCCTCTCATGGCCATACGGCCCTCCACAAACCAGGAGAGCGTACCACTTTCCAGATTGGCGACGGTGCGGCCATAGCCGCAGCTACCAGCCTGCCGGTTATTACCGACCTGCGCTCGCTCGATGTGGCTCTGGGTGGGCAAGGCGCTCCCATCGTGCCTATTGGCGAAAAACTATTGTTTCCGCAGCACCAGCTGTTCCTCAATATTGGCGGTATTGCCAACCTCAGCTACCACAACCACTCTGCTGTAGCGTTTGATGTGTGCCCGGCCAACCGGGTGCTCAATGCACTGGCAGCCCAGGCCGGCGACCTCTACGATCATGGGGGCGAACTGGCCCGCAAAGGCAATGTAGATGAAAAACTGGTGAGCCAGCTGAACAACCAGGATTATTACGGTAAACCGTACCCCAAATCGCTGGCCAATGAGTTTGGCTCAGAAATACTCATGGAGCTGATTACCGCTTCGGGCCTGTCTACCGAAGATGCGCTGGCAAGTTATGTGGCGCATATTGCCCAACAAGTGCAACTGGCAGTGGCCGAGATTAAATCGAACCACCCTGCCGAAAACATCGATCACCTGCTGGTAACTGGCGGTGGCGCATTTAACCATTACCTGATGGAGCAGCTCACCAATGCGCTGGGCAGTGTAGGTGTAAATGTAGAGGTACCCCACGATTATGTGGTGCGCAACAAAGAAGCCCTTATTATGGCCCTTATTGGCACCCTGCGCTGGAGAGAAGAAACCAATGTGCTGCACTCCGTTACCGGAGCCGAGCGCGATAGCATTGGCGGTGCCCTTTGGATGGGACACGCTTATTAGATATTAGAAAAAATAAAAAAGGGCCATTATTTTGATGGCCCTTTTCGTTACAAATAAGCTTTCTACGCTTTAGTCGTCTTCATGTCCGAAACCAAAAGACAATGACTTATTGCAACCTCCTCTAAAGGCTTAACAACAAATTCCTTATCTAACGTTATTGATTTCAATTCATCTACATTTCCTTTTCTATAAGAATGCTCAGTAATAGGAATACCCAATTCCTGGTACATTCCCACGTAATCATAAAACCTTAACCTACTTTGGGGTTGAATCGAATTATCGATCCATTTCCATTTTGATGGGCTGTACTGAAGAAAATTGTAAATATTAATAGTGTTATCAAAATGCGCAAAATGATCTGACATGTCAATCGAATGAGACATTATTCCATTATCCTTTTTTACTACCCGTTTAAATTGCTTCAATATTGAAAGCAGAATATCAGGATAGATATGCTCAAACGTGTTATTAGAGTTCACTAAATCAATAGATTCGTCTGCAAGCGATAACTGTCTTGCATCTTCTATCAAATAGATAATATTCAACTGCTTTAGAATAACCTCTAACGAGATCATCTCATAATCAGAATGAAGGCGCTTCAACACCTCAAATTTTTCTGGTAGAAATGGGATGTAACCTCCTAATAAGCCGGCAGTATAACATTCTATGAATTTATCAATGGTAGTTTTTATACGTTCTTTAGAAGTCAAAAAAGTAATATCAACCGAATATATCTTCTCTGCACCAACCAGAAACAAGCTGATAGGAACAATCGGGTACCAGCCTGTACCTATTTCCAAAGTCACCCGAGGAACAACCCAACCAGAGTACTTGCTATAGTTGGTCAAATGCTCTTTAGCATGCTCTAATCGATCATAGAAGTATTCATCACCCAGATTGACACCTTTTGTTACATATTTTTGGAATAAGTAATTTATTTTATTCCCCAACGGCAAATAGGAAATTACTTTTTGCACTATTGCCTTCTGTACCCATTTTTTCATTCAATAAAACTAGTGATTCACCATCACTTTTTTGGTTCCTAACAATCTAGAGTTTACAAACACCTGAACAAGATAAATACCATTTGCTTGATTCATCACATCAAAACTACCTATATAGATATCACTATTACGATTCAATTCGTTAGAACGAACAACTCTTCCATAAGCATCAAGCATTATTACTTTCACATCGGAGTTTTTGTCTTTAAGCGTTAAACGGACATTGATTTCCGATTTGGCAGGATTGGGATACAGCTCGATTGAATATGTTTCATTATCCGTTAATACATTTGCTGCTTTCTCTTGAATAACCGGAAACCCTAGTGATTGATACTCTTCTTCCTTCTTACCACTACCAAAATATTCACAAGGGTTATCGAGAGAGTAATGCTGCATTCGTCCATCTTGCCCTCTGTAAAACACTTGCCCATCAGAAGTGATTTTTATTGGACTTCCTTCCGAAACTTTATAGTTAACTGGTTGGTTCCACCAGTTTAAAACCAATCCATCATTTATCCAAGAGCCTCCACTGCGATAAAAATGATACATATAGCCATCCGGGCCTGGATAATATATCTGGTTATCCCCATTCATTAGGTTAATCGATACATTCCCACTCACCTGGTAGTTACCCCCATATCCACCGGTGTAATCATGAGCCCATGTTCCATTCCAATAATAATGTTGCATACGGCCATCCTGACCTTTATAAAATACTTCTCCTATTGAATTGACAGCGATAGGACTTCCTGCAGCCAATTGGTAAGCGGCTGGTTGCGTCAAATAATTCGGAACCAACCCATCATGCACCCAAGAGGTTCCATTACGGTAAAAATGATGCATTAAATTATCTGATCCATGATAAAATATTTGGTCATCACCATTAACAAGATTTATAGAAATATTTCCACCCACCTGATAAGTTGAATTACCTCCTGTATAATAGTGTGCCCATGTACCATTCCACGAATAATGCTGCAAACTTCCATCCCGCCCTTTATAAAATACCTCTCCTTTAGAATTCACTGCAATGGGTCCTCCTGCAGCAACTTTATACACTGCAGGTTGACTAGCCCAATTCGACACCAATCCATCATGCAACCAGACTGCACCATTACGATAGAAATGATGCATAAATCCATCAGAACCATCATAAAATATCTGATCATCGTTATTTACTGTATTAATAACAATACTATTTCCAACCTGATAATTACCACTTAAACCACCAGTATAATCATGTATCCAACCAGTGCTGCTATTCCATGAATAATGCTGTAATCGTCCGTCCTCACCTTTATAAAATACTTCCCCTTTGGAATTGATGCATATTGGACTCCCGATAGCTACCCGATAGGCTGTAGGCTGTGTCCACCAATTAGCCACCAAACCATCATGAAGCCATTTTTTAGTCTGCGGATCCCAGTAAAAATGCTGAAGGTAACCATCTGTTCCATGAAAAAAGATATCATTCCCTTTGGGATTAATTGCAAAATTACCTGCTGGTTTAGCAATTGCCTGAGTAGAACTTGGCGTAACCCACCTGTCCGTATAATCATGTTGCCAAAGCCCATTAGCATAGCCGCCGTTCCCCTGATATACTATTTTAAATCCATAATCAGGCGCGTAAGGTGTTTGGTTTAATTCAATAGGTTGCAGTTTGGGGATATCAAGCGTTAATGTTCCATTAGAAGAGGTTTTGTATTCAGTAAATGCAGGTATTATACCTCCGTCATCATTAATCCCATCTCCATTTATATCATAATTATATTGAGTAGAATACCATTCTATTTTATAATATCCTTTACACCTTAAATTACTAATGGTTAGTGTCTTATTTTGCAAAGGGGTCATATTTGCAGGATAATTCGCAGTTGCAGAATTATTGTAAACAGTACAAGGGTTGGGTATACTGCCATTATCAGCGTTATGCGGCACATTATACCAGTAGTTGTTTTTATTTCCAACCCAACCCAGCACTTTGTTTTGGTTTTTGAGCCCAAAAGCCTGGATATTCCTATCATCATTTGTAGAGATGTCCCGAACCAAATAATCCAGATTCAAAGGTGTATTATTAACATCCAGAGCCCATGACGGAGGAGCATAACCCCAATCATCAAAACTCGGAGCATCAGGAGGACGATTCTGATTTAAATTAGGATTTCCATAAGAATTATATACTGAGAGCGCATTGCCTATGGGACTAAACGAGTAGTTTAATGAGTTAAATGTTTCATTCTGAATGAATTTCGCCAGAGGCTTATATGTTTTTATCAAATCTCCTCCCCAGCAGCTGTTATTGTATTTCATATCTGCACCAAAATAATACCCAGTAGTAGCGGAACCAGAAAGCGTGCTTGACCAAAGCGTATTATGCAAATCCTGCAAAGTGGTATATTCAGAAATCCAACATCCAATAGAATTCATTAACCCATATTCACTCATCACAAATGGTTTATTAAATTTTTTGAGATTATTCTGAGCAAAATAATTCCGCTGGTATTCGATGTTCTTATCCGAAGAATAAGTATGCCCATTGGTAAAATCTATAGAATTCAATGCATTAATTCCTGTATACTCACCCGAGAAGCCTATGGCAAATGAAACATTAATTAAGTGTGATGGGTAAAATGATTTTAGATACGAGCCCATTTCATCATACCAGGTTCTAATTTCATTTCTATTTGCAGATAGAACATCCCCATTATGATTAACCCAATCCAGTTCATTAATAATCTCATAATTAGCCAGTAACGGAGAATACCCCCACCGGGACTGTATATACCTTAATTTATATTTAAAATAGTCTTTAGCAGTAGCATTGGTAAAAAACTCTCTGTATTCGGTCAAAGGAATATTCAATTTATACGGATTTCCAGCCCAACCATAATCCACAGGAGCCCCTGAATCAACAAATTGCGTTGCTAATTGGTCAGGATTCATTACAACCAGATGAATAAACACATTGTTTTGTCTACATATTTCAAAAACCGAATCCAAATCAAATGCTCGGTACTGCTTTCCCGAATAATTGCCTAAAACGTTAGTAATTGTATTTGTCTCCGGCCATTCTAATTCAAAACCCCATGGTGTCATCCATACACGAATAAGATTTCCTCCATTTTGCGCAAAATTGGTAATCCATGTTTTGTATTTAGGCAGAACATGTTGGGAATATGTGAAATATGTTGAGAAATTAGGGTCGCAACCTTGCGGTGCCGAAGTCCCTACGTAACTACCGAGATCTTCAGCTATTCCGAAAAAAGATGTTTTGTCTGAAAACTCAAAGTACTTATTATTCGAAGCTTTCGTAATAAAACCATGATTACTCGAAGAGACACAAGTAAAATTTCTTATTGCCGATGTAGAAACAATAAGCCCTTTGTTTTCTCTTATTATAATTGTATACCTCCATTGCCCTACTTCATTCGGTGTAAATCGAACCCGCCAATCTAAGGGTGTTGAAATCGGAGTCCAATAAGGTAAAACATTAGTACGCTGAAAATCCTGATAATAGAACCCGTATACCGTATACACTTTGCCTCCAGGCGAAGTGAGTTGCATTTCAATAGATACCTGACCTGGATTATATGGATTCGTAAATGTTTTATTGAGCCCAATACCGACTTCAAATTTGCTATACATAGGAATTGAACCAGCAGTAATATCCTGAATATTGGATATAGATCCTTGCCCAAATAAGTGAGGCAGCCATACCAAACAAAAAAGTAATGTACTTAATGCAGATTTAATCATACAGTTGATTTTGTATTTTACAAAACCGCAAAGATAGTATTTAAGTAACTCACTTATTAGAGTGACTTAAATTGCTAATGGCAGATATCATATTACCAAACCTCCTGCACCAAGCACATATATTAAATACAAATAAGTAAATTTGTGAACACAGTGCTATCTCTGGCAAGGTTGTTGTTTCTTTTCCGGAGATAACATTGATTACCTAACCTCAAAAATCATATAACCATGAGTACACAGAACACAATCGTAGCTGCATTGGCCGGATTGACCGCTGGCGTAGCCATAGGCGTATTAACCGCTCCTGATAAAGGAAGTGAAACCCGTCGTAAGATCGCAGATACTGCCGAAGACTGGAGAAGACGCGCAATGAAATTGTTTGGAAAGGGCGAATATCAAATGGAAGAACTGCATAAGATATTCGAAAATGAAATTTCGGGCCTGAAAGATGATGTTAGGCAGCGTGTATTGAAACTGATCGAAGAAAGTAAGAACACCTACGATTCGTTAAAGCAGGAAGCGCTTAACTCCCAGTAAAAGAACCAGATAGTCCGTTTCAAGGACCATTCTCACCAGTATAGTTTAAGATAGCAGTATAAGGGTCATCTACCAACCGGAGATGACCCTTATTTTTAATATATGCTTAGTGGCATTTCTTCCCTATTTTTGCGCCTCTCAACAAGAAATTATGCGCATTGCGGTTAACGCACGTTTTTTACTGAAAGACAAGCTGGAAGGCATAGGCTGGGTAACGCACGAGCTGGTTAGCCGTATGGTGCAGATGCACCCGGAGCACCAGTTTATTTTCCTGTTCGACCGCCCTTACGATCCTGCATTTGTGTTTGCACCCAATGTAACCCCCGTAGTGGTATCGCCCCAGGCCCGGCACCCGTTTTTGTGGTACACCTGGTTTGAGGTAAGCCTGCCGCTGGTGCTGCGCAAATACAAGGCCGATGTGCTTTTCTCGCCCGATGGCTACTGCTCCCTGCGCAGCAAGGTACCTACCTGCATGGTGGTGCACGACCTGGCTTTTGAACACTTTCCCGGGCATGTGTATAAACTAGCCCGCAATTTCTACAAGCATTTTACCCCACGTTATATACAGCACGCCAAACAGGTTATAGCCGTATCGGAATATACCCGCAAGGATATTATAGAACAGTACGGCTCCGATGGCAGTAAGATACAAGTAGTGTACAATGGCGCCAGGCCCGAGTATAAACCACTGAGCTGGGATGAGCGCCAGGCGGTTAAAGAAAAATATACCAACGGCAACGAATACTTTGTGTACACGGGTGCTATTCACCCCCGCAAGAATGTGCTCAACATGCTCAAGGCTTTTGTAAAGTTTAAACGCTGGAACAAAAGCAATATGAAGTTTGTGCTGGTAGGCCGTATGGCCTGGCAGACCGATGAGATTAAGGAATTGCTCGATCATATGCCTTTTCGCGAAGATGTGATTATGCCGGGTTACCTGGGTGTGGATGAGCTTACACAGGTGATTGGCGCTGCTTATGCTATGGTATATGTATCGCTGTTCGAAGGTTTTGGCATTCCTATTCTCGAAGCATTGCAATGCAATATACCGGCCATCATCTCCAACACCAGCTCTATGCCCGAAGTTGGCGGCGATGCGGCTTTGCAATGCGATCCTAATGATGTAGACGATATTGCTAACCAGATGAACCTCATCTTTAAGGACGAAATGCTGCGCACCAAACTGGTACGCCAATGCGCCCCGCAGGCGGCCAAATTCAATTGGGATGAGTCGGCCGCTAAGGTATGGGACATACTGATGCAGATTGCCACCACCAAAAAACGCAAATAATAAAACAACATAACATGGCTAAAGAATCACTGATTAATATCAAAGTAAATCTCGACGACGAGAAAATGCCTGAGCAATTGCAATGGCAGGCTACCGACAGCAGTCAGCCCGACTGGCAGCAATGCAAAGCCATGATGCTGTCGCTGTGGGATGGTTCAGAACGTACTGCCCTGCGTATAGACCTGTGGACCCGCAAAATGATGGTAGATGAAATGAACGATTTCTTCTTCCAGACTTTTATGACCATGGCCGATACCTACAAGCGTGCTACAGGCCAGGAAGAGATTGTGCAGAACATACGCAGGTTTGCACAGGATTTCCGCAAAACCGCCGACGACGCTATGGCTGCCAACGAAACCAAAAGCGAATAACGATAACACATATGCCCTGTATGCGAAAAGGCCCCTGCAAATACTGCAGGGGCCTTTTCTGTCGGGATTAATCTGATAACCGGGAATGCTCATTTCAGCACAAAAGACTTCATAGCAGTCACCATTCCCTTTTTATCATCTATCATAACTACTCTGCAATTGCCTTTGGCCTCCGTTCCGCAATCGAGCGTTATACGATTACGGCGGCTGGCGCGCACCACGTGCATCTCGTCCGAAATTTCATTTCCGTCGGCATCCACTACTTTTAAGGTTACGTTTTCGCAAGGCTTGTAGAGGTATACATGTATCTGCCCTTTGGTAGCAGGGTTTACCTTTACATCAATGTATACGGCTTCGCTGTCTATTTTTTCTACAACAGTCAATGTATCCTGCTCCTGCTGTGCATAGCCCGAAGTGGCCAGCATCATGCTCCAAACCCCGGCAACCGTACCTGCAATTAATTTCTTCATATGCCGATATTGATTTGATTGCAATTTAGGCCAGTTATTAAACATATTGCACAACAATGAGGTAATCGCTATTTTGGTGAGCAAATGGCAGAAACAGACTAGAATCCTGTGCCGCCGCCAACCTGATAATTGTTTATTTTTGTGCAAATTTTTCAACTATGACCCTGGAACAGAACATCATGCAGGACCTGAAAGCTGCTATGATCGCTAAAGACGAGGTAGCCCTGCGTTCATTACGTGCCATTAAAGCCGCTATTCTGCTGGCTAAGACAGCCGAAGCCGGTAAAACAGAATTGTCGCAGGATGAGGAAATGAAAATCCTGCAAAAAATGGCAAAGCAACGTAAGGAGTCGATGGAGATCTTTAGCACCCAGAACAGGAAAGACCTTGCCGATAAAGAAGCGGATGAACTGAAGATCATTGAAAAATTTCTGCCCAAGCAAATGGACGAAACCGAAGTACGTGCTGCCATAAAGGGTATTATTGCCGAAACCGGAGCCAGCTCACCAGCCGATATGGGCAAGGTAATGGGCGCCACTACCAAAGCACTGGCAGGCAAGGCCGATGGTAAAATGATATCTACCATTGTTAAAGAACTCCTTGCAGGCGCATGATCTTAGATGTAATTGTAATTATCTGCGTAATAACAGGCCTTTGGAAAGGAATTTCCAGAGGCTTTATTCTATCCCTGTTCTCCTGGATAGGCCTGTTCATCGGTTTTATAGCCGCTATGAAATTCAGCCCCAGAGGCATTGCCTACCTGCAGGAAACTTTTTCGTGGAACCACCGCTGGGTACCTATTATAGCCTTTCTGGGCATATTCGGTATTTTTTATGGCATAGCCATGCTGCTGGGCCGTGTGCTTAAAACCATTGTAGAAGGTATTTTTATGGGCTGGGCCGATAAACTGGGCGGCGCCGTGCTGGGCGTACTCATGCAGGTAACTTTTGTAAGCTTCCTGTTCTGGATTGTAAACAAAACCGGCGTCCTCTCCGAAGAAACCCGCAGCGCCAGTAAAACCTATAGCTTTGTAGAACCGGTAGCGCCAGCCATCATACAAGGCTCCTCTGCCATACTACCGTTTGTAGACAACGCCCGCAAAGATCTTGAAGCCATATTTGACCACCTCAATGCCCGGTAAACCTATAACTGTGCTGTTGCTCGACAACTACGACTCCTTTACCTACATTCTGCGCGATTACCTGCTGCAGCTTGGGGTAAGCTGCACCGTGGTTAAAAACGATACGCATACACTGGAGCAGATCAAAGCTATGCATCCCGAAAGGTTGGTTATCTCTCCCGGCCCGGGTAAGCCGCAGGATGCAGGCATACTTATGGAAGTGGTGGCGTACTTTATAGATAAAATACCCATGCTGGGCGTTTGCCTCGGGCACCAGGCCATAGGCTTGCATTTGGGCGCCACGCTCACCCATGCTACCCGGCCCATGCATGGCAAAACCGCTGTGGTGCACCACCACAACCACCCTATGTTTGATGGCGTACCCGACCCTTTTGAAGTGATGCGCTACCACTCACTCATTCTTACCCAAACAGAAGCTACACCGCTCGATGTAATTGCCGCTACCCCCGCTTTGGAAATCATGGCGGTAGCGCACCAGACTTTACCGGTATGGGGCATGCAGTTTCATCCGGAGTCGGTAGGCACCCCTTACGGAAAGCAGATGCTGCAGAACTGGCTCCGCTACACCTCAGATTCCACGGGTATTTTGCACCATACGCCACATTAACAGGCGATTGCAGAATCGGAAATTTTCCAATCCATAAAGTATATTTAATGTGCCAAACTTTTTTCAGTCCTGAAAAAAAGAGTACTTTAGCACTGTATTAATATATTTAAAAACATGCAATACGAGATAAAGACACACGGCAAATTCAAGTATGTTGAGGAAGGTAAAGGTGAACCGCTGGTATTATTGCATGGCCTGTTTGGTGCGCTGAGTAACTTTTCTGATCTTATTGAGCATTTTAAAGCTACCCACCGGGTAGTGATACCCATATTGCCTTTATACGATCTTAATATACTTGAAACATCGGTTAACGGTTTAGCCAAGCATGTTCAGAAATTTATAGACGCTATGGGTCTCAGGGAAATACACCTGCTGGGCAACAGCCTGGGCGGTCACGTAGCCCTGGTATACGCGCTTAAAGGACTGGGCAAGATCAAAACCATTATCCTCACCGGCAGTTCTGGCCTGTTTGAAAACGGTATGGGCGAAACCTACCCTAAAAGAGGCGATTATGAGTTTATGCGCAAGAAAGTAGAACTTACCTTCTACGATCCGGCCATTGCTACTAAAGAACTGGTAGATGAGGTGTTCGAAATCGTAAATAACCGCCTTAAAGTAATCAAGATTATTACACTGGCCAAAAGTGCAATCCGTCACAACCTGGGCGATGAGCTCAAGGGCATTACCCTGCCTACCTGCCTGGTATGGGGTAAGAACGATACGATTACACCGCCACTGGTAGCAGAGGAGTTTCACCGCCTGCTGCCCAACTCAGAGCTGCACTGGATTGATAAATGCGGGCACGCGCCTATGATGGAAGTACCAGGAGAATTTAACGTGATCCTGAGTGAATTCCTCCGTAAACACAACGGATAATATCCGTTTGTTTCAGATATTTAAAGGCGTGTTTGTTTTGCAGACGCGCCTTTTGCTTTTACGTGTTTTACGGTATTGACTTTGAATAGGTAAAGGTGTAACTTACTAGAGATTTAACAAACCTCTCACAACATTAGGTGTTCCAACACCGTTCTATTGGCGTAAGTTTTGTTATACTTGTAACAGACCCATTTAAGACTACCAAGATGAGCATACGAGACATCATATCACCCGTCGTGCCGGTACTGGCACCCGAAGACAGCGGAGACAAGGCTTTGGAGCTGATGGACGAGTATCACCTTACCCAGCTACCATTGGTAAACCAGGAGCATTATGTGGCATTGGTGCAGGAAAACGACCTGCTCGATATGTCGGATATGCACAAACCTTTGTCGGGCACCATGCTCACGGGGTTCCGGCCTGCTATAAACGAAGCCGCCCACCCTTACGATGTGGCCCGCCTGTTTAAAGAAATGAACCTCAGCGCCATTCCGGTTATTAACAACGAAGGCGACTACCTGGGCACCGTTACCCGCGAAAGCCTGCTTACCTACCTTACCGACAATAATGGGGTAAAAGAAGCCGGGGGCATTATCGTGCTGGAAATGGACCCGCGCGACTACAGCCTGTCCGAAATTGCCCGCATCTGCGAGAGCAACGATATACAGATCATTTCTATGCAGCAGCACTCCGATAATGAGAAAGGCATGCTGCAGGTAACCCTTAAGCTCAATAAAAACGATCTGCAGGCCCTTATCGCCACCTTTGAGCGGTTCGAGTACAATGTAATGGCCGTATTTGGCGAAAACCCCTTAAAAGAAGACCTGCAACAGCGTTACGATCTGTTAATGAATTATCTGAACATGTAACCCTGCCTGGGATTTGTGTTATCTTAGCAGCCAAATTCCAAACCTGTTGCGCTTTATATTCTTATTCCTTATCACAATATTCCTGGGGTGTAGGTTATGGGCTGTGCCTGCAACCGACTCTACCCAGACCTATCTTAAGATTAGGAATATCTTGCTGGAAGGCAATAAAAAAACACGCAACTACATCATTTACAGAGAGTTAATGGTGCATGCCGGCGATAGCATTCCCCTCCAGAGCCTGAGCGCCACCCTGCTGCGCAACAAACAAAGAATTCAAAACCTCCAGCTTTTTACCGATGTGGTACTGAGCCTGCAAAACTGGCGTAAAGACTCTGCCGATATTCATATTAAGGTATCGGAGCGCTGGTACATCTTTCCGCAGGTATTTCTAAAACTGGCCGATCGTAACTTTAACGTATGGTGGGTAGACCAGCACCACAGCCTGGACCGGATTAATGTGGGCCTTATGCTCTCGCACGATAACTTTACCGGCATGAGCGATGTGGCTTCTATAGGCGCGCAACTGGGCTATACCCGCAAGTTTTCTACCTCTTATTATATACCCTACCTCGATCGTAAGCTCAAGCATGGTATGGGCGCGGGCTTTTATTACGCCATTAACCGCGAGATCAACTACTTCACCGATCTTAACAAGCAAAAGTTTGTGCGGCTGGATAGTACCTGGGCTACCACCGACTGGGGCGCCGATCTGTTTTACACCTACCGGCCCCGCTACAATGCCAAACACACGCTCTCTATTGGTTATAATTACAAAGACATAGGCACCGAGGTGCAAAACCTTAACCCGCAATACTTTCCCAACGGTGTTACCAAAATCAACTACCCTGAGCTGTACTACCGCTTCGATTTCGACAATACCGACTCCAAGCAATATCCGCTGCGGGGCTACCGCATCTGGCTCATGCTGCTCAACCGGGGCCTGGGGGTAAACAATAATGTAAACCAGACCTATATACACAACTACACCGGGGCTTTTATACCACTAACCAAAAAATGGTATACTTCTTTCATATTCCGGGGCAGGCTTTCGTTTCCCGAAAACCAATCTTATGTGTTTAGCAGGGCTATGGGTTATGGTTACGACTACATTCGCGGGTTTGAGTATTACGTAATCGATGGCAGCCATTTTGGTATTCTTAAATCCAATGTAAAATATAAGCTTCTCGATTTTCGTATTCCGGTGCCCTGGCTGCCGTTTATCAACAATATTCCGTTCAAGGCTTTTGCCAAAACCTACGCCGATATTGGGTATGGGCGTAATGTAAACCCAGGCAACAGTTTTCTCAACAACAGAATGCTGGCCGGGTATGGCGTAGGGCTCGATGTAGTCACATTATACGATTTGAATATTCGTATGGAGTATACCTTTAATAACATCGGTCAAAAAGGATTATTTTTACAGTTTATCAGCGAATAATACCACATGCAGGTTGCGATATACAACAGGGTGTTCGACCCTGAAGACATTTTGAGTTTCAGGCATTTATATGAGGCCCTGCGCGATGCAGAGGCCGATATTGTGCTGTTTAAGGATTTATACGAACGCCTGCAGCACCATATCGATTTTGAGGAAACGCCCCGGCTGTTTACCTCATCCAAAGACCTCGATAAGTCGATGGATTTTATGATAAGTATGGGTGGCGATGGCACTTTTCTCGATACCGTAGGTTATGTAGGCGCGTCGCAAATTCCGGTGCTGGGCATTAACCTGGGCCGGCTGGGCTTTTTGGCGGGTATCCCTACCGAAGAGATTAATATGGCGGTAGAAGCGCTTTCGCGCGGGGCTTATGAGATGGAGAAACGTACGCTTATGCACCTCGATGCCAACATTCCGCTGTTTAACGGCATTCCTTTTGCGTTGAATGAGTTTACCATTCACAAAAAGGATACTTCCTCCATGATTAAGATACACACTTACCTGAATGGTGAGTTTTTAAATACGTACTGGGCCGATGGGCTTATTGTGTCTACCCCAACCGGCTCTACCGGCTACTCTATGAGCTGCGGCGGCCCCATCGTGTTTCCGCAGGCGGCCAACTTTGTAATTACGGCGGTAGCGCCCCATAACCTGAACATACGTCCGATTGTAGTACCCGACGACTACGTTATTTCCTTTGAAGTGGAAGGCCGCGCCGATAATTTCCTGTGCACACTCGATGCGCGCATGGAAACCATAGACCACCATGTGCAGCTGGCCATCCGCAAAGAAAACTTCCATGTAAACATGGTACGGCTCAATGAAAACAATTTTCTGCAAACCATGCGCACCAAGCTATACTGGGGCATGGACAAAAGAAATTGACAGCCGGATAATTTTTTTTAAATAAATTGGTTTATTAAAGCAGCATCTTTTGATGCTGTTGAATGGAAATGATGAAGCGAATACTAATTGCAGCCCTTGCCCTTGCGGGCAGTACAATGGCGAAGGCACAGCTGGCCTATAACTCCTGGGAGTTTGGGATATCGGCAGGTGCATCGCAATATTTCGGAGACCTTAATCCTGAGCTGCGGGTCAATTATATCAATGGTGCCGGAGGCATTACGGCAAAATATAATTTCTCGCACTACATCGGGTTGCGGGGTAGCCTGCATTATACCAAACTGGGCGCGCAAGACAGCAAATCTTCCAATGCTTACGAGAAAAAACGCAACCTTAGTTTTTATTCTAATATCATAGAAGGCGCCGTGCAGGCCGAGTTCAACTTTTTCCGGTTTGCTACCGGCGATAAAGAACACCGCTGGACCCCTTATCTTACCGGGGGCATTGGCATATTCAGTTACAACCCCTATACTTTCCTCGACGGTAAAAAGTACGACCTGCGCGAGCTGGGCACCGAAGGCCAGAATTTTGCAGGCTACAGCGACCGTAAATACAAGAATACAGCCGTTTGTTTTCCTATCGGCGCCGGGTTTAAATACTGGCTTAGGCCGGGCCTTAACCTCGGTTTCGAAATCTCTCACCGCCTTACCCGCACCGATTATATCGATGATGTAAGCCATACTTTCATTGGCCGCGACAAGTTTAACCCCAACGGATCAGATAAGGATAAAGCCGCATACCTGCTGCAAGACCGGTCTTATGAGGTAAGCGACAAATTATTAGGTACGCCGGGCAAACAGCGGGGCAACAGTAACTCTTACGACCAGTATCTGATGATGGAGTTTACCCTCACCTGGACGCTTAAAAGCTACGTCTGTCCTTCCTTTTAGGCGGCTTACCCAATCACAATATTCCAGTTAAAGTGCTGTTAAAAGCCAGTGCCGCCCATACAAGCAAAGGCCATTGGGCTATTTTTGTATCTTTGCGAGCCTTAATACGTTAAACGGTAGAGGGATGAACCTGAAAGCGCAGATAGATTTGCATAAAGTGCCACGTCATATTGCCATCATTATGGATGGTAACGGACGCTGGGCAAAAGAAAAAGGAGAGGATCGCCTGTATGGACACCATCAGGGTGTTTTAAGCGTGCGCGACATTGTAGAGGCTTGCGGAGAAATCGGCGTAGACTACTTAACGTTATATGCTTTCTCTACCGAGAACTGGAACCGGCCGGCCCAGGAAGTGCAGGGCCTGATGGAACTGCTGGTGGTAACACTGGCCAAGGAGGTAGAGAACCTTCATAAGAAAAATGTAAAGCTTCATGTAATCGGCGATATGGCCGCATTACCAGAAACCTGCCAGCAGGCATTGCAAAACTCGATGACCCTCACAGCTGCCAATACCGGTTTAAACCTGGTGCTGGCCCTGAGTTACAGCTCACGCTGGGAGATCACTGAGGCCGCCAGGCAACTGGCCGTACTGGTGCAGGAACAGAAACTGAAGCCCGAAGACATAAATGAAAAATTGTTTGAGCAGCATTTGACAACGGCTGCCATGCCCGATCCCGAGTTGATGATTAGAACCAGTGGAGAATGCAGGATTAGCAACTATTTGTTGTATCAGCTGGCCTATGCCGAGTTGTATTTTACACCCGTGCATTGGCCTGAATTCAGAAGAGAACATTTGTATAAAGCAATATTGGATTACCAAAACCGGGAAAGGAGATTTGGCAAAACCAGCGAACAACTGCAAAATAATGAACAGACAGCTTAATAAAGTTTTGTTGTTAACCCTTGCCTTGGGTGTTGCCCACCATGGCCTAAAGGCACAAAATTCCGGCATTTCACTAGGTCAGGCCAACCAGCGCCAGCGGCCCGGTTTACCCACCCAGTACGAAATTGGAGGGGTAACCATCAGCGGCACTAAATACCTGGACGAAGAACTTCTGATCTCCATATCGGGGCTTACCGTAGGCGATAAGGTATTTATACCCGCCGATGATAAGTTTACCAAAGCCATTACCAGTCTCTGGAAACAAAACCTGTTCTCCAACCTTAGCGTGGTAGCCACCAAATTTGTGGGCAATAAGGTGTTTATCGACATCCACGTTACAGAGCGTCCGCGTTTGTCGCGTTTCGGTTTCAAAGGCATTACCAAAAGTGAGGCCGGCGATCTGAAAGATAAAGTGGGCCTTATTAAAGGACGTGTGGTAACCGAAGCTACCGTAAAGACCGCAGAAGAAAAGATTCGCAAATTCTATTTCGATAAGGGCTTCCTCAATGCCAATGTAACGGTAAATGAGCGCCCCGATACCTCGCTGGTAAACAGTGAGGTGCTTACGTTTATTATTTCCAAAGGCAAAAAGGTACATATCAACAATGTGAACATTGTGGGTAACGAAAATGTGCCCGAAACCAAGCTGAAAGGTAAGCTGAAAGGCACCAAAGAAATGACCCGCATTACCCTGCACCCGCCTAAAGACAAAACCGTTTACGGCAATAATGAGCAGGATGTAGAAGGTTATTTCAAAAACTACGGATTTATGTCGCCTTCCAAAACACTGGAAGTGCTCGATCCTTATTTCCGTTTCAAATTGTTCTCCTCTTCTAAATTCAACCGCACCAAGTTCGAAGAAGATAAGCAGGCCCTTGTAGAGTATTACAACTCCCAGGGTTACCGCGATGCGCAGGTGGTAGCCGATACCACTTACCTGGTTAAAACAGGTAATATGAACGTGGATATGAAGATAGACGAGGGTGATAAATATTATTTCGGCGATTTCTCCTGGAGAGGAAACACCAAATATTCATCCGAGTTCCTGTCCAAAGTATTGTCTATTAAGCGTGGCGATGTCTACAACGTAGAAATGCTGGATAAGCGCCTGGGCCGTATTCCCAGTGCCGATGGTGAGGATATTACCAGTCTGTATATGGATGATGGTTACCTGTTCTTTAGCATCGATCCGGTAGAAACTTCTATCAACAACGATACCATCAACTACGAAGTACGCATCACCGAAGGGCCGCAGGCTACCATTAAAAACATTGGTATTGCCGGTAACGATAAAACCAACGAGCACGTAGTTCGTCGTGAGATCCGTACTGTACCCGGCAACAAGTTCTCCCGTGCCGATATTATCCGTACCCAGCGCGAGATTGCCAACCTGGGCTTCTTTAACCAGGAAAAAATTGGTATTCAGCCTAAGCCTAACCAGGCAGATGGTACCGTAGATATTGATTATACCCTGGAAGAAAAATCATCTGACCAGCTGGAGCTTTCGGCAGGTTTTGGTGGCGGTATTGGTATTACCGGTACTTTGGGTGTAACATTTAACAACTTCTCGCTGCGCAATATCGCCAAGCCTTCGGCCTGGGATCCGTTGCCGGTGGGCGATGGTCAAAAACTTTCGCTGCGTGGCCAGTCGAATGGTAAATACTACAACTCTATCACTTTCGGTTTCACCGAGCCGTGGCTGGGTGGTAAAAAACCCACAGCCCTCTCTGTGAACCTGAACCGTACCTTCCTTTCGAGCGTAGGTTATGGCTCCGATCTTAAGCCAAGAGATTACAGCATCGTATTTATGAGCGTAGGCGCCTCTATCAGCAAGCGTCTGAAATGGCCCGATGATAACTTTGTGCTGTCTTATGGTATTAACTATACCAACTATAACCTGCACAACTACAATGGTTTCTTACCCGACTTTAACAATGGTAGAGCCAATAACCTCAACTTCAAATTCAGCATCGCCCGTTACTCGGTAGATCAGCCCCTGTTTCCAAGAAGCGGTAGCAACATCATGTTCAGCATGCAGTTTACACCGCCATACAGTGCCTTTAACGACAAAGACTACTCTACTGCCACACCGCAGGAGAAATACAAACTCATTGAGTACCATAAATACCGTTTCAATGCAGAGTGGTACCAGCGTGTAGCCGGTAACCTTATCATGAAAGTGGCTGCCAAATACGGCTTTATGGGCTATTACAACTCCGACATTGGACTGGCGCCGTTTGAGCGCTTCCAGGTGGGTGGCGATGGTTTGAGCGGTTACTCCCTGCTGGGTAGAGACATCATTGCCCAGCGTGGTTATGAAGTGTACTCGAGCAGCGCCGGCGACCCGATTTTTAACAAATACACGGTAGAACTGAGGTATCCGTTCTCGCTTAACCCAAGCTCTACCATTTATGGCCTGGCATTTGCAGAAGCAGCTAATTCATGGAGCAGTTTCAAATACTATAATCCGTTTACATTAAACCGTTCAGCAGGTGTGGGCGTAAGGGTGTTCCTGCCTATGTTTGGTCTGTTGGGTCTCGATTACGGGGTAGGATTTGACCGTTACGTACCGGGTGCTAAACTGAAAGACATGGCCCGTATCAGCTTCATGCTTGGTTTTGAACCTGAATAATAATTGTTAAAACTCAAAACACACTTTGATATGAAAAAGATGTTTCTGATTATGGCATTTGGCATTCTGGGGGCTACCGCCGCCAATGCGCAACGCTATGCCATCATCGACAGTAAATATATCCTGGAGCAGCTGCCGGAATACAAAGACGCGCAGAAAAAACTGGACCTCTCCTCCGAGGCATGGCAGAAAGAAATTGACGCCAAATTCCAGGAGATAGACCGCATGTATAAAAGCTACCAGGCAGAGCAGGTAATGCTGAGCGACGATATGCGTAAGAAACGTGAGCAGGAGATTATGGATAAGGAAAAAGCGGCCAAAGACCTGCAAAAGAAACGTTTTGGTTACGAAGGCGACCTGTTTACCCAGCGTCAGAACATCGTAAAACCAATTCAGGATAAAGTGTACAATGCCGTGCAGAAGATGGCCACCGCCAAAGGTTTGGACCTTATTATGGACAAAGCAGCGGGTGTAACCGTATTCTACGCCGATCCTAAGCTGGACAGAAGTGCCGATATCCTGAAAGACCTTGGCGTAAAAGTAACAGGTAAATAAGTTTTTAAATTTTATATTTGCGATCAATTAAAAATCTGACGAAAAAATGAAAAAAATCGTTCTAGTAGCGTTGTTGGGTATCATGGGCTTTTGTGCCAATGCACAAACCCAGGTAAGTGTGGTTAATAAATTCGGATATATCGACTCAAGAGAGCTCCTGGCGGCTATGCCCGAAGCTAAAAAAGCAGATACTGACCTCCAGGCATATGGCAAGACCCTCGAAGATGCATTAAAAACCATGTATACCGACTACGAAGCCAAAGGCAAAGCCTATGGTGCGCAGGAAAAAAGCATGACTGATGCCATGAAAGAAGTAAAACAAAAAGAACTCATGGATCTGGAAAAACGTATTCAGGATTATACCCAGGATGCGCAGAATAAAATCGCTGCTAAAAGAGAAGAGATCTACAAACCTATTCTCGAGAAAGCCGACAAAGCAATTAAAGATACTGCCAAAGAAAAAGGCTTTACCTATGTTTTCGACACCAGCAGCGGAGGTTTACTCTATGCGCAGGAAAGCGACAACATTCTTGCGCTCGTAAAAGCGAAACTGGGCATTAAATAAGCGCAACAACCCCAAAAGGTTAAAAATATACAGGCTAACCGTCTCCGC
The DNA here is from genome assembly GCA_031546985.1 of Chitinophagaceae bacterium. Lineage (GTDB taxonomy): Bacteria > Bacteroidota > Bacteroidia > Chitinophagales > Chitinophagaceae > JAVBJN01. Next base: position 40,770 of record JAVBJN010000035.1, read on the forward strand.
TATACAGCAGAGACGGTTTTTTGCATCTATACTGGTAATCAGCCCGGTAAAACTGATCTATATCCTATAAAAACATGACTTTGACCCGCCTGGGCTAAGTGCGGCGATTTAGTTGTAACTTTGACGGCCCAATGCCTGCCAGGCAACGGGAATTTTACGTTGATAACAATAACTCATTATAAATAGTGAAAACACCTAAGTTTAAAAGTGCTACCGATAACTTTCACTCCGATCTTAAAAAGCGGGTGAACAGTTATTTTGAAGAAAACAAGATTAACCCCCATGGCAACAGTGGCCTGCTATGGAAAGCCGTCATGCTGGTGGTATCTTTCTTTGCCCTGTATATCTGGATGGTATTCTTTACACCGGCTTCCGTAGCGCTTTCGCTGGTGGTGTGCGCCGTAATGGGATTGATTACCGCTGCTATCGGGTTTAACGTAATGCACGATGGTGCACACGGTTCTTTTTCGGGCAGCCCGGTGGTAAACAAACTGGCCGCAGGCACCATTAACATATTTGGCGCCAGCCTGTTTATGTGGAGCATGAAGCACAATGTGATTCACCATGCCTACACCAACGTAGAAGAGTTTGACGATGATATCGACATTCAGCCCTGGTTGCGTATGAGCCCCGGCCAGCCCCGCTATTTCGCACACCGCTTCCAGTTCATCTACTTTGCACCGCTGTATAGCCTGCTGCTGATCCTTTGGATCTTTATGCTCGATTTCCAGAAATATTTCAAAGGTCGCATTGGCGCCATGCAGCTCAAGAAAATGAGCACCAAAGACCATGTGAGTTTCTGGGCAGTAAAAGTGGTTTATGTGGCCCTGTTCGTAGCCTTGCCAATTTATATGGTGGGTCTGGTACCTTTCCTCATGGGTTTCCTGGTTTATGCCCTCATTACCGGTTTTGTACTGAGCATCGTTTTCCAGCTGGCACACACCTTTGAAGAAACCACCTTTGCCCACGTTACCGAAAACAACGCCAATGTAGATACCCAATGGGCGGTGCACCAATTGCAAACCACAGCCAACTTTGCTACCCGCAGCGCATTGGTAAACTGGTATACCGGCGGCCTTAACTTCCAGGTAGAGCACCACCTGTTCCCAAAAATCTCGCACATCCATTACCCGGCCATTAACCGCATTGTAATGCAAACCTGCGCCGATTACGGGGTTATCTACCAGGAGTTTCCAAGTATGCACAAAGCAGTAATGAGTCACATTATATTTCTGAAGAAAATGGGAAAGGCCGCTTAAGCAGCCTTTTTTCTTTTATACTATTTCCGGAGCATCGCTGCCCGAATTCAGCTACCTGCTATGGCTTCTCTGCCGGTTTACGCCGGGCCATCTCACAAGCGGCCTTATATTGCGCATACGTTTCCATATTTTCTGTAAGCGTTTGCACCAACAGCTCGGTTGTACCATTATCGCCAATAAAAGCTTCGCCTTCATATACCTTAGCCGGCTCACCACTGCAGCCTTCTTGTGTCCATACCTCGCCACTAACGATCGTATTGCCGCTTTCATCGGTTAGTACTATACGAAACTTGCTACAGGTAGGGTTGCCAATAACCAGCCAGGCCGATACTTTGGCAGGCTTAGCCTGTAGCCATACCGGCAACGATAACATAGCCATGGCAATAAAGAAAGATTTCATACGGAGCAATTCTGGTGATTAAGATGTTGCTGTAATATACGAATACCGGCAACACAAAAAAAGAGGGGCTGCCCCCTCTTTCCTAAAACATATTGCTATGTTCAACTGCTATTTAAAGAATCCTTTGATCGTATCCATAATGCCGCCTGCGCTGCTGCCATTGCCTTGCTGCCCGGCTCCCGATGCGGCGCCGGTTACCATGCCAATAACATCCTGCAGGTCTACATCACCATCACCATCCTTATCAAGGCCGCCGCTCATTGCTTTTTGCAGCATGCCCTGCAGGTTAAGGCCGCCTAAAGCACTGCCACCACCCGCATCGCCACCGCTCAGGCCTTTTACCAGGCCATCCAGTGTAAAGGAGTTGTTGTTGGGGTCTTGTGTTTTATTGATAAGGCTGCCCAGCACTTTAGGAATAAGCGAAGCTGCAATGCCAGAAGCCGCCTGACTGTTGATGCCCAGCTTATCGGAGAGCGACTTTACCAGGTCGTTAGAGATATTGTTGGTGATGGGGTTATTGGTTAATCCGCTTTGTCCGGAAAACATATCCAGCACCTGTTTAAAGCCACCGCTGGCCAAAGCGCTCTGCAAACCACCTGCTACTGCGCTGGTCGTAAGCCCAATGGCTTCCTGATTATGGTTGTTGGGAACCTCGGGATTGTCTACAATGTCTTCCTGTGCGCTGCCCTGAACGAGCTGTAAGAGTTGATCCAGCATAATTAAAAAAATTGAGGGTTAACATGTAATGTCAACCCTCAATTTACGAAGAAATGCCTTCTCCTATATTAAATTATCCTAAAGCATTGAGTATATTTTCACCTGCTTTCATTTTCTCAGCATTTTCTGCAAACTGCAGCGCTTCTACCATTTCCTGGATATCGCCATTCATAAAGGCATCCAGCGAATACACGGTCATATTGATGCGGTGATCGGTAATACGGCCTTGTGGATAGTTGTACGTGCGGATCTTGGCACTCCGGTCGCCAGAGCTTACCAGGCTCTTACGCTGGCTGGCAATGGCCTCTTCGTGCTTACGTACCTGCTCTTCGTAGAGTTTGGTCCGCATCATAGACGTAGCTTTTTCGCGGTTGCCCAGCTGGGTACGCTCTGTTTGGCAGGTAATTACCGTTCCGGTAGGTACGTGGGTAAGGATTACTTTGGTTTCTACCTTGTTCACGTTCTGGCCACCGGCACCACCACTTCGGGCGGTTTCCATTTTCAGATCGCTCTCTTTCAGTTCAAAGTCTACCTCTTCCGCCTCAGGCAGTACGGCTACGGTAGCGGCCGAAGTGTGTACCCGTCCGCTGGCTTCTGTAGCCGGCACACGCTGCACACGGTGAACGCCAGATTCGTATTTAAGGGTACCATACACATCATCACCTTCAATCTCGGCTACAATCTCTTTATAACCACCTGCAGTACCTTCGGTTTCGTTCAGCACGGCCATGCGCCAGCCCCTGGTATCGCAATAGCGCATGTACATACGAAACAGATCGCCTGCAAAAATGCTGGCCTCATCGCCACCGGTACCGGCACGAATCTCCAGGATCGCATTTTTCTCATCCTGCGGATCTTTGGGAATCAATAGTTTACGCACCTCATCTTCCAGGGTCTCCTGCTGGGCAGAAAACGTTGTAATATCTGCTTTTGCCAGTTCTCTCAGTTCTTCATCGGTTTCTGTTTCCAGCACTTCTTTTCCGAATTCAATTCCGTCCAGACAGGCTTTATAGCGTTTGTAGGCATCTACAATCTTCTCCAGATTGCGGTATTCCTTACTTAGTTTAGAAAACTTCTTATTATCCGAAACAATCTCGGGGTTGGTTAACGCAACACCAATCTCATCAAACCTGGCTTTAATGGCTTCCAGTTTATCGAGCATGTTAAAAATTTGTGCAAAGTTAACATGTAGGGGCCAATGTTGGCTAATTTAGCACCACGAAACCTCGCTCTTATGCAAAAAATATCGGCCAGCGCCATTTTTGATGGTCAAAACTGGCTACCAGAAGGCACCTGCCTGGTAGTATCCGACAACGGAACCATTCTGGATATTACTACAGACCAGACCAATGCGGTGCATTATCAAGGCATTATATGCCCGGGTTTTGTAAATGCGCACTGCCACCTGGAACTTTCGGGCATGCGGGGCATTATTCCCGAGCATACCGGGCTACCCGCTTTTCTCAAAGGTGTGATTACCAACCGCAACACACCCGACCCCGAAACCGTAAACCAGGCCATTGCAACGGCCGATGCCTATATGTGGCAGCAGGGCATTAGCGTGGTGGGCGATATTTCGAATAATAGCCTTACTGCCGGGGCCAAACAAATAAGCCCTATACACTACCATACTTTTGTAGAAGCCATTGGTTTTATACCCCAAACCGCCAGCCGCCAGTTGGAAATGGCATTGCAAACCCGTGCGCAATTCCAGCAACATACCTTGCCAGCCACCATTGTACCACATGCCCCCTACTCGGTAAGCACACCCTTGTTCGAAAAAATTGGTGCGCTTAACGAACCGGTATCATCTATCCATAACCAGGAGACCCCGGCAGAGGATGAATTTTTTCGCACCGGAGAAGGTGGTTTTAAGGCGTTTTACAGGTTGCTGGGCATCGACACTACAACATACACCCCTTCGGGCAAAAGCTCGCTACAGACCTATTGGAGCGCGTTTAATCCGCAGCAGCATGTATTGCTGGTGCACAACACTTTTTCATCGGCCAGTGATATTGCTTATGCCCAACAGCAGCAAGCCCGAGTATTCTGGTGCCTGTGCCCCAATGCCAACCTGTACATAGAGCAATCTCTGCCCGATGTGCAATTATTACGAAAAGAAAACTGCGCTGTTGTGATAGGAACAGACAGCCTGGCCAGCAACCACCAGCTGAGTGTATTGGCAGAGTTGCAGACGCTGCAACAGAACTTCCAGGATATTCCGGTGGCCGAGTTGCTGCAATGGGCCACCTTCAATGGCGCCAAAGCACTAAAAGCAGCCGACCGTTATGGAAGGCTGGAAACAGGCAAGCAACCAGGTATTGTGCTACTCAAAAACGGCACAACCACCGATCTAAGCCATGCCGTTGCAGAAAGATTATTCTGAGGTTGTTAGCGAAGGGTACAACGAAGACTTGAACGGATGGCGATCCTGCCAGGTGGGTTTGGTTTGTTGCATGAACAACCGTTGCGTATACTGCACAATCCACGCAATGGCAGGGTTGCTTACTTTATAAAAATTGTAGAGATACTCAGGCGTGCACCCCAGCACCGCTTTGGCTTCCAGCGCGGTGCGCCCCATTACGATTCTGGGCATGCCCGAAGCAATAGCATTTTCCAACCCGTGAAACAGCATGTTGAAGTACAATTGCAGCTTTTTGTTGTGCTCATAATCCATACCCAGGTAGTACATATCGTAAATACCCTCGCCCAGCAATACAGAGGAGTAGGCTACCAACTCGCCGTTGAGGTAAAAGCCATAAACCTTGTAATCCTCGCCCAGCTGGGTTTTGAGCCGGTCAAAGTATTGCTCGTTCAGGTAGCCAAATGCCACCAGTTGGTTCTCTGCTACCTTGCGGTATAAGTTATAAATATTGGGTAGTTCAAGAGCCAGCTCCTCGCCGCACAATTCTTTTACCTCCAGCTGCTTTATGCTTTTGCGCACTTTTTTGCTGCGTTGCAGGTATTTATGTTTTAGTGCTTCTTCATAATCTCCAAACGATTTCCAGTCTTCGGGAATATGCATTTCCATAATAATATCGTTGGGCAAAGAGCGGTAGCCGCAAGCGTGATTCTGGAAATAAGGCACAAAAATACCCGGGCAGTCTTTTACAAAAACGCCGGTGGCATGGCTAATCTTCAGCACTTTATCGATACACCATTCGTATACCTTAAACGCATCGGCAGGTGTGAGCAACGCATTGCTGAATGCAAAACTGGGATGATCGTGGCGAAACAGGTGGCCCGCTACCAAAATGCTGGGCTTAATGCAACTGAAATATCCTTTCAGAAAACGGTGCGCCATGGTGGGCTGCTCCGGCACATTGATATGCCCGGGTCCAAAACGGAGCAACTGGAAATAGGCAATCGCCAATGGCTGCCCGCTCTTCTGGATCACCACATAATAATAGCGGATATCGGGTAAGCCACTTTCTTCGCAAAGCGCAATGGCCTTGCGGTGCAGCCGTTTTTCCGCTCCTGCTATTTCATCCCATATTTCAGGAATCTCAGAGGCATGGTGGTAAACGGCATAATCCAGCGGCTTGGTAATCTTCATATCGGGAGCAAATAATCTGGCAAAGGTATGGGATTGGCGGATTCCTGTTAGATGGTTCTTTATTCAAACCTGGCAGGATCTGTGGACCACGTATTGGCGGGACAGGCACTTGACAAGTCTTATCATTTCGCGTTATCGCTCAGCTAGCGGTCTAGTGTAGGCCTGACAGGAGCTACGCACCTGGCAGGCCTTTGCGATCCTTCATTCAACGATTTTCTTTATCGCCATTTTTCGTCTATCGAATCCAGTATTGAGAGGTAACTAATGTAACGGTCGGCAGCTATTTTACCGTCTTCGAGCCCCGCTTTTACCGCGCAGCCCGGTTCGTTAATGTGCAGGCAGTTGTTGAACTGGCAATGCTCCATCATCTCCCGCATTTCGGGAAAATAGTGCGCCAGTTCTGTTTTAGGAATATCTACAATGCCCAATTCCCTGATACCGGGTGTATCAATAATGGCGCCGCCCTGCGGCAGGTCAAACATTTCGGCAAAGGTGGTGGTGTGCATACCCTTGCCCGACCATTTGGATACATTTTGGGTTTTGAGCGCTTTCTTTTCGGGGATAAGCAGGTTAATAAGCGATGATTTGCCCACACCGGAGTGCCCGCTAAACAAGGTAGTTTTATCTTTCAGCAATGCTTTAAAATCTCCGATACCCCGGTTTTCGTTTACCGAAGTAAGCAGAATCCGGTAACCCACCTCTGCATACATCACAGCCATTTCTTCAAACCGTTCCTGGCTTTTGCCCTTTAAAATATCGGCCTTGTTAAACACCAGTATGGCAGGTATATGATATGCCTCACAGGTAACCAAAAAACGGTCTATAAACCCCGATGAGGTTCTGGGCTCGGCCACGGTGGCTACCAGCACCGCCTGGTCGAGGTTGGAGGCTACAATATGCTTCTGGTTCTTGTTGTGGGGAGAAACGCGAACAATGTAATTGTGCCGGTCTGTAATTTCGGCAATCTGGGCGGTTTGCCCTTCTTCATTCTCTACTTCCAGCGCCACTTCATCGCCCACCGCAATCGGGTTGGTAGAGGTAATGCTGTCGTCTATCTTAAACTTCCCCTTGATCCGGCAGTTCCACCATTGACCGCTTTCGTCTTTGGCAGTGTACCAGCTTCCGGTAGATTTATATATCCTTGCTCTCAAACACGTGTAATTAATGGCCTAAAAGTACAATATTCAAATGATTCGGGACCTGGACATAAAAAAACGGGGATATGCTTGTGCAGCATATCCCCGTTGGTATCGGTAAGGTTTCCGTATTATTTCATCTTTACTTCTTCTACCTGTAATACTTTTTTGGAATCGAAATCGCCACCATCTTCATGCACAAAACCAACTACGTGGCAGCTATCCGGGTTCCAGCCATATTTCATATTGGCCATTGGGCGGAAATCGCTGAATTTGTAATGTACTTCCCAAACACGACCAGCTTTACGATCGGGTACAGTAATGTTTACACCATTGTAGGGTGTAAGCATGGTGCGCAGCACGTGTTTGAAATGGAAATCTTCAATAAAATCTACCGGAGTTTCCTGCACATCTACCATGCCACTCTCGGAAATAAGCAGAGAAAAGTGCAGTGGTTTGCTTGCGTCTACATCCTGGTTAAAGGTAACGCGTGCCACCACATTCAGTTCTTTCAATGCGTCGTTAAACGTAGGTACAATCTCCACATTTACCGGAGTGGTGGTATTGCCCAATTCTGTTGCAATAGCGTTATTCCAGTTGTTGAGCAAAATCATCAACGGGTTATTGGTCACGCCATACCTTGTTCTGTTAAAGTTGGCAGAAGGCTGGCCTTGCATACCACCGATATAAGTCACCCAGTTGTTGCCAAAAGCCTCATCGGGGCGGAAATCGTAAACGCTCTTGTGACCATCTTTATCGATAGGCGCCACCAGCGGCATAGGCCAGTGGTAAGCTACTGCTACTACCCTGCCCGGGTTATCGGTCATAGCTTTATCAATAGCCTCTGCACCTTTAGGACAGTTGGGACATTGTACGCCTGTAGACTCTTCGATCAGCAGTTTTTTAGCCTGTGCCGAAGGAGCCGGTACTACGTATGTGGTATCGTTTACGTTATCGAAATTGATAGCCGGACCAATCTCTTCACAGGAGGCAAGCGACATTACGCCTGCCAGGCAACCCAGGGCCAGAATATGTTTCAGATTTTTCATTGTCTTCTTTTCAGTTATTAAAGTTACGTAATCCTAGAAGCTTGAGGTTACCATTACTTTTACCCCGCTAAACGCCGGCTCATAACGGCACACACCACCGGTACAGTTAATACCGTCTACCTGTTTTACATAAGCCAGGGAGAAGCGGTTGGCACCTTTGGTATAGGCAGAGAACACGGTTGGGTAGTGCCTGCCCGAAGGAGACACGCCTTCATGTGGTTTTACATTATACATGTCTGATACGGCAAACGACCAATTGGGTGCAATATTGTATTCCACCAGGGCATATAACCAGGAACCGTAATCCTGCTTGGTATCCATATACTGGAACTCACCACGCACAGAGTTTTTCTTGTTAATCTTATACACCAGCTCCATCATAGGCGTAAGCGCCTTAATCATGGGTACACCTGGTTTAAGCTGGTATACTTCCTGGTTGTATTCCAGGTATTGCACACTCAGCGTAAGAATTACCTTTTCAATAGAGCGGATCTCTGCCTCGCCATATACCTCACGGTACAGCTGGAGGTTATCCAGGCGCTTAATGTCGGTATACGCTGCGTTGAAGGAATAATTGGTACTTGGGTTGTAGAACGCGTCGAAGCTGTAAGCCAGTTCAGACAAATCCTGCGAAGCAGGGCTGTAACGGCTAATGAGACGCTGCGAGCGCATACGCGCGATGATCGGCTGCCAGTTGATTACACCATTCAACAAGGTTTCGTTGGGTGAGGTACGCATGGCAAAGTTTTCGGTACGTTTAAACGATGCGTTGATCGCAAACTTGTTTACCCCAAAACCTAAGGTAGAGTATACCACATTGCCCGAGAGGTTCTGTAGTTCCTGGTTTCCGGTTTTATCATCCGGTTTCAGAATGGCTTCCTGCGATTTAACAGCACCTTCTACATACCAGGTAATAGGCCCGTAGGATAAGGTGTTGTATGCAGTAACGGCATACATATTATATTTAGGTGTAAAGCGCATACCCGTATCCAGGGCGTTAATACTGTTAACCACCTGGCTCATAGAGTTTTGGTCCAGGGTACGGTTCAGCACACCGGCACCGGGTGTCAGGTGCAGTTTATCGCCTACCTGCACATCACCTTCGATGTTTAAACCTTTGATAATAGGCGCATAAGTGTTAAATGTAATAGGCTGCGCAATTTTTTTCATCTGACCGGTAAACGCTTTCACGTTCCAGTTGTCGTTGAGTTTGTACTTCAGGTGAAAGCCAAACAATGCGTTGTCGATAAGCAGACCACGGTCTTCGTAAGCACGAAATAAGATACCGCTACCAATCTGGTCATAAACGTGCCCTGCCGTAATGGTCAGGTTTTTTACCTGCTGCTGCAGCGTAAGCTGGCCAATACCCTGTGCAGATAAAGCACTGGTTGGGTTTTGCAGGTTGGAGTTGTGAAAACCGTCGAACCGCACCGTTCCGGTAAATCCTTTGTAGGCGTATCTTAAGTTCAACCACCCCTCACCACCACTCAGGTAGTTGTCGTACAGGGGGTTGTTACCTGCACGAATGCTGGTATCCCTCATAAAGAAGTTGTAGTTCATCATAAAGTCTCCGGAGAGATTACCACCCTGAGCCGATGCCTCTGTAGTTGCCATGTGGGCAAAAAAACCCGCCAGCAACAGCCCTTTAACAGAGGCGTTGATTTTTCTCATATTAGCCAAAGTATTAATTTTGAAGTTTACGAAAATACGAATACGTTTATTTTTGGCAAGATTTTTTATTACATACCTTTAGAAACTTAAATAAACAGAAACATGTTGAAAAAATTCCTCAGTGTAGTAGCGGTAGCATGTATCGGCACTGCGGCCTTTGCCCAGGGTGAATTACCTAATACCTCGGTACGTGCACTCACCGGCAAATCCGTTGCATTTAACTCTACAATAGAATCAGGAAAAGTAACCCTGGTAAGCTTTTGGGCCACCTGGTGCGTGCCTTGCAAAAAGGAAATCAAGAATATCCGCGAAAAAATGAGCGATTGGAAAAAAGAGGTGGATTTTAACTACATGACCGTTTCTGTAGACGACAGCCGTGCTACAGCTATGGTAAAATCTTACGTAACCGCCCAGGGATGGGACTTCCCAACCTACCTGGACCCCAACTCCGATCTGAAACGTTCGCTGAACTTCCAGACTGTACCATTTACCCTTATTGTAGATGCTAACGGCAAAATCGTATACCAACACACCGGTTATGAAGAAGGTGCAGAAAACGAAGTATTCGAAAAACTGAAAGCCGCAGCGGCCGAAAAGAAATAAAACACCGCTAACGTTGGTTAACGCCTCGTTAAAGATGAATACCCAATAAACGAAGAAAGCTCATCCGGAATAGCGGATGAGCTTTCTTCGTTTTAACTGATTTATCTAGTCCCGGGCTTCGACAAGCTCAGCCACCGGGATTTGTTTTTCATTTTGTATGCTAACCTGCCTGGTGGATTACTCGCGCGGATCAAATCCGCGATCAGCGATCGGCAAATCAGACACCTACAATGTTTCTTTCAGCCATTTGAAAAACTCGTACTGCCACACCAAACCGTTTTGGGGTTTTACCACCCAGTGGTTTTCTTCGGGGAAGTACAGCAATTTGCTTTTCAGTCCTTTCAGTTGCGCGGCCTGGTAAGCTTGCAGCCCCTGCTCAATTGGCACACGGAAGTCGATACCACCCTGGATGATGAGCATAGGCGCCGTCCATTTGTCTACCATATTGCTGGGGTTAAACTCGGTATAGCTTTTTTGTGCCGCGGCATTGTTTTTATCCCAGTAAGGGCCACCAATATCGTAGTTGGCAAACCAAAGCTCTTCGGTAGTGCCATACCAGCTCTTCAGATCAAAAAGACCATCGTGCGCAATAAAGGTTTTAAAACGGCCCTGGTGCAAACCGGCCAGCATGTATACCGAGTACCCGCCATAGCTTGCACCTACGCAACCCAAACGGCTTTTGTCTACATAACTTTCTTTGGCTACATCGTCTATAGCAGCCAGGTAATCACGCATGGGCTGGCCACCCCAGTCTTTACTAATATCTTCGTTCCATTTAGTACCCCAGCCCGGCATACCACGGCGGTTAGGCGCTACTACAATATAACCTTGCGCAGCCATCACCTGGAAGTTCCAGCGGAAAGAATAAAACTGCGACAAGGCAGATTGCGGTCCACCCTGGCAATACAGCAGCGTTGGATATTTTTTGCTCTTATCAAAGTCAGGAGGATAGATTACCCAGGCCAGCATGTCTTTGCCATCGGTGGTTTTAACCATGCGGCGCTCTACCTTGCTCATTTTTATGCCTTCGTAAGTCTTGGTATTTACATGCGTAAGCTGGGTCATAGCGCCTTTCTTGAGGTCTACTACAAAAAGCTCTGCAGCATGGTTCATATCGGTACGGCTCACCACCATTTTGGTGCCTGCCTGGCCCACAATCGCGTTTACATCAAAATCGCCCGAAGTAACCTGGCGTATGTGCGTAGGCGCACCGCTGGTAATCACCTTTTGCAGATCGGCTTCGAACAAGTGCTCGGCACCCTGCCAGGGTGCTACGAAATAAATCTTTTTACCGTCTTCACTCCACTTAAAAGAGTTCACGCTGCCATCCCAGGTAGCGGTAATGTTAATGTTCTTGCCCGTACTGGCATCGTGCAGGATAATGTCGTTCTTATCGGCTTCAAAACCATCGCGGCCCATGCTCAGCCAGGCCAGCTTATCGCCTTTATCGTTAAACAACGGCCCCAGATCGTAACCGGTTAAGCTCTCGCTGAGGTTGGTTACCTGGCCCGATGCGATATCGTATCGGTATACATCGGTATTGGTGCTTTGCGCGTATTCTTTTCCGTATTTTTTCTTGGTTACATACACTACCGCTTTACCATCTGGGCTGAACTGAAAATCTTCGGGGCCGCCAAAAGGCATGGTAGGACAATCAAAAGGCTGGTCTTTGAGCAGGTCTTTTACATTGCTGATCTTGCCATTGTCATAATCGGCCAGGAACGGGTGCTGGTAGGAGCCATCCTCCCAGGTATCCCAGTGGCGGTAGTTCAGATCATCGTAGATCTGTACATTGCTCTTAGTAAGCTCCGGGTAAAAATCTTTGCCTTCTACTTTCTTTAATTTCACCTCGCGTGAAAAAAGGATCTTGCTGCCATCGGCAGAGATAGAAGCATTAAAGATGGGCTCCTGCTCATTGGTCAGCTGCTTCATATCGCCGCCATCGGCATTCATTTGCCACAGCTGGCCTTTATACTCTACCAGCAGCTGATCTCTCATAACCGATACAATACGCTCGGCGCTGGGCGTTTCTGTAATACCTGCCGGCGTGCCGCCTTTAAGGTCAATGGCATATAGATCGCTGCTGCTTTTATTTTCGTTTACATTAGGCCAATTGATGGAGAAATAGACTTTTTTGCCATCGGCGCTCATATTTTGTCCGGATACCCGGCCCAGTTTCCAAAGCTGGTCGGGCGTCATGGTTTGCTGCGCCATTGCAGGCATTGCAGCACATACCAATGAACCCAGCATTAACTTTCGCATCATATAAAGCGTATTTTATTATTCAATCGGATGAAAATTACCGAATTGGGCACAAGATACGAAACCGTGTTCAGGTGACGCCCAAGAAATATGTAACGAAATGTTAAGGCTTTGGCAATTTAATGTGTTGCCCACATGCCCTAAATGCAGGCGATTGAATATTTTAACGTTACACCTGTCGATTAGGTTGAATTTAAATAAGTATTTTTGCACTTCGTAAATAAAACCATCAAAGCAATTGCTAGAACGTAAACAAGTAGAACAAGAAGAACGCGCCGTACTGGTTGGCCTGGTGCACAAGCTTCAGACCGAGCAGCAGATGAACGAATACCTGGAGGAACTGGCTTTTCTGGCCGAGACCGCAGGTGCCGTTACGGTAAAGCGATTTATGCAAAAACTGCCGCACCCCGACAAAAAGACTTTTATCGGTAAAGGTAAAGTGGAAGAGATTCGTGAGTTTATCCAGGGAAGAGACATTAACCTCGTGATATTTGATGACGAGCTTACAGGTTCCCAGATCATTAACATTGAAAAGGTGCTTAAGGTTAAGGTAATTGACCGGAGCGACCTTATCCTGGATATT
>JAVBJN010000091.1:0-38555 GCA_031546985.1 Chitinophagaceae bacterium
ACACAGCACCAGACCAGGCCAGTTTCAGAGATCATTTATCCATGCTGGATGAAACCGGCAAAAGAAAATGGATCTACCCACGCAAGCCCTCCGGAAAACTATACCGTTGGCGCTTGCTGGTAAGCGCGCTTTGTCTGGGGCTGTTGTTTGGTTTGCCCTTCGTTCACCTGAATGGAGAACCGGCATTGCTTTTTGATCTATTACATGGCAGGTTCATCATTTTCGGACAGGTTTTTCTGCCACAGGATTTCTTTGTATTTGGTATGGCCATGCTGTGCGCCATGGTGTTTGTGGTATTGTTTACCGTAGCCTTTGGCCGCCTCTGGTGTGGCTGGGCATGCCCGCAAACGGTGTTTATGGAAATGGTGTTTCGCCGGATCGAATACTGGATAGAGGGCGATGCGCAGCAACAGCGGGCTTTAAATAAAGCGCCCTGGAATGCAGAAAAGATCAGGAAAAAAACGATAAAGCATGTGCTGTTTTTCTTCATCTCATTTTTGATTGCCAATACCTTTTTGTCCTATTTTATTGGTATTAAGGAGTTGTTTAAGATCATGAGCGAGCCGCCTTTGGAGCATATTGTAGGCTTGCTGATCATATTGGTATTTACCGCTGTTTTTTATGCGGTATTCGCTTTTCTGCGGGAGCAGATCTGCATCGTAGCCTGCCCTTACGGAAGGTTGCAGGGGGTGCTCCTCGATCGCAATTCGATTATTGTGGCCTACGATTATGAGCGGGGCGAGCCCAGGGGCAAACTCAAAAAGAATGAGCCCGAAGCCACCGTAGGCGATTGCATTGATTGTAAAGCTTGTGTACACGTTTGCCCAACTGGTATCGATATCCGCAATGGTACCCAATTGGAGTGCATCAACTGTACGGCATGTATTGATGCCTGCGACGATATTATGGATAAGGTTGGTAAGCCACATGGTTTGGTAAGGTTTGCTTCCGAAAACAGTATATCTGCCAAAAAGAAGTTGTCTTTTCTTACACCCCGCATCATTGGGTATTGTGTAGTCTTACTGGCGTTGCTGGGTGTGCTTAGCTTCTCTATTGCAGGGCGCAGTACCATGGATGTAAGCATTTTGCGGGCCAGGGGCACCATGTTTCAACAGCCCGAACCAGGCAAGATCAGCAACCTGTACACTTTTAAGATCATGAACAAAACCCGCGATAGTATGCAGGTTACGTTTAGGATGGAAGATAAAGGCGCTACCATACAATTGATTGCCCTGGAAGACAGTATGCTGCGGCCATTGGGCGAATTGAACGGACAAATGTTTATACGCCTGCCCGAAACCGCCATCAAAAAACGTAAAACCGACCTGACTATTGATATATATGGCGATGGAAAAAAACTAAAAACCGTTAAGACCACATTTTTAGGTCCGGTAAACTAAACCCACCAAAACAGAACAACATGAACTGGGGACTAAGAATTATAATCGTAATGAGCTTGTTTGTATGCATGATCGGCTACTTTGTAGTGCGCAGCATGCAGCAGAATGTAGAATTGGTAGCGCCCGATTATTATGCCCGGGAAATTAAATACCAGGGCACCATCGATAAGCTGGATAATGCTAAATCGCTATCATCTGCTATTGTGGTGCAGAAACAGGGAGAAGAAATAACCGTTGCTTTTCCCAACGAGATGAAGGGCAAAGCCGTAACCGGCACCATTAACCTCTTTAAACCATCTGACCAGGCCAAAGACCAGGTATTGGCCATTGCGCTGGATAGCGATGCGCAGCAACGTATTAGTGTAAGCAATGTATCGGGCCTGTATAAAGTGCAGGTAGACTGGACGGCAGAGGGCAAAGACTATTATAGCGAACAGTCGATTGTGTTTTAATGGAATGGATACTTACAGCGCTGGCATTGGGCTTTCTCGGAAGCTTTCACTGTGTGGGCATGTGCGGTCCGCTGGCTATGGCTATGCCATTACCAGGGCAGGAATTGCACCACAAGGTGCTGGGTGCTGTATTGTATAACCTGGGCCGGGTAGTAACCTATGCGGTACTGGGCTTGTTCTTTGGGGCGGTGGGCGCATCGCTGTTTCTTACCGGTTACCAGCAGCAATTGTCTATAGCCGCAGGGCTGCTCATGATTCTGGTGGTATTATGGCCAGCTTTTAAAATAAATACCGGCAATAAGCGCTGGTATCAGAAAATATTTACCCCGGTGCAACAGGCTATTTACAAAAGGTTTAATCATATGAGCTGGCCAGGTGTGGTTACTGTGGGCATGCTCAACGGATTGCTGCCTTGTGGCCTGGTGTACATGGGTATTACCGGCTCGGTTGTTACCGGCAGTGTAGCTAAGGGCAGCCTCTTTATGGCGTTCTTTGGTTTAGGTACGCTGCCTGCCATGCTGTTGCTGATGCTTAGTAAGTCGGTCTGGAGTATGCCGGTCCGCAACCGTATTAAAAAAACGTTACCCTATATGGTGGTTCTGGTAGGTGTATTGCTGGTACTTAGAGGGCTAAACCTGGGTATTCCCTATGTAAGCCCTGCTTTTCATGATGTACCCGCTGCACAACTGAATTGCCACAGATAATATTGAAAGTTGTTCCTTTTAGTGTTTTGTTCTGTATGGCCTGCCTGTTCTCAGGCAGGCTTTCTTTTACCGCTTGGTTTTCTTATCTTTAAGAAGAAACACTACCCTTATGCAAGAAGCCAAGCGTCTATTCGATATTTTGGATATAAAGGTGGATACCATGCCCAAGCCCGATATGCTGGCCGCCAAAGAGCAAGGCAAATGGCGGGGGTATGCCACCCATGAAGTAAAGAAGCTATCGCTGCAGATGGCCGCAGGGTTATTGCGCACCGGCATCAGCGGTTACGACCTTACCGCCGACAAACAGGATAAAATTGCCATTATTGCCAATAACCGCCCCGAATGGGTAATCACCGATTTTGCCACGCAGCAGATGGGTGCGGTGCTTGCGCCTATTTATCCCACCATCAGCTCTGGAGAACTGGCTTTCGTATTAAAAGATGCCGATGTGAAAATCATGTTCGTGTCGGATAAAGAGATGTACGATAAGATACAGGAAATCAAGGGCGAATTGCCCAATCTTAAAACGGTATATACCTACGATAAGGTAGAAGGTGTGCCTCACTGGTCCGAACTGCTGGGAGAATACTCCGAAGAAGAGTACCAAACCATCCAGGGCATCCGCAGCAAGGTTAAATCCGAAACGCTGGCTACCATCATATACACTTCGGGCACCACGGGCAACCCGAAGGGCGTAATGCTCACCCACCACAATATTCTAAGCAATGTGCTCAGCTGTATGGAGTGCTTCTCCTTTGCCGATCCGAGTGCAAGGGCGCTGAGCTTTTTGCCGCTGAACCATATTTTTGAGCGCATGGTAACCTATGTATACCTCAACAAAGGTGTATCGGTGTATTATGCCGAAAGTATGGATACCATAGGCGAAAACCTCAAAGAAGTGAAACCGGTGGTGTTTACCACCGTACCCCGCTTGCTGGAAAAAGTATACGAGAAGATTGTAGCCAAAGGGCACGAGCAGACGGGCATAAAAAAAGCCCTGTTTTTCTGGGCGCTGAACTTAGCCGCTAAATTCGAAATCAATAAAAACCAGGGCTTTTGGTACAATACCCAACTGGCCATTGCCAATAAACTCATTTTTACCAAATGGCGCGAAGCGCTGGGCGGTAATGTAAAAGCCATTGTAACGGGCGCCGCTGCCTGCCAGGTAAAACTGCTCCGTATTTTTACCGGAGGACATGTAGTGATTATGGAAGGGTACGGGCTTACCGAAACTTCGCCTGTGATCAGCGTAAACAGGTTCGAAGAAAAGAACCGCATGTTTGGCACTGTAGGCCCGTTGATTAAAGGTATAGAAGTGAAAATTGCCGAAGATGGCGAAATTCTTTGCAAAGGCGATAATGTAACTGTTGGTTATTATAAACGCCCCGATCTTACCGAAGAAGCCATGAAAGGCGGTTGGTTCCATACCGGCGATATAGGTGAGCTGGTAGATGGCAAATTCCTGAAGATTACCGATCGGAAGAAAGAGCTGTTTAAAACCTCAGGAGGTAAATATGTAGCCCCGCAACCTATCGAAAACAAAATGAAAGAGTCGGCCTACATAGAGCAGATCATGGTGGTGGGCGAAAACCGCAAGTTTGCCGGAGCATTAATTGTACCTGCCTGGGGACATATCAAAGCCGCGCTGCCCGGCGTAAGCGGTACGCCTGAAGAAATGGTGGAGAATGCCGAGGTGCGCAGACTGATCCGCACAGAGATTGATAAGTTTAATCCACTGTTTTCGCATGTAGAGCAGATTAAACGGTTTGAACTCATCCCCAATGAGTGGACGATTGAAGGCGGTGAGCTAACGCCCACCCTCAAACTCAAGCGTAAAATGATCTTGCAGAAGTACGAAACGTATATCGATAAAATTTACCATAAAGAAGATGAAGTAGCGGCCGGATAGGCCGCTTTTTCATGCTTGGAATATTCGAACCTATTTAGTTAAATTTGCAGCCTTCTGCGTTGGTCCCGTAGTTCAATGGATAGAATAGAAGTTTCCTAAACTTTAGATCCAAGTTCGATTCTTGGCGGGACCACAAAAAAGGGAACCACAACAGTAAAATTGTTTGGTTCCCTTTTTATTTTGTTGCAGTGATACCCGCTACGCTACCTCAATTACAATTTTCATGGCTTTCTCTCTCGCAGCATTCAGGAATATATCATATGCTTTAAGTATTTCATCCAGCTTGTAACGGTGTGTAATTAATGCTTTGGGGTTAATCTTTTCAGATGCCACCGCCTTTATGATTTGTGGAATAGTATTGGTATTGACCAACCCCATGGATATGTTGATGTTCTTAATCCAGAGTTTTTCCAATTCCAGTTCTACCGGCTGCCCGTGTACACCTACATTGGCTACGTGACCGCCTGCATTTACCAATTGTGTGCAAAGCGTAAAAGTAGATGGAATGCCAACTGCCTCAATCGATACATCTACACCGGCGCCCGTAATCTCCTTCACTCTTTCCACCACATTTTCTGTTTCCGAATTAATGACATGCGTTGCCCCAATGTTTTTGGCAAATGCCAGCCTGTTCTCATCCAGATCAATTACAATCAACTGCGCAGGAGAAAAGAACTGGGCAGTTAACAAGGCGGCCATCCCTACAGGGCCCGCCCCTACAATAGCAACGGCATCACCTGGCTGCACATGACCGTACAATACGCCCATTTCAAACCCGGTAGGCAAGGCATCAGAAATCATCAGCGCAGCTTCATCGTCTATAGTCGAAGGCAAATGGTGCAAACCATTATCGGCATGGGGTATTCTTACGTATTCGGCCTGTGTTCCATTAATTAAGTGGCCCAATATCCAGCCGCCATCTTCGCAATGGGAGTACATTTGCTTCTTACAGTTTTTACAGGTTCCGCAAGATGTAATGCAAGAGATAATAACCTTATCTCCTTTTTTGAACTGCGTTACGCCGGTTCCAATTTCTTCTACTATACCCACGCCTTCGTGCCCCAGTATAGTTCCTTCTTTCATGTAAAGGTTCTTTCCTTTGTATATGCCCAGGTCTGTACCGCAAATCGTTGTTTTAACCATTTTTACAATGGCATCTTTGTTGCTGGCCAGTACGGGTTTTGCCACTTCTTCGTATCGGATATCGTGGTCGCCGTGGTAGACAAGTGCATTCATTTCGGTATTTTTTTAGGATAAAAGAATATTGTTCAGGTTGGATAAATCTGAAAATGGCGGGCTTGGGAGGTGTTTTTAAAGTTACGGTTTTTCACCTTATCGACCTGAGTAAAGATTGGGTTAAAAGGTTGCTGATCTGCTTATGGGATAAGTGTTGCAGTGTTGTAATATTTGTTTTTTCCGTACAAAGCGATGGATGGCCATTCAATTGTTAACGAAACGTTTTGGCAATTAACAAAAGCCGCTCTAAGAGCGGCTTTTGTTGTTTTATGAACTGAAGTAAATGTGGTTGTTTTATTTAACCAATACCATTCTTTTTACATCGGCTTCTTTACCGTCTGTAATCAGGTTGTAGATGTACATACCTGCCTGCAGTTCAGAACCGCTTACAGAGATGGTACCTCTTCCGGTGTTTTTGCCCAGCGGTTTTGATTTTACAATGCTGCCCGACAGGTTGTAGATGTTAATGTAAGCCTCTTTTACCCCTGCAGTAAGGAAGTAGCCGATTTCGGTTACCGAAGTAAACGGATTGGGTGAGTTTTGATAGAGGAAGGAATAGTGTGTGGTGGCACTGCCTTTTCCATTATCGTCTACACCTGTGGCAGCCGCATCCCAGCCTATCATACGGGTTTCAAGGGTGTTAATACGGTCTGTGAGTTCCTTGATTTTATCGTTTTGTGCTTCAATACTCATTTCCTGCTCTTTTACCCCTTCAATCAATACCGGAATAAGCCCAATGTAGTCTACATACTTGTAATTGGTAGAGTCTGTTTTTACCAGTTCCGGCAATACTTTTTCTACTTCCTGTGCAATGAGCCCCAGGCGTTTGGGGCCAGGCTGCTGCATTTTCTTTTCAATCTCAGCAAAGCGTTCTTTGTCTGCAGATGATTTTTCAGTACTTGGGCCAGCGGCTTTACCTCCTGTTTCTTCCTGCCGGTCTTTGCTGCCACCCATTATTTTGTCCAGCTCGTGCGGCAGCAGGTTGTAGCTTACCCCATTGAGTTTTTTGAGGTAATCCATGGCATTGCCAATTTTAGCTACATTGGTTTTGAACCTTGCATCGGATGCCAGCACAAAACTGTAGGCATATACATCGCAATTGTAGTGAAACACATTACCCTTGTCTACATCGTAGTAGCCATATACTCTATCAGCCTTTCCGCCCCAGGTAAAATAAGTACCCAGCTTACCATGCAACCACATACGGTCGGTATCGTCATTGGTATACTCCCCAATAAAAACATTCATGCCCTGGTTGTAATAATCGCCAAAGTCGCCGAATGCCAGTTTGCTGCCAGCCCTGTAATCGCCGGTAGGGCCGTAAACGTGCATGCTCAAAACATTGTAGGGATCATCGGTTTGGCTTAACGGAAAGGGTTGCTCCAGGCCAATTCTTACTTTGCCGGTTTGGGTGGTTACTTTTAATTGTGCCTTGGCAGTATTAACCATATATAGCATGGCGATTGCAGAAACTATTATATTTTTTTTCATGATTTTGTTGTTTTTGTTTGATTAGGATTGTTTGGTTATTTGGCTTCAAATTCGGCTCCAGGCTCTACTTCAAAACCCTTGTCGAGTGTGATGGTTTGTTCCGCATGGAAAATCACATTAGCATTAGTCAGAATTTTGGTTACACCCTGGTTTTGAGTAGACTCAACTGCCTGTCCTGCACGAATATTATCTGCAGCAATGTATGCGGCTCCGGCCAGTTGCTTGTTCTGAATGGCGATAGTGGAGAGCACAAGAAACGGTACATACCCATCTCTTGTAATACAAATTGCCGAGGCGGCGGGTACATTGGTGAAAGATGTAGAGGTGCTTGCATTATCCACTGTTTCAAAATAGCTTTGTCCATTGTCGAGATAGCTCATGACGCATATTTTAACGCCTGGCGCGCCATTGGTCGTAACGGTTACATAACCCGCACCTTTTATAACCTGCACATCTTCCTGGTATTTAGGTTTGCTTACCCACATATTGGTTTCGGGGCAGCCGATAAGGTTGTGTGAGAAATTTAAGTAATAGTAACCGTCGACTTCGATAGGGGTTACGTTCGCTATGTTGGTTTTGGATAAGCCTTCGGCCACGCCCAGTTTATAATTGCCTTGGTGTATAAATTTCAGAAATACCTTAAACATATTGGTGGAATAACCAACGTATCCATACCTGGTATTGCCCAGGTAGGCCGCGGCCCCGGCTTTGCTGTAATTGGTAATCACCTGCCCCATGTCGTTATCTGCTACGGCATTTTTAAGGTAAATGTCGAAGGGCATGGTTTCGCAGGCAACGGAGTAGTGTACGTTAGGGTAATTGAAATAAGGCTTATCGTAATGATTGTAATCATCGAGATTGTCAAAGCTATATCCTTGTTGTAATGCCGGAGGAGCGTAACACTGGAAAGGCAGACCCGATAAGCTGGTAACCATCTGATTATGCACCCAATCGCAACCGTTAATATTAGGAGTGGCAAGATTTACATTGTAAGGGCCACCGTGCCCAAAAAGACTTACCAGGCCGCAATAATTGGCCATTTGTAAAACGGCCGCTGTGCCACTTGGTCCTGTAGGTGCAGGGTCATCAAAAGAAGGTGTTTCATTCCAGGTATTAACATTAAAAGTGGGGAAATAATTGGTCAGTGCTGTACCCACGAGCCCGGCCTCGTCGCCTTCCAGCAGTTGGTCACTTTGGGTAAAAAATGCCCTGGTGAGGTATGCGGCATCTCCCTTTCCGGGATTTCTTTCGTAGCCTATGATTTTGTGGATGTGATTGGTTGCCTGTGTTTGGGTATGGCAAAATATACGGCCAACAAAAATTTCGGGCATAACGTCCACTTGATCACCCGCACTTCCGTTTACAGGTCCGCCATACGTGCTGTTACCATCCGCATTCCAGTTACCATTTAAATCGGAATAATAGAGGTCTGTTGGGATATTCCATTCTGGAAAAGTAGAGCCGTTGCTCGAAGGATCGCCATGACGAATGGGAATGATGTCGGAATTACCACCCAGCAAAGCATATTGGGTGCCGTTTTCGTAAGCCTTGCGCAGGTATGCCCTTACTTTACCCGCATCATCTTGAATGGGACCTAAGGGGTCGCCTGCTGCAAATTGGGGGTCAGACAGGATATCTTCTATGTAAACAATACCGGCCCAAAGTCCTTTTCTTCTTTTCCAGCCTTTGAGTTCTTCAAACGCGGGAGCCAGTTCTTTTGAAGTGATAATAACGTACTCATAAAAAGGAGAATTAGGATCGGGCCTTTTCTGTGTTCTACCCTGATAGCTTCCAAACTGAACGATGTCGGTTGAATTTACCACCAGCGTTGATAAAGCATTTTCGTACGTGCTGCTGCCAAAGTTGTATTTCCTGGTAATGGGCGCGAATCTGCTGATACCATGTACGTTTTCGTTAAGATCGAATGAAATGGTGCTGTAAAACACCGCTTTGTTGCTGAATGGCAGATACTGCACAGGACAAACTGCCAGGGTTACAATATGATTATTACCATCGAAATACCCATCGCGCACAAACTGAACCGTCTGGGCCGGATAAGGCTGCTGGTTCTTGTAAACAGCCGCATCGGGATTCGTAAATGCCGGTGCGGTATTGCTTTGTGCAGAGGGAGCATAGGGCTCCTGTGTGGGTACAATAGCATATTTCAACGGCACGTTCTGCCCGCCGCCAAGGGTAACTGTTATATCGGAATAGTCCTTGCCGGCTGGCACAATCAGGTTAATGTACCGTACTGGCAGTGCAGGGTGGCCAGGTGCGCCGCCTGGCATAAGATCGGGGTAGGAGAGCTGCGTATAGGCGGTACCATTGGGGTCGGTAACCACACTTACGCCTAAGTCGGAAAAGCTGAACGATTCGCCCCGGCTTATCGTTTGTGCATGACCTGCCAAATCTGGCAGTATGCAAAGCACGGCGAGCAGCCAACGGGCTGTGCGTTGTTTGGTAGTGTGCATTGGAATTAGAAGTTGAGAAGGGTATAGGTTGTTTGAGATTTTAAAAGCCCAAATAGCATGTGGCTGATCAGATCATAGATAGTTACCGCTTTTTTTAATGAACGAATATGAGATTCACGGCCGTGAAAAACTGGGAACAAAACTATAGGTACAGGTTTGTTAAGTCCGGAATATATGATGGCTCCGCAAAATGGCTATACAACCAGGTATAAAAAATGTATGGAAATACAAGCCGGAAGAGACATTTGTTTTGCTATGCAAAGCTGCCTCACTACCGTATCCCGGCATTTACGTAAATTGAGAAGCGCAATATCATTTAATTCCGCAAGGAGGCAAGTGATTGCGTTTTTCACTAAGGATTTAAAAAATCAGGAAGTATGCGTGCAACAAAGTCACGGGTTAAGCTGCCCTTAACAGGATTATTAACCTCTGTAGCAGCGTCATTATGTTGTATTACCCCTATACTGGCCTTGTTTTCCGGTATGTCGGGTCTGGCATCGTCTTTCTCCTGGCTGGAGGCCTATAGACCTTACCTGATAGGTATTTCCATTGTTGCATTAGGATTTGCATGGTACCAGCAGTTAAAACCCAGGAAAGCAAAAGACGATTGCGGTTGCGAGGCAGAGAAAATTTCTTTTTGGCAGGGCAAGCGTTTTCTGGCTATTATAACCGTAGCTGCCGCACTCATGATGACCCTTCCGGCCTATACACATTTGTTTTATAAGACAACGGCAAAGGCTGCAACGCCTGTGGCTACCCTGCATACAAAAGCGGTAGCTATTCATATCGAAGGTATGACCTGTGCATCGTGCGAGCAGCATGTAAACAATGAATTAGCAAGTGTTAAGGGCATCTCGCACTACCAAACTTCTTATGATGCTGCCACCAGTCATGTGCAATTTGACAGTACACAAACCAGTATTGCCGAAATTGTGAATGCGATTAATAAAACCGGGTACACCGTTACGGATTTTAAGTAGTTATCAAAAAACAGAAATGAGCCAAACCATAATTTTAGCATCAACGATTACCTGCCCTGCTTGCGGGCATAAGGAACAGGAAACCATGCCTACCGATGCCTGTCAGTATTTTTATGAATGTAAAAACTGCCATACCCGGCTAAAGCCATTGCAGGGAGATTGTTGCGTGTTTTGCAGTTATGGAACGGTAAAGTGCCCGCCAATACAAATGGGAACATCGTGCTGCAATAAAACAACGCCACAGGCTATCATTTCAGAACCTGGTTTCCAGCCATAAAATTATAAGTTAAGTATGGAAAATATAAAGCAGAATCCCATCGCAGTAAGTGCCCAGGAAGGGCCATGTGTATCGGTACAAGGGGGTACTTACCGAATCCTGGTAGCTGGTAAGCAGACCAATGGTGCTTTTGCCACCATCGAAATGCTTGTGCCGCCTGGTGGTGGTCCGGGTCCGCACGCACATGCGGATTTTCAGGAGTCTTTTTATGTTGCAGAAGGAGAGATAGCGTTTAAATCCGAAGCCGGTACTTATACCGCTGCCAAAGGCGCTTATGTGGTTATACCTATGGGTGGCGTTGTACACTGTTTTAAAAACAAAACAGATAAACCGGCACGCTTGCTGTGTACGGTTGTGCCCGCAGGGCTTGATGCCTTCTTTTTGGAAATAGGCCAACCGGTTGCGCCCGACAAATTTCTGCCTCGTCCGCAGATGGATGCCGAAGCATTGAAAAAACTGCAAGCCCTGGGCGAGCAATACGGACAAAGTTTTTTTCCGCCCGATTATTTAGATAAAGTTGGGTAACCAAAAGGTTTCCTTTTTAAAAGGGAGCAATTTCCATTTACTGTTTTCCAAATAGACGGGAGATGAAATAGCGTAACCCTTTCTTTTCTTCTACAGGTATTTGCAATGGCGTTGGTTCCTGCGCCATTGCAGGAATAGCGATTGGCTCAGGTTCAGGGGCAGGAACAGCAATGAGCATTTGCTGTTCTTCTGCCGTAAGCGGTAACCTGTCCAGGATGGAAAGATCCAGCCCTGCTTGCTGCAGGCTGCTTTTAAATTGCGCAATAAATTCGGCTAATGTTTCGGGGAGTTTTGCAGGATCGGTTATGCGCTCTGCCCAATCTGAGAATACGATACGATTATGGTATTGCGGCTTTTCAATATGGTAGCGCCAGTAATCCCAGGTTTCCGGTAAGGTATTACGCGGAAAGAGTTTATCGAAATTGCCTTCCAGGAAATGCCGGAATTTACCCATGCTCACATTATCTCTCCGGCATTCGTTCACCAGCGCCTGCATGGCATTGGTCAGCGTAGGTTCGTCAAACCCCGGATCTGATACCAGGTGTATCAGGTCAAACAAATCTTTAAACCTGGGCCGCACCAGCGATTGGTGTATTTTCCAGGATACCTGCAGGCTTAGCGGAACTGTATAGTTTATAGTAAACTCATCGCCTGTCATTGGCTGGTACAGCATAGGCACAGGAGGCTGTTCCATATCGAGGTTAAAAGAGATGTCGAGGCTGAAATCAAATTCCTCTCCATTAACCAGGCATTTCAGATCGGTATTTACAGTAGGGAAATCATCGGCCATCGCATAGTCGATCATGCGCCAGAATTCATTTTCTTTAAAGCTTACAAACGTTACCCCATCATTGATGGGATGCTCTGTAACCAGTGTAGCCCATTCATTAAACAACTTACGGGCTTCTTCTACATCATGTAAAGGTTGCAGGTACACCCAATCCAGATCGGCGGGCATACGGTCGTTTTTATCCTTAAAGTATTGCCGGCCTACATAACTGCCTTTTAGCATAAACGGCATGTCTATTGCCGCTGCCCGGCGAATAAATGCTTCGTAAACGGTCATCTCCAGGTGTTGCTGTTCGGTCATTTTCATGATGGGTCTGTTTATTGCGGCAGCCAGCCTTTGTCGAGGTATGTATTGTTGTCGTAAATGCAGTATTCCGATTGTGGTTTGCTTACAGTCCAGCCGCTATTGTTAAGATCGGTAACCAGGGCTTCGATCCTGCTTTCGAAGCTAGCTCGGGTTCCATATTCTCTTATGGTGATAAAGCGGGTGTTGGATTCATTTTTTAGCGCGTTGCGCGATAAGTGTACCCGGTGTTTTTCACACAAGGCATACAACATTGCTACCTGCTGGTATGTTACTTTTCCATGCCATTCGAAGTAGGGTTTAAATGTTTCAGACAGGTATGCCTGCGCCAGATCTGCATCACTGGAAGGTACTTCTATCTTGAGCCGGGTAACCGGGTAATGCGCCTGGTGCAATGCCTCAGATAGAGCCGTAGCAACAGCCAAAACATCGTGCAGGTTGGCGGCATACACTACTTTGCTCAGCATAGGCTGGTGTGTATGCTCACCTTGTGCCAGCTCAATGCGTAAGGGTTTGGCCTCATTTGCAAAGCAGAGATCGGCAAATGCCTGCTCACGGGCTCGCGTTAGATGGGCGGTGGTAAGGTGAATTTCAAATGGTATAACCGGAGGATACATGATTATTAAAAATGAAATTTACGGTAAATTCCGGAGGCTGAAATATTACTCACTTACTGCTTCGGGATGACGCTTTTTTTGATCTGCATTAATTTTTTCCATAGCATCACGCGTAATTACAATCAATTGATTTGTTTCGCAACTCCAAATATTAACGTAACGCTGCGATACCACAATATGGGTTTTCCATTTGGTTAAAGGTTGGTAAAGCATTAAAGTACAAATGTCTGTAGCAGTAATGAAATCACCTGTTTCGGGCAAGTGTGAGTGTATGGTTCTGTGGTCTGTACTATCCTGTCCGTATTCGATTGGTATCAGATTTTGGTGCAGAGGTTTCTTCTCCTTTAGCTTATTGTTTTTGTCAAAGGTCATCAGGTAGTCGTTCCCAAAGAGTACAAGGTCGTGCCGTTGGGTGCCTGACAATACATAGACCTTTCTTTCTTTACCCGATATCAGCGGAATCACATTGAGGTTCATATCCTGATACATTTTAAACATAGTATCCGAACGCATGGTGTTTAAAGCTGCACGCCGAAGCTCATACAACGTTTTTTCTTCCGCTGTAAAATTGCGGGGCAATGTTTCGATTCTGGCAGTTTCAACATTGTAGGTATTATCGAAAGTAACAGTGCCTATAACATCTGCCTGGTCTTCTTTTGAATAAAAAACACATCGGGCGCTGTCTTTAAATGCATAGGAAAAGTACCCGCCTATATTCTCCTTTTGTGAATAACTGGACAGGAACACATCGGTACCATACCAGGAGGCCATTTCCGAACGGTATAGGCGTTTTCCTTCTTCTATGATAGGTTGGGTTGCCTTATTCAGATCTTTGGCAAAGGAAGGAATCGTAGCAACGGTTAAACATAACAGGGTGATATATTTTTTCATGCTTGGGCAGACAGCAGTTTTTTCTGAAGCTATGGCTAAAGTAGAAAAATTAATAGGAGGAACGAATTCATTTAAATGTTTCAAAATGATTTTAGAGGCGCCGCCTCCCCCTCCCCCGGCTGCAATTTTTTTACAATCCACGGCAAGGTCAACCCCTGACCAATGAGGGTAAACAACACCACAATTACCGAAATAAAAATAATGGTGCTCCGCTGCGGAAAAGGTTCACCATTCTCCAATGTAAGCGGCAAACCCAGGGCTATAGCCAACGATACAATACCCCGCATGCCCGACCAGCTGATAATGGTACTATGCTTGAAATCGAGCAATGCCTCTTCGGAGACTCTGCCTTTCTTAAACCGGAAAGCCCGTTGCAGGTTAACCCTTTGCATAAACATACGCGCCATTCGGAGCCCCAGCGCTACAAGGGTAATGAGAAAGGCGTACCCGATATTGGGCAGCAATTGGCTTTTGTCGATGTTTTTTAACACATACGGAAACTCCAGCCCTATGAGGATAAAGATGAGCCCGTTGAGCATAAATATGATGATGTCCCAAATGGTTTTGGACTGCTCTTTAAGCCGTGGCGGAAATATTTTATTGCTGAACCGCGAAATGCCCAGCCCCAGCATAACCACAGCTATTACACCCGATACATGCAATTCTTCTGCAAACAGGTAGGTTACAAAAGGCATCAGCAACATAAAGCTGATGGTAACCATCGTATTGTGGTGCACTCTTTTGAGGATAAAAGAAAGGAGCTTGGCCATTGCAAAACCCACAATAAAGCCGCCTACCATCAACAACAAGAATTGATAAGAAGCTTTCCAGAACACAAACGCAGTGCCCGTTACGGCCGCTACTGCAAAACGGTAAGCGACCAGCGCCGATGCATCGTTTACCAGGCTTTCGCCTTCCAGTATGGTGGTGATCTTGTGCGGTAATTTTAAGCCTTTTGTAATGCTGATGGCAGCCACGGCATCGGTGGCGGATAGGATTGCGCCCAGCACAAAAGACAGCGGCCAGCTCATACCCGGAATCATAAAATGCGCAAGAACGGCAATGCCCGAAGCGGTCAAAAAAACCAAACCTACAGCCAGCGTACTGATGGTGTTAATATTGGTCTTAAAATCTTTAAACGATATATTGAAAGCCGCATCGTACAATAATGGTGGCAGAAAGATCAGGAAAATCACTTCGGGGTTCAGCTCTATCACAGGCATGGTGGGAATAAAACCAACAGCAATACCTGCCACGATGAGCAGAATAGGGTAGGGCAGTTTTATTTTATCGGCCAGCGCCGAAATGCCGATCATAATGGCGAGGATGAATATAACGATGCTGTAATTTTCCATAGACAAATGGCTTTCCGGAAATAAGTTGTGCTGTAAACTTAATGAGGTTTGGGTAAAGAAGCGCTGCCGGTAGGGCGAGCCTCAAAAAAATAACCCGGGCGTTTTTAATTCCCAGGTTATCATGTAGGTGTTGGAGCAACTATCTGGTGCTGTGCATAACGTTTGGTGGTTTAGGCAGCCACCACTTCCTTATTGTATTTGTTGCGGTATTCAGTGGGAGAGAGGCCGGTAGTTTTACGAAAGATGGTGCGGAACGCCTTAATATCGGAGTAGCCTACCTCATACATTACTTCATTTATGTTTTTGCGGCTGGTTTCGAAGCTCTTTTTTGCAGCCTCCATTTTTACCCGCTGTATATATTCGGTAACGGTATTGCAGGTGGCTTTTTTAAACCTGCGCTCCAGGCTTCGGCGGCCCAGCGCCAGCATAGATGCGAGTTGGTCTACCGTAATTTTGTCTTCAAAATTGGTTTCAATAAACTCCTGCGCTTTTTTTACCGATTCGTCTTCGTGCGCTTTTTGCCCCTGGAAAATGATAAACGGCGATTGGCTGTACCGGTCTATATCTATCATAAAGGCTTTGGCGGTAAGAATGGCAATGTCGCGGCCCGCAAATTTCTCTATCAGGTACACCAGCAGGTTCAGGTAAGAATATGCACCACCACTGGTGTAAATGCCATCTTCCTCGGTCATGATCTTATCATCTACCAGGTTGGCATTGGGGAATGCTTTTCTGAATTCGTTGGCAAAGCGCCAGTGTGTAGCGCATTGCTTACCGGTTAGCAGGCCGGTAGCCGCAAGAAAAAAGGTACCTACACAAAAGCTGGCTATTTCTGCACCGCGGCTGTATTGTTGTATAATCCACGGAATAAAAGCTTCGTTGTTGCTGATGCCAATGCTGGGATCGCCCATAATGGCAGGCACAATAATAAGATCGGTTTGCGCCACGTCGCCGATCAGTATATCGGGGTTCACCGTAAATAATCCGTTGCGTTGGGATGTTTCTTTGGCCAGCCCTACCAGCTGGATGTTAAACATAGGCTCGCGCCCTGCCGAAGCCAGCAGGCCGTTTACTTCAGAGAAGATCTGGTGTGTGCCCTCAATATTGCTCAGGCTCGTGTGGCCGCGAGGAACAAGTATGGAGATGTGTTTCATATGGCAAAGATAAAGAATGTTATTGTCGCAAATAACGCCTCATATTGCCGTATTTGCACCCTGCAGACCAATGGCCCGTCGCGTAGCTTTGTATAAGGGCATACGCCCGAATTATTTGAACGACTGAACGATATGAGAGCGATTGAAGTCATTTCCATCCCGGTTTCGGACCAGGACAAAGCGAGGGAGTTTTATCTTAAACTGGGATTTGAATTGCTGGTAGAAGCGCCAATGGGAAACGGGCAAACCTGGTTGCAGATGGGCCTGCCCGGGCAGGTTACCACCATAGCGCTGGTAAGCTGGTGGCCCTACCGGGAGGTGGAGATGAAAGCGGGTACGCTGCATGGCCTTATCCTGGAGACAGACGATATAGAAGCTGATGTGCGCCGGTTTATAGCCAAGGGCGTTTTTGCAGGAAAAAGAGGTCCGCATTGTTTTGATGCCGCTACCATTAACGACACTCCGCTGGGCAAGTTTGTGCACTTTACCGATCCCGATGGTAATGGCATTAACCTGCACCAGTTTAAACCATAACCCAACTGCCCCGCCATGAGAAAAGTAATATTCCAGGTCATGATTTCGCTCGACGGTTTTTTTGAAGGCGAGGCGCATGATATATCCTGGCATAATGTAGATGATGAATTCAATGCCTACGCCATCGATCTGCTGCACAAAGCCGATGCCTTACTGTTTGGCCGCGTTACCTACGAGCTTATGGCCTCGTACTGGCCTGCCGCAGCGGCTTTAACGAACGATCCTGTTGTAGCCGGGCTTATGAATACGCTGCCCAAATACGTGTTTTCCAAAACATTGCCTGCTGCTGCCTGGCTGCATACCACGCTGGTTAAAGAAGACGCGGTAGAAGAGCTGGCTGCCCTTAAAGCGCAGTCCGGGAAAGACCTGGTTATTCTGGGCAGTTCCAGTCTGGCAAAAAATTGGCTGGTGCATGGCCTCATAGATGAGTGCCGCATTATTGTAAACCCGGTTGTTTTGGGTAGCGGCAAAACCCTTTTTGAAGGTATAACTGCGCACCTGGCACTTAAACTGGCCGATACCCGGCGGTTTGAATCTGGTAATGTAATGCTTACCTATATACCTGCATTGGTGTAGCACAAAGCAATCCTGATCAGAGCTGGGCTGGTTGTGGTATGGATCAATTTTTTGTGTAACCAAAAGGTTTCATGTAAATTAGAAACCCAAAGGTTACCTATTATGAGGAGAGATACTTTCCAGGCCATAGCCGACCCTACCCACAGGGCCATACTCGATATGGTGGCGTACCAGCCCCTCAACATCAATGCCATTGCCGGGCAATTTGAAGTAAGCCGCACCGCTATTTATAAACATATTAAGATACTGGTAGAGTGTGGCCTGGTAGCAATACAACAGCAGGGGCGTGAGCGCTTTTGTGAGGCGCAGCTGGCGCACCTTAGTGAGGTGGCGATGTGGATGGACCAATACAAGGCTTTTTGGAAAACAAAACACGATGTACCGGAAGAGCCAGAAAACGTAAAAGAAAAAAAAGCAGGCAAGCACAAAAAGAAAAAGAGCGGAAAGAAGAAATGATAGCCCTTGGCTCAAATGTATGAGACTAATTCGTATGTGCTATATTTTTAATTCGTATATTGATTAATAATCATCCAAACCAAAACGAAAGAATTATGAAAATCGCAGTCATTGTTGTTCGTGTCCTTATGGGCCTCATGTTCCTCTTTTCCTCCGTTTCCTTTTTCCTTAAACTTTTTCCGGTGCCTGAAATGGCAGGTAATATGAAAACGTTTAACGAAGGGATTATGGCTTCGGGTTACCTTATGAACCTGATTAAAATTACAGAGTTGCTTTGCGGCCTGGCTTTGCTCATAGGCCGTTACGTGCCGCTTGCTACCGTGGTTATTTTTCCGGTTACCCTTAACATCTTGTGCGTGCACCTGTTCATAGCGCCGGAGGGCCTGGGGGTGGCTATTCCGTTAATGCTGTGCAACCTTTTTCTGGCCTATGCCTACCGCGATCATTACCGGGGCTTGCTCGCCGCCAAATAACGAAACGTTTATACCAGCGATTTCAACATCCATACATCGCAGCCAAAATGCCCGGTATTGCCCAGCGGCTGACTGAGGTAGCTAAACCCGAATTTTTCGTATACCGAAACGGCTTTCTTTAGTTCGGGCATGGTTTCGAGGTAGCATTGGGTATAGCCCATTTGCCGGGCCTGCTCCAGGCAGCGGTCTATAAGCATGCGGCCTACACCTTTGCCCCTGGCTGCGGCAGAAAGGTACATTTTAACCAGCTCGCAGGTACCATTGGGCAAGCCTGCAGTAGGGTAAATGCCTGCGCCGCCCAACAGTGTATCGCCATCGTGCGCTACAAAGTAGAGGGAGCCTTGTTGCTGAAACAGATCATAAAGATGGTCGGTGCTTTCATCGTAGAAAACAGTGCCCGGTTTATTGGCGCCAAACTCGGTAAGTGCAGTACGTATGATGGCGGCAAGCGCTGCATTGTCGGTGGGTTGTATGAGGCGAACAGAGACATTGTGCATAATCAAAGTTACCGGATTGGTATAAAAAATACGGATTGTAATACATAAAAAAAGACGTGATGCATCACGTCTTTTTTGTTTAACCCAGAGGCCGGGCGGTGCTCCGGTTAAAATAATTCGATATTGGCCTTTACCTTAAAAACCACGAAAACCTGGTCGTAGTTGAGCACGTATTCCGGGTATTTTTCGGGGTTATTGCTCACCAGTCGCATGCTGGATGGCCCATTGGGGTACAGCCTGCGCAAATGCCCCTCCTGGTTGTTGTCTATTACATAATAGATCTCTCCGGGTGTAATGGCATTTTTGTTTTGCATCAGTTTTACCGCAATAGCATTACGGCTGTTAAACTGGGGCTCCATAGCGCTGTTGCGCACCATAATGGTGCCATGCACAGGGCCAATAAAAGCGCAGCGGACCGGATCAATTGCCATTTCCCAGCAATTGTTTTCGATGCTCAATACATCTCCGGCAGTCTTGTATTCGTCTGGCTCTACAAATTTCAGACGTATATCCTTCCCTTCTTCGTCTTTAATGTGAATAAAAACCGGTTCTGTAACCAGCTGCTCGCGGTGGATGAAGTAGTCTTCTTCTACCTGGAAGTAGTCGCATAGCCGGTTAATGAAGGTGTAGGGAGGAACATTTTTTCCTACTTCCCAGTTAGATACACTGGGCATGGTACTGCCAATTTCTGAGGCCAGTTTTTTCTGCGTTAAACCCGCCCTCTTACGAAGGTCTTTGAGTTTGGTGCCATTGAATTGCATAGGCGATTGATAGAGATTTGGTTATAGCCGAATACCAACTGGCTTATACATCCAGTCAGTGAACAGACACAAATATAGGTGAAGCGCCAGAATCCGGTATATGCAGTGGTTGTTTTACGGTGGTTAAAACAAACCGATATTGGCTTTTACTTTAAAAATGACGAAGATATGGCTGTAGGCCAGGATGTACTCCGGGTAAGTGTCGGGATTGTTGCTTACCAGCCGCACACCTGCATCGCCATGGGGATATAGCCTGCGCAAATGTCCCTCCTGGTTATTGTCTATTACATAATACACTTCGCCGGGCGTAATAGCGTTTTTGTGCTTCAGTAATTTTACCGCAATGGCATTGCTGCTGTTAAACTCGGGTTCCATAGCACGGTTGCGTACCATGATAGTGCCATTAACAGGGCCAATGAACGAACTGCGTACCTGGTCTATAGCCAGCTCCCAGGAGCCATCTGCATTACCCGATAGGTCGCCCGCGGTTTTGTGCTCGTCGGGATCCACAAATTTCAATTGAATGGCTTTGCCGTCTTCGGTATAAATGGTGTACGACGGTTCCGATTCTGAGAGCGGCCCTTGCTGGATGAGGAAATAATCTTCTTCTACTTTAAAGAAGTCGCAGAGTTTGAAGATGAACTCGTAGGGCGGATCGTTTTTGCCTACTTCCCAGTTAGAAACGCTGGGCATGGTACTGCCAATCTCGTCGGCCAGCTGGGTTTGGGTTAAGCCAGCTCTTTTGCGAAGGGTTTTGAGTTTGCTTCCGTTGAATTGCATAGGCGGTTGTTGGGTATTGGTTTGATGCGAATGTTCACTGATTCATATAGCCAAACAGTGAACGAACACAAATATAGATGATAAACCTCAATTGCAATAAGATCGCATGGTTTAAAACCCGGATATATGGCTTTAAGGCCTGGAAATGAAGGAGATCGGAAATAATGGGGAAATAATGGTGTCTGATTTATTAATCGCCGCTACTATGAATTGCGCTGGTTTCATACAGGAAATTTTAGGTTTACTACCAATAAATTGTATATGTGAATGATAAATATTTGAAAAATAAAACAAAATAACTGTAATTCACATGAAAATAACTCGTTATCGAGTAACCAATCAATGAACAAATATAATTGTGTATGAAAAAGAAAACTAAAACCATTTTGCCGATTGAAACGGTAGAGATTACGGTGAAGGAGCTGAGAGAACTGAAATTCTTTTTTGCGGTAAAAGGCCGGAAGATGCGATGTACCCGCGAAAAGGGTGTGGCCAGGGTTACCCTGTTTAATTTTTTGCTGAGCGGGCGGGTACGGCGCGATATCCTGGAGAAGATCCGGAGTTTTAAGGCCGAATACCCAATTGATGAATGATAGTTTGTAAGTGCTTATTTAAATTGTTGAGCTACCAGTGAATGCCCGGTTAAAGCGTTAGCCTTTGCCGGGCTTTTTTATGTCTTGTTCTATAATAACAGCCGGTTGCTTTGTGTGGCTAATGGTGTATTGTATTGGTTACCATCGTAATGTGATTGGGTATAGTGGTTGCTGGCAAGCATTGAATAACGGGTGCCGGATATGGTAAGAGCTGCGGCTATTTTTCCTTTTCTCATAAAAAACCAATAATTCATCATTTATATCCTGCCTGATAACAGCATTTTTCCAACGTTTATCAATTTATATACGTCTTCTTTAGAACAAGAAGTTCTTCTATGGAATCCTGAAAATATTCTTATATTGGAGAACGTAATGTGTATTTATGGATTAAAACAACTCTACACGTGAAGAAGATTTTTTTACTCTTATCCATTTTACTGGCTGGATTGTATCAGAATAATGCCTTTGCTCAGGCACCTGAGCAGGATTGTCCTAATGCCATCCCCGTATGCCAGCCCATTTATGTACAACCTAACTCTTATGTTAATGTAGGTTTACTAAATGAATTGAATGCCGTTAACCAGGGTTGTCTTGCCTCCGGTGAGCGTAACGATGTATGGTACATCATTAACGTGTCTTCCCCTGGTATGCTGGAGTTTACCCTTCAGGCCAATATTATTACAAACGATTACGATTTCGGTTTGTGGAATGTTACCGGTTTGGGTTGCCAGGCATTGATTAACGGTGTAGGCCCTGTCCGTTGCGACTATGCTCCTGCAAACGCCACCGGTGGAACCGGATGCTCCAGCACAAATGTTGGTGCAGGCTGGCAGGCCGCTTTGCCGGTATTGGCGGGAGAGACCTATCTTTTAAACGTGAGTAACTTTAGTACCACCAACCAGGGTGGTTACACGCTGGACTTTACCGCGTCTACCGCCTCTGTGTATGATACCGTACCTCCGGTTATTGCAGAGCCTTCTACTGCATGCGGACTGCCCAGTAACAAGCTGCTGGTTAGAATGTCTGAACCCGTTACCTGCGCTTCTATTGCAGCCAACGGATCGGATTTCTTTATTACACCGTCTCCTGTAAACATTATCAGCGCTACAGGTTTAAACTGTGGTCCTAAT
Source organism: Chitinophagaceae bacterium (assembly GCA_031546985.1). Taxonomy (GTDB): domain Bacteria; phylum Bacteroidota; class Bacteroidia; order Chitinophagales; family Chitinophagaceae; genus JAVBJN01. The sequence goes on from JAVBJN010000091.1 coordinate 22,356, forward strand.
ACCTCTTTCTCCAACTTTATTGAAGTTACTTTCTCCGGCACCCTGCCTGCAGGTACTTACACCCTGCGCCCGCAGAACGGAACCGATGGTAACACTATTCTGGATAACTGCGGCAACGCAGAACCGCTGAGCGATGCTTATGTGTTTAATGTGTATCCGGATGTGCCGGTGGGTTATGCAACCGTTGATTCTCCTGCCTGCCAGATCATTAACATTAAAATGAACAAGCCGGTAAAATGCCGCACTATTGAACCAAGTGGTTCCGATTTCCAGATCATTGGCCCATATCCTACCAAAATTGTTTCTGCAAGAGGGTTGAGCTGCTCACCTACCGACAGCCTGATCGATACCATTCAGCTGAAACTAGAAGCACCCATATTGGTAGATGGTACCTATACCATTAACGCGAAAAGCGGTATGGATAACAATACCTTGCTGGACTCCTGCGATAAGCCGCAACCAGTGGGCAACAAAATTACTTTTATTGTAAACTCCTATGGCGGCCTTATTACCGCAGAGCCTGCAGATACTGCCATTTGTGAGCCCGGTTATGTAAACCTGCGTTCGTTTACCCATACTACGCCGCCGGACAAACCTGCGATAGTAATATGCGGGCCTAACGGTACGGCCTGCTCCGGCACACCTGCCAGCTTTAAGGTTGGTACCGGTAGCACAGGTACTACCACCAATACTCCTTTTTATGGCGTGTATGATGATGCAAGAGGCCAATACCTGCTTACGGCATCAGACCTGGCATCGGCCGGGGTGCAGCCCGGTACCATTACCGAAGTGGCATTGAATGTAACCAGCCTGGCATCGAGCCTGCCGTATAGCAACTTTAACATTAAAATGGGTTGCTCTAATCTTACGAGCATGGGCACCATGTTTGTACCGGGTCTTACTACGGTATACAGCAATGCCGCTTATAATACTGTAGCTGGTATAAACGCCTTTCCGCTGACCACTACTTTTGACTGGGATGGTACCTCCAGTATTATTATTGAAATGTGCTACGACAATAACGACTTTAGCAGCAGCGATGCGGTAGAAGCGTCTGCTACAGCACAACCCACTGTTGTGCACAGGTATGACGATCTGTCTTCTGGTTGCTCGTTCCCTACGCCGAACAATAGTAACACTACCATGCGGCCTAACTTCCAGCTTAAAGTTTGCGCTGCGCCGCCATTGCCTGGTACATTTGAATTTGTATGGACTCCTGGTTTGTACGTAAATGATTCAACCTCGCAAAACACTTTTGCTTACGTGCCTTCTACCACAACTTATACTGTGCGTTCTATCAACAACCGTGGTTGTGTGATTCGCGATACGGCCCGTGTAAATGTTTCGGAAAGAGACTTTGACCTGAATCCTAAGGATACCACCATTTGCCACGGCGACCAGGTAGAGCTGGTAGCTAAAGGCGGGGTAACCTGGGCCTGGAGCGGACCGGGTAAAACACTGAGCTGCCTGGATTGCCAGACCTCAGTAGCGCTGCCTACCGCCACCGGTACTTACCAGGTGATTATTGGCGATAAATACGCTTGTAAGGATACTTTTAAATCTGTTATCACTTTATACCCTACTCCGGTAATTAATGCTTACCCTGCAGATACACTGGTGCGCTACGGCCTGCCTGTAACCCTTAAAGCAACCGGCGGCGTAAGTTATGTATGGACCCCGATCAAAGGCCTTACCAACCCGGATGTAATGAATCCTGTGGTTACGCCTTCTGAGCCTACGTTGTACATCGTTACCGGCCGCGACATTAATGGCTGCGCAGGTACAGATTCTTCAAATATCCGCCTGGATATGAGAGACAAACTGTATGTGCCTACCGCGTTCTCGCCTAATAAAGATGGGGCGAACGATTACTTCAAAATAGTAAACCTTACCTTCCAGAAAGTAGTGGAATTCAGAGTCTTTAACCGTTGGGGACAAGAAGTGTTCAATGGTGTAGGTTCTGGCGAAGCCATTACCGGTTGGGATGGTACCTTTGATAAGAAAGATGCCGCATTGGGCAACTACCAATACATTATCCGGGTGGCATATCCCGACGGCTATTCACAATTGCTGAAAGGAGATGTAACACTCGTGCGTTAATCCGAAATGCCTTAACCTGAAACGGTCCCTGCAATACTGCAGGGACCGTTTTTTTTGCCATTATGCCAACGTTATTGTATGTAGACTAGTCTATATATGAATAAGCGGGCCATCATGCCCTGCCGGTTCTTGTTACTTGTTGTATATTTTATATATTAAATTTGTATGTGCGATTGCGGGAGAGGTGAAAGCGCTTTGCAAGGTTAATTTAAAATATGTAATATGCGTAAGGTATTCAAAATGCTATGTGTGGCGGTAAGTTTAATGCTTACGGCCACCAGCTACGAAGCCAGGGCTTCGCATGCTGCAGGTGGAGAATTGATTTACCAATGGGTAAGCGATTCTACCTGGAAGTTTACCTTCAAGTTCTACCGCGATTGCGCGGGGATACCTGAACCAACTTCCATGACGCTATGCTATTTTAATACCTGCGACAGCAGCGCCTTTACGCCCATAAACATGGCTAAATCGGCAGCGCTGCCCGCAACGGGCAACGAGGTAAGCCCCGGGTGCCCTGGTTTTCCTACCACTTGTAATGCAGGTACCTTGCCGGGTTATATTGAGTTTTGGTACGAGGCTACAGTAACACTCCCTTTCCGGTGCAACAAATGGATCTTTACAGTAAGTGAAGGATCGCGCAACGCGAGTGTCAACAACCTGCTTAATGCAGCAGCCAATAACCTTCATGTGCGGGCAGAGCTCAACAACACTATTCTGCCTTACAACAGCTCTGTTTATTTTACCAACAAGCCGGTGCCTTATGTATGCATGGGTGCCGCTTTCTCATTCAATAATGGCGCTATAGATCCTGATGCGGATAAACTGGTGTTTTCCAGCATTCAACCGCTTAATGGCAATTGCGCCCAGCGGTGGCCTACGGCTATAGACTACAACCCTGCCAGTTTTACCGGCCCGCCACCCAATGTGCAGACCAACCCTTTTAACACCAACAATACGTATAACGTAGATGCTGTAAATGGTACAGTTTCATTTACCGCCCAGCAGGTGGAGATAGCGGTAATAACGGTTAAAGTAGATGAGTACCGGGCAGGGCAGTTTATAGGCTCTGTTATGCGCGATATACAGATTATTGTACGCTCATGTAATTTCCAGTCGCCCTCATCGCAACTGGACCCGGCTACTTTGCAGAATGTAACGGTGCTGCCCAATGGCTATATATTGGCGTGCCCGAGCGGTACGCTTCAGTTTTGTTTTCAAATACAGACCGCCGATCCGGGGGCATTGCTTAAAATATCCAATAACCTGCCATTGTCTATTCCAACGGCCAGCCTCAGTTCCAATTACCTTGCTGCCAACTCGGTGTACCTGTGTTTTGCCTGGACCCCCACCATGGCCGATACCGGGGTAAATACCTTTACCGTTACCGCCACCGATACCAGTTGCCGGCCGCCGGGCATTCAACTAAGCCAGACTTTTGCCTATTCTATTTTTGTAGCGCCGCCAACGGTCATTATCCAGGATACGGCTATTTGTGAGGGCGATACGGCTTTCCTGCACGCAGAGAATGGTACGTTGTTTACCTGGTCGGTGGTGCCGGGGGGCGATGATATGAGCTCGGTAAATTACCTGAGCACCGACCGGCAATACATTGCAGCGTTTCCTAACAAAACCACGCAATACATTGTAAAGAGCAACCTAGATCCCAAATGTAAGATTACCGATACCGCTACCGTAAGGGTGGTGAACCTGTATGGCAGTGGGGAGATTGTGACCTCGCCCAACGATACTGCTATTTGTGAGCCGGGCTATGTAAACCTGCGCTCCAGCATTTTTACCAAACCGCCGCCACCTGCTACGCAGCACACCTATATCTGGCAGCCGGGCATGTTTGTCAACGACTCTACCCAGGCCAATACTTTTGCTTTTGTAGACGAAACAAGAACATTTACCATCACCGCCTGGGATTCGCTGGGGTGTGAAATAAGAGATACCACGAGGGTTATTGTATCGGTACGCGATTTTGGCATTACCCCTGCAGATACATCGGTATGCCTCGGCGACCGTTATGTGCTTGATGCAAGGGGAGGGGTAAAATGGAGATGGAGCGGCAACAATGCATTGTACGCATTGAGCTGTGTGGATTGCGAAAACCCGGTAGCACTGCCATTGAACAGTGGCACCTACCAGGTCATCATCAGCGACCAGTACGATTGTGCAGATACTTTTACGAGCAATATTATTGTAAAACCGCTACCCGTTATTGAGGCCTCACCGGCAGATACCCTGGTGCGCTACGGCATACCCGTTACCATTAAAGCCACAGGTGGGGTGAGTTACAGTTGGCAACCGCTTACCGGCCTTTCTAACCCCGATGCTGCCAGCACGGTAGTAGTGCCGGTGCAAAACACAAAATATGTGGTAACCGGGCGTGGGCAAAACGGATGTGCAGCTACCGATACGGTGCGCATACGGCTCGATATGCGTGATAAACTCTACCTGCCTACGGCCTTCTCGCCCAACCGCGATGGGGTAAATGATTATTTTAAAGTGGTAAACCTCACCTTCCAGGATATAACCGAATTTAGGGTGTATGACCGCTGGGGCATGGAGGTATTTAATGGGGTAGGCTCGGGCAAGGCTATTGATGGCTGGGATGGCATGACCGATAAGAAGGATGCGCCGGTAGGTGTGTACCATTACATCATCCGCATTGCCTATCCCGATGGCTTTACCGAACTCCTAAAGGGCGATGTAACGCTTATAAGGTAATAGAACAACTACGTAATTTTAAAAGGGCAGCTACGCAAAAGCTGCCCTTTTTCTATACTTTGATTAGTGAATTGTTTGTTTTTTTGATAAACAGTCATTTTTCGCCAACCTTTTCGCTAAGCTTATCAGTCTATCTTTTTCAGTAACAGTAAATCGGAACATAACCATGGATTCGAGTCTGGAGCCTTGTGTCCCGGAGAATACGTTATGAAAAAGAATTCCCATAATCCCTGTCATCCCATTAATCAAACAGGGCATTATGTATTAAGTCAACGATTAAGTAACTAACAGATGGCCAAAAAATTACGATTCTTAACATTGCTGCTGCTTCTGCTCTCTGCATTTGGAAGCCAGAAAGCCAGCGCCTCGCACGCCGCAGGAGGAGAGTTGCTTTACAAATGGGTAAGTGACTCTACCTGGAAATTTACTTTTAAATTTTACCGCGATTGCGGCGGTATTGCGGAGCCAGACAGTGTGCAGTTGTGTTATTTCAACACCTGTGATCCCGATGATGAATTTGACGGCCCGTGGTTGCAAAAATCCAATGCCATTCCCGGTACTGGTAATGAAGTAAGCCCCGGCTGCCCCAATTACCCCACCACCTGTAACGGCGGTACGCTGCCAGGCTACATCGAGTTCTGGTATGAGGGCACCGTTACGCTGCCTTACCGTTGTAACAAATGGGCTTTTACGGTGAGCATCAGCGCCCGTAACGGTTCTATCACAAATATTAACCCCGGTAACCTGCACATTGTAGCAGAGCTGAACAATACCATTCTGCCGTATAACAACTCCGTAGACTTTACCAATAAGCCGGTACCTTATGTTTGCGTAGGTGTGCCGTTCTCCTTTAACAATGGTGCGCTGGATATGGATGGCGATGCGCTCGATTTTGCCAGCATTCAGCCGCTTACCGGTAACTGCGGTACACAAAATCCGCAGGGATTGGCTTTCCGCCCCGCTGCCTTTACATTTGGTGCGCCCGATATTAATACCAATCCTTTTAATACCAACAATACATTTAATGTAAACGCGCAAAATGGTACGGTGTCGTTTACGCCATATGTAAACGAAATTGCCGCTATTACCATTAAGGTTAATGAATACCGGAATGGTGTGTGGATAGGCTCTACCATGCGCGATATACAGGTTATCGTAAGGGCCTGCAACTTTGCGCCACCATCTGCAGAAATTGATCCATCGTCTGGCAACGTATTGCCCAACGGGTTTATTCTTGCCTGCCCTGAAAAACCATTTAATTTCTGTTTCGATATCGTAACTACAGATGCCGGTGCATTGCTCAAGTTTAAAAGCAATATAGCCCAGGCTATTCCTGCAGCTGTGTTAACGATGACGAGCACTGGTCCCAACTCTGCAAGAGCTTGTGTAACCTGGAACAACCCTGGTTATGCCGATGTGGGCCTGCATACCTTTACCATTACCTCTACCGATACCAGTTGCCGCCCTCCTGGTATTCAGCTTACACAGACTTTCGCGTATACGATTTATGTACAGCCCGAAACCATTATTCATAAGGATACCGCTATTTGCGAAGGCGATACTGCTTTGCTGAGAGCCGAAGGTGGCGAAATGTTTACCTGGTCTGTATTGCCTGGCGGCGATAACATGAGCAGCCTGCACATGGTTAATAACGATGGCAGCGTGGTAAAAGTAAATCCGAAGAAAACCACCCGTTACGTGGTGCAGAGTAACCTGAATAACCAGTGCAAGATTCGCGATACTGTAACCGTACGTGTGGTAAATGTATATGGCAGCGGAGAGATTGTAACCGCGCTGAAGAGCCTGGTGCTTTGCGAGCCTGGCTATACCGATCTTAAATCTACCGCGTTTACCAAACCTCAGCCACCGGCTACCTCGCTGACTTATTTGTGGACGCCGACCAACCTGGTTAACGATTCTACTGCCGGCAACACATTTGCCTATGTAGACACCACTACAACCTATACCATCACCACCTGGGATTCTATTGGTTGTATCATCAAGGATACTACCAGAGTGATTGTTTCCAAACGCAATTTCGGATTGTCGCCAAGCGATACCACTTTGTGCCTGGGCGATCAGTTTAACCTGACCACCAAAGGCGGTGTGAAATGGGATTGGACCGGATTGAACGCGCACAGCAGCCTGAGTTGCTACAACTGTCCTAACCCTGTGGCACTGCCCTTGTCATCTGGTGTGTATACAGTAAAAATAAGCGACCAGTACGATTGCTTCGATGTATTTGAATCCAATGTTACCGTATTGCCTTTGCCCATTATTGTGGCTGCCCCACACGATACTACCGTGCAGTTTGGCGTGCCGGTAGCGCTTAAAGCAACCGGCGGCACCAGCTATACCTGGTATCCTGTAACAGGTATTACCAATCCTAATGCGCCTATGCCGGTGGTAACACCTACGCAAAACACTACGTATACTGTAGTAGGCCAGGGCGAAAACGGTTGTGCCAGCTCCGATACCTCACGTATTACCCTGGACATGAGAGGCCGCTTGTATATGCCTACAGCTTTCTCGCCTAACAAGGATGGTGCTAATGACTTATTCCGCATCGTGAACCTCTCTTTCCAAAAGGTAATTGAGTTCCGCGTGTTCGACAGATGGGGCCATGAAGTATTCAACGGTGTAGGTTCGGGCGAAGCCGTAAAAGGATGGAACGGTATGGTTGATGGTAAAGATGCACCGCTGGGTGTGTACAATTACATCATCCGGGTAGGCTATCCCGACGGATTTACCGATCTCCTGAAAGGGAATGTAACATTAGTTAGATAAGTTAATAAACAAATATATTTATAATCATCAGGTTGCTATAGGTTGCAACCTGATGATTTTTTGCCATGCATTATTTTGCTTTGTTATTCGTTTTTTTACCAACCTTTCTCTTCCGGAACTGGTCTATTATTTGCACTTTGTGTTCCTTAAGACCTTGAAAGACCATGTATTAGTATTTTCTCTATTGGGAAACAGAAGATTTACTAAAAAATTGGTCTGATCTTGTCCGGAATTAAGAAAAAGTTATCTGTTTTAGATAATTTCGGGGGATAACCCTGAGAGGGGTATGTAAAATCAATGACAAGCAACAATAAAATGGGCAAAACTTTACGTTTTTTAATGCTCTTAGCCGTACTCTGTACCGGATGGAGCATGCAGGAAGCCAGAGCCTCGCACGCTGCGGGCGGGGAATTGATTTACAAGTGGGTGAGTGACTCTACTTGGCGATTCACCATGAAATTTTACCGGGACTGTGCGGGTATCAGCGAGCCAGACAGTATGCAGTTGTGTTATTTCGACACCTGCAACCCTGCCAATCCTGTAAAGAGTGTATGGATGCACAAGTCTGCTTCATTGCCCAGCACGGGTAACGAGGTAAGCCCGGGTTGTCCTAACTTTCCTACTACCTGTAACGGTGGTACGCTGCCTGGTTATATAGAGTTTTGGTACGAAGCCGATGTTACGTTGCCTTACCGTTGTAACAAATGGGTATTTACCGTAACAGAGAGCTCACGTAACAGCAGTATTTCCAACATCAATATTGGTAACCTGCACATTCGTGCCGAGCTTAACAATACATTGCTGCCTTACAACAACTCCGTTTATTTTACCAACAAGCCTGTGCCTTACGTTTGCGTAGGAGCGCCGTTCTCCTTCAATAATGGTGCATTGGATATCGATGGTGATAAAATGGTATTTGCCAGTATTCAGCCTTTGGATGGTTCCTGCAATGCACGAACTCCTACATCGCTGGCTTACCGCCCTGCCAACTTTACCTATGGTACACCTAACGTAAGTACCAACCCCTTCAATACCAACAATACCTTTAACGTAGATCCGCAAAACGGTACCGTAACCTTTATTCCTTACGTATCGGAGATTGCGGCCATTACCATTAAGGTAGATGAGTTTCGTGGTTCGCAATGGATAGGATCGGTTATGCGCGACATCCAGATCATTGTACGCCCCTGTAACTTTGCACCTCCTTCCACTGCCATTGATACTACTTCTAACGTGAACCTGCTGCCCAACGGGTATGTGCTTACCTGCCCCAACGGCGCATTGCAGTTCTGCTTTAATATTAAAACAGCCGATACCGGCGCATTGCTTAAATTCTCGAACAACCTGCCGTTGTCTATTCCTACGGCTTCGATTAATGTAACCAGCACCGGACAAAACTCTGCTTACATCTGCTTTAACTGGACTCCGGGCACCAACGATACCGGTGTGCATACCTTTACCGTTACCGCTACCGATACCAGCTGCCGTCCTCCGGGTATTCAGCTGAGCCAGACTTTTGCATATTCTATTTATGTAGCGCCTCCAACGGAGATCCTTTCAGATACTATTATTTGCGAGGGCGATACCGCCAGGCTTACCGCCATTAACGGAACCCAGTTTACCTGGTCGGCAGTGCCGGGCGGAGATGGTATGAACCATATCACTTTCCCGGATTCGAAGAAGGCCAAAGCATTGGCTTTCCCCAGAAAAACCACCCAATACATTGCCAAGAGCAACCTGGATCCGAAATGTAAGATCACCGATACCGTTACGGTTAAAGTGATTACCAAATATGGCAGTGGCGAAATTCTGGCTTTCCCTAACGATACCGCCATTTGCGAGCCGGGCTATGTAAACCTGCGATCGGCGATCTTCAGCAAGCCGCAGCCACCCGCAACGGTGCACCAGTATGTTTGGGAGCCGGGCCTGTTTGTAAACGACTCTACCCAGGCCAATACTTTTGGGTATGTAGAGAACACTACTGTATTTACTATTACTGCATGGGATTCGCTGGGTTGCGAAATCAAGGATACCATACATGTAAATGTGTCTAAACGTGATTTTGGTGTGAGCCCGCTGGATACTACTATTTGTATTGGCGACCAGTATGATCTTAAAACCAAAGGCGGTGTGAAATGGGTATGGAGTGGCAATGCTGCGCATACCACGCTTAGCTGCTATACCTGCCCTAACCCTGTAGCCCTGCCATTAAACAATGGTACCTACCAGGTTATCATCAGCGATAAATACAATTGCGCCGATACCTTTACGACGAATGTAACTTTAATGCCTTTGCCACACATCGTAGCTACCCCGCACGATACCCTGGTGAACTTTGGTACACCAGTAACGCTTAAAGCCACAGGCGGCGTAAGCTATAACTGGACACCGGTGAGTGGCATTTCCAACCCGAATGCGCCCATGCCGGTGGTTACGCCTACCCAGCCTACCACATATATTGTAGTAGGCCGTGGACAGAACGGTTGCGCGGCTACAGATACTGCCCGCATTAACCTTGATATGCGCGACAAACTGTATGTGCCTACCGCTTTCTCTCCAAATAAGGATGGTGCCAATGATCGCTTTAAAGTGGTGAACCTTACTTTCCAGAAAGTAATTGAGTTTCGCATCTTTGACCGTTGGGGCCACGAGGTGTTCAATGGTGTAGGATCGGGCAATGCCATTACCGGTTGGGATGGTATGATTGATGGTAAAGAAGCGCCGCTGGGTGTATACAATTACATGATCCGTATCGCTTACCCCGATGGTTATGCCGATATGCTGAAAGGCAACTTAACCTTGGTGAGATAACTTATCTCTGTATAAATTGAAATAGCCGGGTCGAAAGACCCGGCTATTTTTTTGAATATTCTTTTTCCTAACCAACCTTTTTTATCTTAGGGAGGTCTATTGAATACATTCGGATTTGAATGTAACTTATTGAATTAGTGTTTGTTCTGTGTTTTTATAGACGAATTACTAATGCGAAATAAGCATATTTCAACTGGGCAGGTTGAATGGATCGACCGTATTTTGGGCAGGGCAACAGGATCTAAAAACGTATCTAATCGGGAAACTATGCATAAATGTTTACGCTTTTTACTGGTACTTATGGTAGCTTGTATGGGTTTGGGCACCCAGCAGGCCAAAGCCTCGCACGCAGCAGGCGGAGAACTGATTTACAAATGGATCAGCGATTCTACCTTCCGGGTGATCTTTAAATTTTACCGCGACTGCTCCGGCGCACCCGCACCCACTTCGGTGCCGCTATGCTATAAAGATAGCTGTACCAATACCTGGTATACCACTACCATGAACAGGTCGAAAGAGATTCCCGATACGGGAACGGTGGTTAACCCGGGTTGTCCCAATTACCCTAACACCTGTAACGGAGGTTCCCTGCCGGGTTACCGCGAGTTCTGGTATGAGGATACCGTAACCCTGCCCAACCGCTGCGGGATGTGGATCTTTTATAGCGCTGTAGGGGTACGTAACCCTACCAATAACCTCAATGGTACGCCCAACCTGTATGTGCAGGCAGAGCTTAATACCATGGTGGGCAGAGGAACAGTGGCCAGCCCGTATAACAGTTCTGTTTATTTCTCCAATGTGCCGGTGCCATACACCTGTGTAAGCAAACCCTATTCGTTTAACAACGGTGCTATTGATGTAGACGGCGATTCGCTCGTGTTCTCCTCCTTTCAGCCGCTGGGTGGCGGTACCACCTTTGCTACTACACCCGCCAACTGTAATGTAGGTGTAGCGCCGGTGCCGTATAATCCTGCCAATTTCCTGGCTGGCTTTCCGCCAAACCTGAATACGAACCCTTTTAATACCAACAATACATTTAATGTAAATCCTTTCTCGGGCACTGTAACTTTTGTGCCTCAGATTGTAGAAAATGTGGGCATCGCCGTTAGGGTAGATGAATACCGCAATGGTGTTTGGGTAGGATCGGTTACCCGCGATATCCAGATTATCATCAGCCCATGTAGTTTTGAACCTACAGCAGCCGAGTTTGACGCCTCTACTTTGCAGAATGTGATTGTGCTCAATAATGGTATGATACTGGCTTGTCCCGGCAAACCATTGAATTTCTGTTTCAATATTCAAACGCCTGATACCGGTGCGTTGCTTAAAATTACCAACAACCTGGGTGTGTCTATTCCTGGCGCAAGCCTTAACACTACAGGCGTAGGTACCGATTCGGTATACCTGTGTTTCTCCTGGACGCCCTCTGCGCTCGATACCGGGGTAAAAACCTTTACCGTTACCGCTACCGATACCAGTTGCCGCCCGCCGGGTATTCAACTAAGCCAGACTTATGCATACTCTATTTATGTGCAGCCGGCTACTATTATTTTCTCCGATACCTCTATTTGTGCCGGCGATACTGCAGATTTGTTTGTGGTAGGCGGTGCCAGTTTTAAATGGTCGGTGTTGCCGGGCGGTGATGCGCTCTCTACACTTATCTTCACCGAACCCTCCGGTAAATTTGTAAAAGCGCATCCGAATAAAACCACCCGTTATGTGGTAGAAAGCGATATCAACAGCGCCTGTAACCAAACCCGCGATACCGTAACGGTAACCGTTACCAGTATGTATGGCAGTGGCCAGATATTGGCTTACCCGCGCGATAGTGCCATTTGCGAACCCGGGTATGTAAACCTGCGTGCCATTACCAATACTACACCGCTTAGCCCTCCGGGTTATTTTGTGTACAAATGGTTCCCCGGCGATTATATTTACGATTCTACCTCGGTTAATACCCTGGTGTATGTAGGCGAAACCTCTACATTCACCATCAGTACGTGCAACTATAAAGGTTGCGAGATTCGCGATACCTCCCGCATTATTGTATCTAAACGCGATTTTGGTGTGAGCCCGCTGGATACTACCATTTGCGAAGGCGACCGTTATGAACTTAAAGCCAAAGGTGGTGTAAAATGGGCCTGGAGCGGCAACCAGTCTAAATCTACCCTGAGTTGCGAAGACTGTGCTACACCGGTATCATTGCCATTGAATAACAGTACCTACCAGGTCATCATCAGCGACCAATACCATTGTTCCGATACCTTTACCACCAATGTGGCGTTGCAGCCCCTGCCGCATATTGTGGCAACCCCGCACGACACTTTGGTGAACTTTGGTACGCCGGTAACGCTTAAAGCTACAGGTGGTGTAAGTTACAACTGGACACCGCTGAATGGCATAACCAACCCTAACTCACCCACACCGGTGGTTACCCCTGCACAACCTACTACCTACGTTGTGGTAGGGCGCGGACAGAATGGTTGCGCGGCTACAGATACCGCCCGTGTAAACCTCGATATGCGCGACAAACTGTATGTGCCTACCGCTTTTTCTCCAAACAAAGATGGGTCTAACGACCGCTTTAAAGTGGTGAACCTTACTTTCCAGAAGGTGATCGAGTTCCGCCTCTTTGACCGTTGGGGCCGCGAGGTATTCAATGGTGTAGGATCGGGCAATGCCATTACCGGTTGGGATGGTATGATCGATGGTAAAGAAGCGCCGCTGGGTGTGTACAATTACATTATCCGCATTGCCTACCCCGATGGCTATGCCGATATGCTGAAAGGCAATGTGACCCTCGTGAGATAATAAGCTAAAACCTGAATCAATAACAAAGGCCCCTGCAGTAATGCGGGGGCCTTTGTTTTATGGGTAAGTCAGAATAACGTTTGTGTATTAGCGCTTGCGGGTAGATGACTTGCCGCCCAGGCCCAGCGCGCCGAGTAAGGAACGCACAATGAGATTGCCAGCGGTACGGGCCATGCTTTTTACCACAGAGTTGTCCATCACTTCTTCCAGCACCGATTTTTCTTCCGGTACTTTTTTGCCTTTGCCATTGGTGGCAGGCGCAGGGTTTAAAGCGGCTTCCTGCAGCTTGGCGTTGAGTATCTCATAGGCGCTTTCGCGATCTACAGCCTGGTTGTATTTGGCCATAATACGCGACTGGGCTACCAGTTGGTTCAGTTCCGTTTCAGAAAGAATATCCATGCGGGAGCGGGGCGGGCACAGCATGACGGCTGCCAGCGGGGTAGGAATGCCTTTTTCGTTGAGCAAGGTTACCAGCGCCTCACCAATACCAATCTGTGTAATAAGGTCTTCTGTTTTATAGAAATCGCTGAGCGGGTAGTTCTCTGCCGTTTGTTTAATCGCTTTACGATCGTTGGCGGTAAAGGCCCGTAGTGCGTGTTGTATCTTAAGTCCCAATTGCCCCAGTATAGCCGGCGGCACATCCATCGGGTTTTGGGTGCAGAAGAAGATGCCCACGCCTTTGGAGCGGATGAGTTTAATAATGGTTTCGATCTGCTCCAGCAATGCGGTGGTAGCTTCTTTAAAAATAAGGTGCGCTTCGTCGATAAAGATCACCAGTTTAGGTTTATCTGCATCGCCTACTTCGGGCAGCGTAGCATACAGCTCTGCCAGCATTTGCAGCATAAAGGTGCTGAACAGCTTAGGCTTATCCTGCATATCGGTTACCCGCAGAATGGAGATCATGCCACGGCCATCGTCGGAGATGCGCATAAGATCGTCTACCTCAAACGATTTTTCGCCAAAAAACAGGTCGCCGCCTTGCTGCTGCAACTCAATCACCTTGCGCAGAATGGTGCCGGTAGAGGAGGTAGACAGGTTGCCATATTCTTTTTCCAGCTCCTGCTTGCCCTCGTTGGAGGCCCATTGCAGCAGTTTGGTAACGTCTTTGAGATCCAGCAAAGGCATCTGGTGATCGTCGCAGTATTTAAACAGCATAGAGACCACTCCGCCCTGTGTATCGTTCAGCGACAATATTTTCGAAAACAGCACCGGACCAAATTCCGAAACGGTAGCCCTCAACCGCACACCATGTTCATTGCTCAGGGTAAGCAGCTCTGCCGGAAAAGCCGAAGGTTTAAAATCAATGCCCAGCTTCTGGCAGCGGTCGGCAATCTTATCGTTGGTTACGCCACTCGCGGCTATGCCGCTGAGATCGCCCTTAATATCCATCAGCAATACCGGAATGCTCGCATCGCTGAATGACTCTGCCAGCACCTGCAAGGTTTTGGTTTTGCCGGTACCGGTAGCGCCTGCTATAAGCCCGTGGCGGTTAAGTGTTTTAAAAGGAATATGCACGGCCGCATCTGGCAGCACCTCGCCATCCAGCATAGCATTGCCCAAGCGGGCGGCTTCGCCTTTAAACGTGTATCCGTTGCGGATGTATTCGGCAAATTGTTCTTTGCGCTCCATAGGAAGAAGGGGTCTTAAAGGTCAGATATTTTCAAAATGTCTTTGGCACGTATGCCTCTTTCAGTCATTTGTATACTGCTCATTTCAATGCTGCGGTCGTGCTCAAAAAACAGCAGCCAGTTGCCTTCAATGGCTTCGCCCAGCAGTTTGCGTTTTTCGTTGAGCGTATCCAGCGGTCGCATATCATACGCCATTACCCACGGCATAGATACATGGCCCTGGCTGGGAATAAGATCGGCGCAGTACAAGATGGTTTGCCCGTTGTAATCGATCTGCGGCAGCATCATAGCCTCGGTGTGGCCGTTTACATACCGGATTTTAATATTGTCGGTAAAAGGTGTACCGTCTTTACCCGCCAGAAACTGCAGTTGCCCGCTTTCCTGTATGGGCAATATGTTTTCTTTCAGGAAAGAGGCTTTCTCCCTTTCGTTGGGGTGCACGGCCCAGTTCCAGTGCATTTCATTGCTCCAGTATTTGGCATTTTTAAACGCAGGTACCAGTTTGTCGCCTTCGCGTACAATGGCGCCACCGCAGTGGTCAAAATGCAGATGGGTCAGAAACACATCGGTAATATCGTCGTGCGAGAAACCGTGCTTTTTTAAAGAGCTGGTTACAGAATTATCGCCGTGGGGAGAGTAGTGGCTAAAGAATTTATCGTCTTGTTTATCGCCCAGCCCGGTATCGATCAGGATAAGCCTGTCGCCGTCTTCGATCAGCAGCGAACGCATAGACCAGGTGCACATATTGTTTTCGTCGGCAGGGTTTACCTTGTTCCACATGCTTTTGGGAACCACGCCAAACATAGCGCCGCCATCGAGTTTAAACAGCCCGGTTTCTATCGTATATAATTTCATGATGCTTTCGTTTTACTATATCAAGTTACAATTAATTTCTGCTTCCGTTGTGTGAGCAGCACGCCCAGCAGGCCAAACAGCCCTATGGCAAAAAAGATAACCAGCGCGAAAATGGCGTTGCGCATACTGCCCGTCATATCCTGTATAAAACCAAAGCTGAACATGCCTATTACAATAGCCACTTTTTCGGTTACGTCATAAAAGCTGAAGAACGAAGCCGTGTCTTTGGTTTCGGGCATTACTTTGGAGTAGGTAGAGCGGCTCAGCGATTGTATGCCACCCATTACCAGACCTACAGCTACAGCCAGCATATAAAACTGGTTGGCGGTAGTAGTGTAATAAGCTGCTGCGCAAATACCGATCCAGATAAGCACCACAAACATGAGCACCTGGAAATTGCCAAACCGCTGCGATAAACGCGCCATCACCACCGCACCCAGAATGGCTACCAGCTGAATAACCAGTATACAGATAATCA
>JAVBJN010000022.1:0-161233 GCA_031546985.1 Chitinophagaceae bacterium
CTTGCGGCTACATTGCACCTGCCTGCTAACGTAGTAGATAATATTGATGGTTTTCGGGCATACAACATTAACGGGCTGCCGCTGCACGAAGATGCGGGGTTTACCAAAGCGCCTTTTTATGTGTATGTAGACCTTAAAACAAAAAACGATGGCAGCCTGGTGCACCGCCAGTTGGAAAACTACCTGAACCAGAACGAATTTGTAGAGCGGAATAAACCTGCCCGCGACAGCGAGCTGGTGATGAAACTGGGCGGGCTGGATAAATATATTAACCTGACAGACGGTATCCTGCAGCAATATGCTTCGGGCACTGCTTTTACCCGGCAGTCGGCACTGGATTCGCTCACAGAAAAAGACGTAACCTCATTGGTGTCGTTGGGCAATGCCCTCACCAAAGAGCGGATCGAAACCGAAAAGAAACTAACCCATGCCAAAGCGGTAGAGAGCATGTATGGCATTATGTACGCGCATCCTGCACCGCCCAAAGCTGGCAGCAAACAGTTGCTCAAATGGTTTTTACAGGGTACTGGTATAGGCATCATCCTTATGTTTCTGACGGGCTTCTTTATGCCTTTGTTCAGAAAGAAACATTAATAATTGTGGCGAAGAAAGAGATTCTGATTGCAGTATGAAAGTTTTGTTTACACACTCCTATTTTTTAAGATTCGACCCCAAGCAATGGGAGACCCAGCAGCCCTATGCCCCTTACGGCACATTAACGGCGGCGGCGCTCATCCGGCAGCAGGGGTTTGACGTGTCTTTTTTTGATGTCATGTTTGCGCAGGGGCCCGAAGATCTGCGTCCCGTATTAAAAGCGCAGCAACCCGATGTGCTGGTGATCTACGATGATGGATTTAACTACCTCACCAAAATGTGCCTCACCAATATGCGGGAAGCCGCTTTTGCCATGGCAGCCATGGCTAAGGCAATGGGCATAAGGGTTATGATTTCTTCATCCGACAGTACCGATCATTTTGACGAATACCTTGCGCATGGCACCGATGTGGTGCTGCTGGGCGAGGCAGAATATACCGTATTGGAAGTGCTGGACCAGTGGCATGCCGGATCGGACGATCTTTCGGGCATTGCAGGTGCCGCTTTTTTGCAAACAGCACAGGTAACCCGCAATCCCCGCCGGTCTGTAATCCGCGATCTGGATGCATTGCCTTTGCCTGCCTGGGATTTGATAAACCTCAAACCTTACCAGATAGCCTGGCAAATCAGTACCGGTTATTTCAGCATTAATATTGGCACCACCCGTGGCTGCCCTTACAAATGCAACTGGTGCGCCAAGCCTATTTACGGCAACCGCTACAATGCCCGCACGCCGGAGCATGTGGTAGATGAATTGCTGCTGCTGCGCAAAAAAGTGAAGTATGACCATATCTGGTTCTGTGACGATATTTTTGGCCTCAAACCCGGATGGGTAAAACGGTTTGCAGAACTGACGAAAGAACATGGGCTGAAACTGCGGTTTAAAATACAATCGCGTGCCGATCTGCTGCTCGAAGATGCGCAGATAGAACCGCTGGCTGCCGCTGGTTGCGAAACCGTATGGATGGGAGCAGAGAGTGGCTCGCAACGCATTCTCGATGCGATGGACAAAGGCACCACCATTGCGCAGATTGCACAGGCTACGGCACAGCTTAAGAAACATGGCATACGCCCGGCATTTTTCCTGCAATTTGGTTACCCCGGCGAAACGATGGACGATATAGAGCTTACGCTCGATATGGTAAGAAAACTTATGCCCGAAGATATTGGCATTTCGGTTTCTTACCCATTGCCCGGTACAAAATTCTACGAAACGGTAAAAGAGCAGTTGGTGCAAAAAGCAAACTGGACCGATAGTGATGAACTGGCCCTGATGTTTGAGAATACTTACCCGCCCGAATTTTACAAGCAGCTGCACCGCTATGTGCATGCCATGTACCGCATACTGCGTGCCCGCCACCAGCAGGAGCATGATGCCTCAACCTTCTCGTTGGCGCATCTGAACCGCATGGTGCGCATTCCTTATTATGCCTGGCAGGAACAGCAGGAGCGGCGTAAACTTAAAGAGATTAAGGTATCATGAGTGGTACTGCCACACCAGGTATGCTGATCTGTATTTTCAGCTACAACCGCGGGCGTTACCTGGCCAACCTGCTGCGCTCGGTAGCACGTTTTTACCCCGAAACTGATTTCAGGATTTGGGACGATAACAGTACCGACCCCGAAACGGTGGCCTTGCTGCAAACTTGTGGCGATAAGGTAATATACCAACAAGCGGCTACCGATGCTAAACATGGCGGCTTATACCGCAATATGGATAAGGCTTTGCAATATGCCGCTGCAGAAGGGTATTCATACGCTTATTTTGTGCAGGACGATATGCAGTTTGTATGTACCAATGCGCAGTTGTTGCAACAACTTAATACACTGTTTGCCAATGAGCAGGTGTGTATGGTAAACGCGAATTTTTTGGCTCGGATCGCTTTTTATATGGCAGAACAAACCGTTTTGCTACAGCATCCGCTGGCGCATGTGCACCGCGATTTTGGAGTGGCCGATACAGGTATTATTGATGTGGCCAAAGCGGTTCGTATTGGGCTGGCTTTTGACCAGGGCAGCGAAAGAAAGAATGGGGAAAACTGGAAGGCCAAAGGTTTTAACCTGATGGTGCTGCACCAGCCCGATCTCTGTTGGGTGCCCTGGCCGGATGTGTACCGCAACCGTAAGAAATACCGGAGCCTGGCCAACAGCGCGTCTACGGTAGATTTGCTGGTGAAACCACTTACGGCAAAAGCGCGGCAAAAACTGTGGCATAACACGGCTATTGCTTACCTCGAAGACTATACCTCTGCCGCTAATCCTTTGATGATAAAACCTTACTGGTACCAGGAATTTGTTTCGGCAAGAGCCATGGTTTCGGTATATTGTAAATACTATATGCACCGGCTGGGCCGGTTGTTTGTTAAACCACGTATTGCATGATGGCCCAGCTACAGGAATATAACGTAAGCGATGCTTTTTCGAGGCAGTCGGCCGTGTTTGACGAGATCGACGACAACAATACATTGATAGGCTGGGTGCGCGAGCGTGTGCGCCAAGAAGTGCTGCAATGGATGCCCGCCCAGGCACAAATGCTGGAGCTGAATTGCGGCACCGGCATCGACTCTTTTTTCTTTGCAGCGCAAGGCGCGCAGGTGCTGGCCACCGATAATGCACCGGGTATGCTGGCGCAGGTTGCTGCCAAAGCTGCCCATTACAAAGGCGCAGGGAGTGTTACCCCTTTGCAATGCTCTTTCAATAACCTGGAGCAGCTGGCCGATCGCAGGTTCGATTATGTGTTTTCCGATTTCGGAGGGCTGAACTGTACACCCGATCTGGATAAAGTGCTGAGAGATATAGATGTATTGCTCAAGCCCGGCGGTTATTGCACGCTGGTAATTATGCCCCGCATCTGCCCCTGGGAAATGGTTATGGCCCTGAAAGGAAAATTCAAAACGGCTTTCCGGCGGTTGCAAAAAGCGGGTACGCAGGCGCATCTCGAAGGTGTGCATTTTACCTGTTACTATTACGATCCGGCTTTTGTGCAGCAGCATTTACCTAATTTTGAATTGAAAGCATTAAAAGGGTTGAGCATTGTGGTGCCCCCTCCTTTTATAGAACATTTCAGGGAAAAACATAACGGTTGGTTTAACCGTCTGGAGCAGTTGGAAAACCGCATTTGGGATAAAGCGCCTTTTAACCGCTGGTGCGACCATTACGTCATTACTTTACAAAAACGCAATGGCTAAACGGTTAAAGATTTTTATTGCCTGTATGGCTGCTGCTGTTCTTCTGGCATTGCTGGTATCGCCAGCCTGGTACCACTTGCGTGGCCGGTATAAGCTGACTGCTGCTGAGGAACAAATGCTACTTGCCCTGGGCGATTCCGCTTTGCAAACGGGCGATGTGCCGGTGGCTGCTATGCTGCTGTACCAGGGCCGTGTAATCGGTACCGGTTACAATACTGTAGCCCGCAACCGGATGGCAGGAGAGCATGCGGAGATTAACGCCATTAGCCAGGCCATGCAGCAAATAGGTATGGCCGGTTGGGGAAAGCTGAATAAAGAAGAACTGACCATGCTCACCACATTGGAGCCATGTGCCATGTGCCGTGGCGCACTTATAGAATATCATATTTTGCATACCGCGGTAGTGCAGCCCAAATCGCTCCGGCATTGGTGGCGGCGCTGGCGCAGCGGCTGGACTTATGAATGGCAGAAACAACAGACGACCAACGATTCGATACAGGAACAGCTGTTCCGCAAACATCCGCAATACGATCCCGAAAAAGCAAAGGCAGACCTGTAAATGACGCTTATGGTAAACATGATTGCATCTCCGGTTTTGTACCAGCACAAGGAGCAGGCTTATCTTAAAGTACGTGCCAAAGAAGGCAGGGTGTACCCAGATGCTGTGCTGCGCATCTTACCCGAAGTGCCCGATGAGCATGAATACGCGGCAGAATGGAAACTGCGCAGGCAAAGTCTTGAAAAACTGCAAGCCTATCTTAAGCAGCGGTTTGGCGGTAATACGCTCAATATTCTCGATGTGGGTTGCGGTAATGGCTGGATGAGTGCCAACCTGGCGCAGGATGGGCATGAAGTATGTGCGGTAGACCTTAATATTCTTGAACTGCAACAGGCAGCCAGGGTGTTTGGCACCTCTGCCAAATTACAGTGGCTGTATGCCGATGTGTTGCAGGATGAGATACCCGGTGCACCTTTCGATGTGGTGGTGATGGCGGCCAGTTACCAGTATTTTGCAGAACTCGATTTGCTTACCCAAAAACTCTGTTCATTGCTGGCGCCCGGTGGCGAAATTCATATTGTAGACTCTATGGTTTACGATCCCGAGCAGCTTACTGCTGCATCGCACCGCAGCCTCGAGTATTACACCGGGCTCGAGGCGCCGGAGATGGCGGCCTATTATTTTCACCACAGCAACCAGGCTTTAAAGCAGCTGGGATATAAGCGCCGCGAAACCCGCAGCAAATTATCTTCCTTGTTTATGCCGGCACGGTCGCCCCTGCAATGGTGGTACTATACAAACAAATAGCACAACAGCGGGTGCCATTGTGCTATCTGAAAATAAGTATAGTGACCTGACAGGAGCTACGCACCCGTAGTGACGGGACAGGCTCTGGCAGTTAAATTAAATACTTCCGGTACGGCCGCCGTCTACAGGAATGCTCGTGCCGTTTACATAAGCGGCCGCAGGCGATGCCAGAAACGCAATTACGTTAGCTATTTCCTGTGCTTTACCAAAGCGGCGCATTGGAATTTCGTTCAGCATTTCTTCTTCAACCGATGCTTTTTCCAGCCCGGTTTTCTGCGATTTGTTGTCGATAATGGTTTCCAGGCGCTGGGTAAGCGTTGCGCCAGGCAATACGTTATTCACGGTAATGCCGGCCTGCCCCAGCTCATTGGCCATGGTTTTGGCCCAGCTGGCTACAGCGCCGCGAATGGTGTTGGATACGCCTAATCCTTTTAGTGGTATCTTTACAGAAGTAGAGATGATGTTAATCACCCGGCCGTAACCTTCATTTTTCATACTTGGAGCTACCGCATTGGTTATCACGTGGTTGCAGATCAGGTGCTGGTTAAAGGCCGCCCAAAAAGCATCTGGTGTAGCATCGGTAATGGGCCCGCCGGCTGGTCCGCCGGAATTGTTCACCAGGATGTGCACCGGTTGTTGGGCTACCAGCGCTTCTGTTGCAGCTTTAACCTGGTCTGGGGCGCTAAAGTCGGCCACAATGTATTGGTGTTTTTGACCCTGGGTAGCATCAAGTGTGGCCACTGCAGCCTGCAAGGCGGTTTCGTTGCGCGCAAAGAGTACACAAGTGGCACCCAGTAAAGCAAGTTCCTGGGCTGTGGCTAGGCCTATACCCTGCGTGCTGCCGCAAATGAGGGCCGTTTTGCCGTTTAAGGAAAGATTCATATCATTGACTAATTTACAGGCAGTAAATTTACATTTTATCAGGAGCATAGCCCTTCTTATTTCTTAATTTTGCTATCATAACACTGCGTTAATGGAATATAATACATCGAGAAACCACCTTGAGATGAGGGAATATGGTCGTCATATTCAGAAAATGGTGGAATACCTGTTGTCAATCGAAGACAGGGAAAGACGCCAGAAGAATACACAAGCGGTGATCGAGATCATGGGAATACTGAATCCGCATCTGCGCAATGTGGAGGATTTCAAGCATTTGCTTTGGGATCACTTATTCCTCGTATCAGACTTTAAACTGGATGTGGATTCTCCCTATCCCATCCCCACGCGCGAATCGCTTAAGCAACGCCCTCCCATGCTGGAGTACCCTAAAAATAAAATGAGGTGGAGCCACCTGGGCAAAAACCTGGAGCGTGTAGTAGATAAGGCATTGGCCGAAACCAATGAAGAAAAACGTGCAGGCTTTACCAAAATCATTGGCAACTATATGAAGCTGGCTTATTCCAACTGGCATAAGGAACCGGTTCATGATGATATGGTGAAGAACGAACTCAACATTATGACGCAGGGCGAGCTGGCCTACGAGCCGCAATACCAGCGCAATTACGATAACCCACCCAACCGCAACTTTAAACGTCCGCAGCAGTTTAATAAACCCAAACAGAGTGGTGGCGGCGGCTATGGCAATCGCAGCGAAGGTAGTGGCGGAACCGGGGGAGGCTACTCTTCTAACCGCAATACCGACCGTAACGAAGGTGGTGGCAGCTATGGCAATAACCGCTATGGCAATAATAACAACCGCAATACCGACCGCAACAACAATGATCGTAATAACGAAAGCGGCGGCAGCTACGGCAACAACTTTAAGCGCAAGTACAACAATAACAACAAAGGAAAATAGGCACGAATAGCAGCATGGGAACATTTGAAATCAGAGGCGGGCATAAGTTAAAAGGAGAGGTGGTGCCACAGGGTGCTAAAAACGAAGCGCTGCAAATTATTGCAGCGGTATTGCTTACACCCGAACCCGTTACCGTACACAATATTCCCGATATACTGGATGTAAACCTGCTGATTGAGTTGCTGATGGATATGGGCGTAGAGGTAGAAAGACCTACCCGCGATACCTGCATTTTTAAAGCCGCTAATATCGACCTGGAGTATCTCATCAGCCCGGCCTACAAAAAGAAATCGGGCAAGCTCCGTGGCGCCGTTATGCTGGCGGGTCCGCTCATTACCCGGTTTGGCAAAGCATACATACCCCAACCTGGTGGCGACAAAATAGGCCGCCGCCGTTTGGATACCCATATCCTCGGATTCGAAAAATTAGGTGTAAAATTCCATTACGATACCGAAGAGCATTTCTTTTCATTAGACGGTACCAATATTGCCGGTAATTATATTTTACTCGAAGAGCCTTCTGTAACCGGTACGGCCAATGTGTTGATGGCTGCCGTTAGCGCCAAAGGCAAAACGCAGATCTATAATGCGGCCTGCGAGCCTTATGTACAGCAGCTTTGCCACATGCTTAACCGCATGGGTGCCAAAATTAAAGGCATTGGTTCTAACCTGCTCGAGATCGAAGGCGTAGATGCTTTTGGCGGTTGCGAACACCGCCTGCTGGCCGATATGATTGAAGTAGGTTCTTTTATAGGACTGGCTGCTATGACCCAGGGCGAAATTACCATCCGCAATGCCAATGTGGCCTCGCTGGGCAATATTCCCGAAACCTTTCAGCGCCTGGGTATAGAACTGGAAATACGTGGCGATGATATTTACATTCCTTCGCAGGAGCATTACCGCATCCGCAAGTTTATAGATG
Organism: Chitinophagaceae bacterium; assembly: GCA_031546985.1. GTDB lineage: Bacteria > Bacteroidota > Bacteroidia > Chitinophagales > Chitinophagaceae > JAVBJN01. Next base: position 7,811 of record JAVBJN010000022.1, read on the forward strand.
GGTCTATTCTTACCGTTTACGACCATCCCTGGCCTGGGTTTACGCCAGACCTGCTCAGTATTGTGCTGGTAACGGCCACCCAGGCCAGAGGCACAGTGCTCATTCACCAAAAAATGTTTGAAAGCCGCCTGTTTTTCGTGGACAGGCTTATCGAAATGGGCGCGCAGATTGTTTTGTGTGATCCGCACCGCGCAGTAGTCATCGGTAACGACCGCCAGTCGCCGCTCAGAGGCGTAAACATGGTGTCGCCCGATATTCGTGCAGGGGTAGCCCTTTTGATTGCCGCCCTGAGTGCAGAAGGCAAAAGTACCATACAGAATATAGAACAGATTGATCGTGGATATCAGTATATTGACGAACGCCTGCGTTTGTTGGGTGCCGATATCAAACGGATTTCATAAACACTGACAATGAAGAAGATTTTAACATTAGCCGCAGCAGTCCTGATGACTGTAAACGTATTTGCCCAGTATGAGAATACTGCCGTTCAGGTAGGACAAAAAGCGCCTGAACTTGCCTTTAACACCCCCGAAGGCAAAACCATCAAACTTTCTGAGATCAATCAGAAACGTATTGTATTGATCGATTTCTGGGCCAGTTGGTGCGGTCCTTGCCGCCAGTCTAACCCCGGCCTGGTTAAAATGGTAGATGAGTACAGCAAGAAAAAGTATAAAACCGCTAAAAAAGGCTTTGCCGTACTTAGCGTATCGCTCGATAAAAACAAAGATGCCTGGGTTAAAGCCATTCAGGCCGATAAGCTGAGCTGGGAGTATCACATGAGCGACCTGCAAGGCTGGCAGTCTGCCGCCGCCGCTGCTTATGGCATTACTTACATCCCGCAATGCTTCCTGGTAGACGAAACCGGTAAGATCGTTGGTAAATATATGCGTGCCGAAGAAGCCGTAGGGGATTTGAATAAACTGGTAAAAGAGTAAATTTGCCTGCATGAACAATGCATCAGGTAAAATTATCGTGATAACGGCCCCTTCCGGGTCGGGAAAAACTACCATAGTAAAGAAATTGCTGCAGGAGTTTCCGCTTCTGCAGTTTTCTATTTCTGCATGTACCCGTAATCCGCGCCCCAATGAGCTGCATGGCAAGGATTATTACTTCCTGTCCGAAGCAGAATTTAAAGGCCATATCGAGGCCGATAACTTCATTGAGTGGGAAATGGTTTATACCGGTAAATACTACGGTACGCTGAAAGAAGAATTGCAGCGCATCTGGGATACCGGCCGTTACCCGCTGGTAGATATTGATGTGCAGGGCGCATTAAGCATTAAAGAAAAGTTTCCGGAGCAAACGCTTACCATCTTTATTAAAGCGCCTTCGCTCGAAGAGCTGGAACGCCGTTTGCAGAATAGGGGAACAGAAACCTCCGAAACCTTGCGCGAGCGGGTAGATAAAGCCATTCATGAGCTCACTTTTGCCGATCAGTTCGACAAAATTGTGGTAAACGATACGCTGGAGCACGCCGTAGAAGAGATTGAAGACCTGGTAATGGCTTTTGTTAAGGCTTAGTTTTGCAGATTGATATAGTTTGTTATTTTTGTTTATATGGGTTCACTAATACTTTGCATTATTCTCTGTATCATCCTCATTGGCTTTTTTGCCGGTGTGGAGATCGCTATTGTTTCGGTCAATAAGCTCAATATTGAGCTGAAGAAGAAACAAGGCAACATGTCGGGTCGCATCCTGAGCCGTTTCATGGAGAATCCTGCCGAGTTTATTGGCACCAGTCTCATCGGGGTTAATATTGTGCTGGTTATTTACGGCCTGCTCATGACCCAGCTTACCGAGCCTTACCTGGCCATGCTGCCGGCGCCGTTCAATTCAGAGTATGTAAAGCTTTTTATCGATACGCTTATTGCTACACTGATTATCCTTGTTTTTGGCGAGTTTTTCCCCAAAGCTATCTTCAGGGCCAAGGCCGAGACCATGCTGCTATTCTTTAGCGTGCCCATTAACCTGGTGTACAGCATTCTTTCGCCGGTAGCCAAACTGTTTGTAGCTATTGCCGAGTGGATACTTAAATACCTCTTTAACGTAAAGCTTACCGAAAATAAACCCATTTTTGGCCGTGCCGATCTGGAGCATTTTGTAAAACAAACTTCCAACGGGCACAGTTACGATAGCCAGGATCTGAATACCGAACTGTTCGAAAACGCGCTGTACCTCGTTAATGTAAAGATCCGCGAGTGCCTCATTCCCCGTAATGAGATTGAAGCCATAGATATTAAATCCAGTGTGCTCGAAGCCCGTGAAAAGCTTATTAAAACCAAGCTGTCTAAACTGGTAGTGTACGACGATAATATTGATAACATTGTAGGGTACCTGCACCACCTCGATCTGCACAAGAACCCCAAAGTTATTCACGATGTACTGCACCCGATTGTGGTAGTACCCGAGACGATGAGCGCGGTAGACCTGATGAACAAGTTTACCAAAGAGCGTAAAAGCATAGCCTGGGTAATTGATGAGTTTGGCGGTACCGCAGGCATTATTACGATGGAAGATGTGCTGGAAGAGATTTTTGGCGACATTAACGATGAGCACGATACCGAAGAATATGTGGAAAAACAACTGTCGGAAAACGAATTTATCTTCTCCGGCCGTCTCGAAGTAGATTACCTGAACGATAAATACGATTTTGGCATTCCTGCCGATGATGCGGAAACCCTGAGCGGCTATATCGTAACCAACCACGAAACGATTCCTAAAATAAAAGAGCGCATCATTATCGACGACTTTGAATTTGATATTTTGCTCGTGACCGATACCCGCATCGAAACCGTAAAAATGAAATTGCTTAACCTGAAGAAATAAACCGAATCCCTGGCAAAACCAGGGGTTTTTTGTTATAAACCGGTTAAATACTCAATCCCATTTCCTTTAAGCGTTTTTAAATTCTATTTTTAAAATATGAAATTTTTAAAGTTTATATCGCTCTGCGCCATGCTATTGGTAGCCGCAGTTTACGTACAGGCTCAACATGCCGATGATAAACCGCCGCCGCCCAAAATGCCGTCGTTTAAATTTTATGACCTGGATGGCAAAGCCTTTACCAATGCGGAACTGCCGGCCCAGCCGTACCTGTTGTTTTACTACAACAGTGAGTGCGACCATTGTGTGCTGGCTACCAACCAGCTTAAGCAGGTAATGCCTGTGCTGAAGCAAAAAAAGGTAAAAGTGCTCATGCTCTCTGCCGAGAATGAAGATAAGATAGCAGCTTACTACGGTACCATGGGCCTCAATGCCTTCGATAACCTCGAAATGCTGCGCGATAAAGACCGCAACATGCACTTTATTTACGAGTTTCGTAATACACCGTACGTAATCCTGTATGGCGCCAACCAGCAGGTACTCAAATATTTTGAGAGTGGCAACATTGATGAGCCTACGCTTAAATCGGTATTGAAATAGCTATATTTCTTTGTAAATTTAAAGCTGAAAAATACTGATCATGCCCGTACAACGTCCCTTTAACCTGAAAAAATGGATCGAAGACAACCGCCATCTGCTGAAACCTCCGGTAGGTAACCAGTGTGTGTATAAAGAGGCCGGTGATTTTATTGTTATGGTAGTGGGTGGCCCCAACAGCCGTAAAGATTTTCACTACAACGAAAGTGAAGAACTCTTTTACCAGCTCGAAGGCGATGTGGTAGTTAGGATTGTAGAAGACGGTAAAGTGGTAGATATTGAGATCAAAGAAGGCGACATGTTCCTGCTGCCGGGCAAAACACCCCACAGCCCGCAACGTGGCGCCAACACCGTAGGTCTGGTGATCGAGAAAGTACGCCAGGGTAAGGAAATAGATGGTTTTCTGTGGTTTTGCGAAAACTGTGGCAACAAATTGTACGAAGAGTACATGGAGCTTACCGATATTGTAACCCAGCTGCCACCCGTGATGGAGCGTTTTTACAAAAACGACGAACACCGCACCTGCAAAAGCTGTGGTACCGTAATGGAAGCGCCTAAGCCCAAAGCATAAGAAAATACGATCAAGATATACAGGCCGTCCCCACACTACAGTAGGGACGGTTTTTTATTAAGACCTGGCCTGTCCCGCATCAGCAATGTAAAAAATAGAAACAGAATCGCTTACATTGAATATCCTTTAATGAGATGGCGCTCTCGTACCTCGGCAGCATGACATCTCCATTTACTGGTCATCCTGCACCATCGACGGAGGAGATGGAAGCAGGATCTCTTACGCTGAATCCCCCTCTGTTTCATCCTGCCGATGCCAGGAGAGCAGGATCTCAATTGCGAAATGTTATTGTCGCCCATGCAATTGCCCCTCCTGGGACGGCTTTTTTATTGGCGCGCTTATTTGTTAACTTGCGGCATCGTAAAACGGAGTCTACATGTCATTTAAGAAAATAGATATTCACACGCATATCATGCCCGAGCATATTCCCAACTGGTTTAAAAAGTTTGGATATGGCGAGTTTATACACCTGGAGCACCACAAGCCTTGCTGTGCCCGCATGATTAAGGGCGATAAAGTGTTTCGCGAGGTAGAGCACAACTGCTGGGACCCTGCGCCCAGGCTTAAGGAAATGGATATGACCGAAGTAGGCATCCAGGTGCTTTCTACCATCCCGGTTTTGTTTAACTACTGGGCCAAGCCGGAGCATGGGCTGGAAACCTCCCGTTTCTTCAACGACCACATCGCTTCGTGCGTAGACCAGCACCCCGACCGTTTTATTGGTATTGGTACGGTGCCGTTGCAGGATATAGACCTTTCTATCCGCGAAATGGAGCGTTGTGTAAAAGAATTGAAAATGCCGGGCCTGGAGCTGGGTTCTAATATTAATAACGTAAACCTGAGCGATCCCCGCTTTTTGCCTTTCTGGGAAGCTGCCGAAGAGCTGGGTTGTTCCATTTTTGTACACCCCTGGGAGATGATGGGCGAGAACGATATGCAAAAATACTGGCTGCCCTGGCTGGTAGGTATGCCTGCCGAAACCTCCCGTGCCATTTGCTCCATGATCTTTGGTGGCGTGTTCGAAAAGTTCCCTAAACTGAAAGTCGCGTTTGCACATGGCGGCGGCTCTTTCCCGCTTACCATAGGCCGTATTGAGCATGGGTACAATGTGCGTCCCGATCTTTGTGCGGTAGACAATAGCGTGAATCCCCGCGACTACATTGGGAAGTTCTGGATAGACAGTTTGATCCACGACGAAAAAGCCATGCATTTCCTGGTAGATGTAATGGGCGAGGATAAGATCTGCTGCGGTAGCGATTATCCCTTCCCGCTGGGCGAGCACCACCCGGGTAAGCTTATAGAAAGCATGCCATTCGCAGAAGAACTGAAAGCCAAATTGTTATACGAAAACGCCATGAACTGGCTGGGTCGTTAATAAAAAGTAATAGATCAGGTAAAGCCGGAGTTGCGTACTCCGGCTTTGTTTTTTACCTCTGGCGGCTACCGGTAAACTTAAAAGGTCGTTAAAGCCTTGGTAACCGGGGTACATTTCGTTTCAATCGTGTACCTTTGCCCCGTTTTCATTAAAAAAATTAACACAGGTGGCGCTATTCAGCTTTTTTGACCGGAATCCAGATAACGATAAAGCCGAGATGTCCTTTATGGATCACCTGGAAGCGTTGCGCTGGCATGTGGTAAGGGCTTTAATTGCCGTTATGATCGCCGGGATTATTGCATTTGCCAATATCAACTACATTTTCGATCATATTGTGCTGGGGCCAACCAACAACGATTTTATCTCGTACCGTGCCCTGTGCTGGTTGGGCGATAAGCTGCATACCCCCGCGCTCTGCCTCGATAAGATTAATCTCCAGTTTCAGAATACCGTATTGTCCGGGCAGTTTATGATGAGTATTACCTCATCGTTTGTGTTCGGTTTTATTATTGCTTTTCCATATGTGTTTTGGGAGTTCTGGCGTTTTATAAGTCCGGCCCTGTCCGACAAGGAACGCAAATTTACCCGTGGGGTAGTGTTCTGGGCCTCTTTATTGTTTTTTATAGGTGTAGGGTTTGGCTATCTCCTGCTGGCGCCCTATACGGTTAACTTTTTTGCCTCTTACAGCATCAGCGAAAGGTTTCAGAACATCATTACGATGGAGAACTATCTCGATACGGTGATAGACCTGGTATTGGGTGCCGGCGTGGTGTTTGAGCTGCCGGTGGTGGTGTTTTTCCTGTCTAAAGCAGGCATTCTTACCCCCAAATACATGCAGACTTACCGCAAGTTTGCCTGGGTTATTATCCTGTTTATCGCAGCTATTATTACTCCGCCCGATATGTTCAGTATGATCTTTGTGTCTATACCATTGCTGATCCTTTACGAAATAAGCATTGTACTGAGCGGCCGCATCCTCAAGGAAAAACAAAATGCAGCCAAAGAATTCTGGGATAACTAATTTTGTGCATCAAACTAAATATTGATTATGAGTCTCACTTTTGATTTGTCTAAGCCCATCGTTGTAGGTTGCGATCATGCCGGCTTTGAGTATAAAGAACGTGTGAAGCAGTACCTGGTATCGAAAGGTTTTACTGTAGAAGATAAGGGTACACATAGCAAGGATTCGGTAGACTATCCCGATTTTGCACATCCGCTGGCTACTATGGTAGAGAATGGTGATGCGGCTTTCGGAATTCTCATTTGCGGTAGCGCCAATGGTGTGGCCATTACTGCCAACAAACACCAGGGGGTGCGTGCAGCATTGTGCTGGATGCCCGAAATTGCAAGCCTGGCCCGCCAGCATAACAATGCCAATGTGATAGCACTGCCTGCCCGTTTTGTAGCATACGAACTGGCCGAGCAAATGGTAGACCTGTTTATGAACACTGCTTTTGAAGGTGGCCGCCATGCCAACCGGGTAGATAAGATTAGTTGCTAGGCTGTAAAACCAGCTTTATATAAAGATAAGAGCGCTCCTTACCGGGGGGCGCTCTTATCTTTTTGGCCTGGTGGGGATTAAACTGTTCCGTTCTTGAGGCCCTGCAGCTTCGCACATAATCTCAGAATGTTGCGAATAATAATCGTTTTTAGGCACTAAATAAACCGCACTTTTTCGTTTGATCAGTGATCGTACATTGCATTCAGCATTCAAAGCAACGCTTAATGCGCTTCTTTGAAAATATGTTTATCAAACAATCTATGTGCTATTAGTCAAGAGTTGGGATCTCTGGTTAAGCACTAAAAGGCTTGCATTCTTGCGAGCCTTTTTGCATTTATCGTATCATCAGTTTAAGCAGAAAAATATCGTGAGCAACAAAAAGGGCTTCATCAACCGATGAAGCCCTTTTTGTATTATAAAGTTCTAAGCAATACTACCAGATGTCCAGGCCGTGCTCTTTACCACAGGCCGTAGCCTCATCGTAACCCGCATCGGTGTGGCGTAATACACCCATAGCAGGGTCGTTGTGCAGCACACGTTTCAGGCGGGCTTCCGCATCATCGGTACCATCTGCCACAATCACCATGCCTGCATGCAGGGAGTAGCCAATACCTACGCCACCACCATGGTGGAAGCTAACCCAGCTGGCGCCGCCCGCGGTGTTGATCAGCGCATTCAGAATAGGCCAGTCGGCTACCGCATCGGTACCATCTTTCATGGCTTCGGTTTCGCGATTGGGGCTGGCTACCGAACCACAATCGAGGTGGTCGCGGCCAATAACGATAGGGGCTTTTACCTTACCGGTACGTACCAGCTCGTTAAACAGCAAGCCCGCTTTTTCTCTTTCGCCCATACCCAGCCAGCAAATGCGCGAAGGCAGGCCCTGGAAAGCAATACGGTCTTTGGCCATAGTAAGCCAGCGGTGCAGGCCTTTATTTTCCGGAAACAGTTCCATCAATGCCTTGTCGGTAGTGTAAATATCTTCCGGATCGCCGCTCAGCGCTACCCAACGGAAAGGACCTTTACCCTCGCAGAACAGCGGACGGATGTAGGCCGGCACAAATCCCGGGAAGTCAAATGCGTTTTTCACACCACGGGCAAAAGCCTGGCCACGCAGGTTGTTACCATAATCGAATGTAATGGCACCTCTCTTCTGCAATTCCAGCATCAGGTTTACGTGCACACACATGGTATCGATAGAGCGGTTGATGTAATCTTCCGGGTTGCTTTCGCGGAGTACGCGGGCATCTTCTACACTCATTCCGGCAGGGAAATAGCCTACCAGTGCATCGTGTGCCGAGGTTTGGTCGGTGAGCGTATCGGGGGTAATATTGCGGTCTATCAGGCGTTGCAGCAGGTCTACCGCGTTGCATACCACACCAATTGAAATGTTTTCGCCTTTGGCCTTAGCATCCAGTGCTTTATCAATGGCTTCGTCAATGTCGTGAGAAATAAAGTCGATGTAGCGGGTTTCCAGTCTTTTTTGGATGCGCCATTCTTCTACATCGGCCGCCAGGCATACCCCTTCGTTCATGGTAATGGCCAGGGGCTGCGCGCCACCCATACCACCTAAACCAGCGGTTACGTTAAGGGTGCCTTTCAGCGATCCATTAAAATGTTTGCTGGCCAGGCTCAGGTACGTTTCGTAAGTTCCCTGCACAATGCCTTGAGAACCAATGTATATCCAGCTTCCGGCGGTCATCTGGCCATACATCATCAGTCCTTTGGCTTCCAACTCACGGAAATGCTCCCAGGTAGCCCAATGGCCCACCAGGTTGCTGTTGGCAATAATAACGCGTGGCGCGTCTTTATGGGAGCGTAAAACACCCACCGGCTTGCCCGATTGTACCAGCAGGGTTTCGTCTTCTTCGAGGTTGCGCAGCAGTTCCAGTATTTTATCAAAACTTTCCCAGTTGCGGGCAGCTTTACCAGTGCCGCCATATACAATAAGATCTTCAGGACGCTCAGCTACTTCGGGGTCCAGATTGTTTTGAATCATACGATAAGCAGCTTCCTGCACCCAGCCTTTACAGTTTAGTGTATTGCCTGTAGGCGCATGTACCACTCTCTTTCCGGTTTCCACAATCATGGTAGTTATGTTAAGGTTTATGAATAATGATTTAGAAATGCAAATGTAAGAAACGGCGGCATCTACCATAATGTTTGGCGGCCTAAATTATGAAACCGTTAAGAGATAGCATTTTACCCTTTCAAATCAGCCAGTTATATTTTAAACAGGTATAAAAATGTTCGTGTAACAATTTTATCGGATAAATAGGTGTCAGAAATGTATTTTCGTGGCAAAATCAATTCAATTCATGACTTTTTCCCGTAGTATTCTGATTACTGGTGGTGCTGGATTTATTGGCTCTCACCTCACCAGGCTGATGGTAACCAAATATCCGGATTACAGAATTGTAAACCTGGACAAGCTTACTTATGCAGGTAATCTTGAAAACCTAAAGGACATTGAAAACGCGCCTAATTACACTTTTGTAAAAGGCGATATTGCCGATCAGGCGCTGGTAGAGCAATTGTTTGCCGATTACGCTTTTGACAGCATTATCCATACCGCGGCAGAAAGCCATGTAGACCGTTCCATCACCGATCCGCTGGCATTTGTGCATACCAATGTAGTAGGTACCTGTACCTTACTTACCGTGGCTAAAAACTACTGGAAAGGTGATATGGACAACAAACTGTTCTACCATATCTCTACCGACGAAGTGTATGGTACCCTGGGCGAAACCGGTATGTTTACCGAAACTACGCCTTATGACCCACGCAGTCCGTATTCTGCCTCTAAAGCATCCAGCGACCATTTTGTAATGGCTTACCACCATACATACGGGTTGCCGGTGGTGATTTCTAACTGCTCCAATAACTACGGACCATACCATTTCCCTGAGAAATTGATTCCGTTGTGCATTCATAATATTCTTCAGCAAAAGCCGCTGCCTATTTATGGTAAAGGCGAAAACGTGCGCGACTGGTTGTTTGTAAAAGACCACGCAGTAGCCATCGATAAAATTTTCCACGAAGGAAAAGTAGGCGAGACCTATAATATCGGAGGGCACAACGAATGGACCAATATTGATCTGATACGCTTGCTTTGCCGCCAGATGGATCAAAAGCTGGGCCGTGAAGAAGGGGTAGCCGAGCAGTTGATCACTTACGTGAAAGACCGTGCCGGCCACGATATGCGCTATGCGATTGATGCCTCCAAGCTACAGCACGAGCTGGGCTGGGTGCCATCGGTAACTTTTGAGCAGGGACTCAGCGAAACGATAGATTGGTACCTGGCTAATAAAGAATGGCTCGATCACGTGACCTCAGGTTCTTACCAGCAGTATTACAACGGGCAGTATGTACAACGCTAAGGCATGATAATTGCGATCATAACAATAGTTTAGAAAGCTGAGCGGAGTACATAAAACAACGAGCTATGTTGTCAATTTTCAAAAGATCGAAAAAGGAAACCGAAAATAAACTCCAGGAAAGAGTAGATAACTTCTCTTTCCTGGAGTGTGATATGCACAGTCACCTCGTGCCTGGCATCGACGATGGTGCCCAGAGCCTGGAAGAAAGTGTAACGATGGTGCGGGATCTGGTAGGGAAAGGCTATAAGAAGCTTATTGTGACCCCGCATGTGCAGGGCGATTTTTACCAGAATACTACCGCTATTATACAAGATGGGCTTCAAACTTTAAAACAAGGATTGAAAGATGCCGGGATTGATATTCCGGTATCGGCCTCTGCAGAGTACTTTTTAGATAACTATTTTCTTAAAGAAGTACTACCTCACGGATTAGTTACATTTGGCGATAACCAGGTGCTGGTAGAAGTCTCTATGGCCGGTTGGCCCCGCAACTTTAGTGAGATACTTTTTGAAGTGCAGGCATTGGGGTATAAACCCATTCTGGCGCATCCGGAGCGCTATCTTTTTGAAGACAAAGTGCAGGTTTTCAGTGCTTTGAAAGAGAAGGGTGTGCAAATGCAGCTGAACCTGCTTTCGGTTTCGGGATATTACGGCCGTACCGTTAAGCAAAACGCAGAGACCTATCTCGAACATCGATTATATGATTATTGCGGAACCGATCTGCACCACCAACGCCACCTGACTAACATAAGCAGACTCATTTCTGACCACCAGGAAATGATGCTTAGGTTAAAACAATATGGATTTTTGAACCATACACTTTAGAGAATAACTTTATTTGTCTATTAAACTAGTTCTATTTTCTACTACCTTTGCCGGGATAAGTCAACTTTATGCGAAAAAAATTATTCATCATGTATGCCGGAGCCTTGCTGCTGTTAGGTTCCTGCGCTTCTCCTAAGAAAACCATCTACTTTAAACAAAATACGCCAAATGATAGCTCGGTTGTTTACCAGGATATAATAAAGCAAGCCGATGGTGTCATTCTTAAAGATGATATTCTGGCTATCAATATTACCAGTAGTACATCTTTTGCTTTTCAGGATAAAGATCCGGTAAGCATCTTTAATGACGGGGGCACGCAGTATTCTATTACTGCTACTTCTGGTGGAGGAGGTTCTGGTGTATCGGGCTATGCCACTAAAGGCTATTTGGTAGATAATGATGGCTATATTGATTTTCCTGTATTGGGAAAGCTTAAGGTAGCTGGTTTAACCAGTCGTCAGATTAAAGATTTAATGGGTTCGAAATTAACTTCTTATGTGAAGGAACCTGTTGTTGAAATACGCATTATCAACTACAAAATCACCATCCTGGGCGAAGTCGGCAGACCTGGAACGGTGATTGCACCTAACCAGAAAATAAATATCCTGGATGCGATAGCAGCCGCAGGTGAAATTCCTATAACCGGTAGAAAAGATAATATTCTCATTATCAGAGAAATTGACGGAAAGAGAGAATTTGCCCGATTGGACCTGAATAGTGAAAATGTGTTCAGTAACCCTTACTACTACCTGAGGCAAAATGATATTGTTTATATCGAACCCAACAGAATACGTCGTCAGGAAACCAATGAATTTCTTAGATTTTACCTGCCTACAGCTATGGCTGTATTGTCCTCAGCGGTTACAATCTTTGGTATAGTTAAAATCGCCAATATTAAATAATCATCAACCTGCTCCTGCTTTTATGGAAAACAACAATCAGATTGGCAATAAAATTTCGGAACAACTGAATCATAATTTTGATTTCAGGCGTTTGCTGGCTTCCATTTTATCGAATTGGTATTGGTTTGTGCTGTCTATTGGACTGTTTTTTGCTGCTGGATGGGCCTATTTAAGGTACACAACCCCGGTATACGCAATTAAAAGTTCATTATTAATTAGTGAAGAGAATGAAGGTGCTGCGGGAAGTGTAGCCCGAACCATAGATAAAACGAGAGGCGGTTCTGGCCAATCGGTAAACCTTTATAATGAAATGTTTGTACTGCGCAGCCAGGATTTAGTGGCAGCAGTGGTAGATTCATTGCAGTTAAATGTACACTATTGGGTAGAGGGGCGCATTAAAACCAATGAGATCTACGAAGAATGCCCCATTCATATTGTTTTTGACGCAAATGGGTACCGTGGTGGTTCCAAAGAATTGTTTGTTCGTCAGCTGGTAGAGGGGCAGTTCGAAGTAAAAGATGGAGATAAAGCAGACCGGGTATTGTTCGATGCATGGGTAGAAAAGCCTTATGGCCGGTTCAAAATTCAATATGTAAATGGAAGTAATGTTAATACTGGCTATCTGATTAAAGGCATTACTGTTCGTATGGAGCCTACAGGCAGTACTGTGGCTCAGTTGCTGAGTGCTTTTCAGGTAAATCCGGGCGATGGCCGTACCAGTATGCTGGAGCTGGCATTTATAGATAAATTACCGGTGCGTGGGGTGGATTTTATGAATTACCTGATTCGCGCCTACCGCCGTAAAGAGCTGGAAAATATTAATCAGTTTGGTCAAAAGACCCGTGAGTTTATTGCACAACGTCAGGAAGCATTGGTGAATGATCTTAAAAATGTTGATTCAAAAGTAGAAGGTATAAAGCGCCAGAATGAGATGGTGGATATCAACACTCAAGCGGGTGTTTTTGTAGAAGGTAAACTTGCAGCAGAAAACACCATTGAGCAGTTATATACACAGAAACAGGTTATAAACAGACTGAAATCCAATATTCTGGACAATACCGGAAAGAACAACCAGGTAATTGCGGGTATGAATGTGCAGGATCCTGTAATCGCTAAAATGACGAGCGAATACAACGCAATGGTTCAGAAAAAAGAGTTTCAGGAAAAGAATCTGGGTGAGAAGAATCCTGCCTTGATGCAAACTGAAAGTGAACTGGCCTCTATGCGGAAACGTATTGCCGATGCTGCCGATAAGGTAACCTCTTCTATTGATATTCAAATGCAGAGTGCTTCTCAAAATGCAGCATCTTATAGCAGCAGGATTCGTAGTGTACCTACTATGGACCGTGTGATGAATGATGTGAAGCGGGAATATGATGTAATGCAGACGATGTACCTGATGTTGTATCAAAAAGGGCTCGAGACGGAAATTACGTTGTATGCTGCCAGCAATAAATCGAAAGTTATTGTTGCTCCTTTTGCTTCCGGATCACCGATCAAGCCAGTGAGTAAAAATATCTATGGGTTAATGATTTTACTTGGGCTGCTTATTCCGGGTGTGATTTTGGTAAGCAGAGAATTGTTGGATAATAAAGTAAACAACGAAAAAGATATCGAAGCCCTTACCAATATTCCAATTGCGGGTATGATTAGCAAAAATACCGGAGATGCGGATATCGTAGTAGGGAAAAACGTTCGTACCGGTATTGCAGAGCAGTTCCGCCTTATTCGTGCCAACCTTGATTTTATGTCGGTTGCCGGCAATAAGAAAGTAATCATGGTTACATCCAGTATGAGTGGTGAGGGTAAAACCTTTATTTCGATGAACCTGGGGGTAATACTGGCACTGGGAGAGAAGAAAGTAGTGGTAATGGAATTTGACCTTCGTAAACCTAAAATTACGGAGCGTCTGGGACTGAATCCCGGCGGCGGTATCAGTGGTTATTTGGCAGGATTGGTAGGACTGGATAAAACTATTCAACCTTCCGGTCTGCACGAAAACCTGTACATCGCCAACTGTGGTCCTATTCCACCCAATCCTGGGGAGCTCCTCCTGTTGCCAAGAGTAGAACAACTGATCTATGAGTTACAGGAAATGTTCGATGTGGTTATTATTGATACCGCTCCAATTGGTATGGTGTCTGATGCGTTGGTATTATCTCAATACTCTGGCGTAAATCTGTTTGTAACCAGACAAGCCTATACCATTAAGGATCAGGTGCGTATGTTCGATATGTTTTATAACGAAGGCAAGATCAAGCATGCTGCCATTGTATTCAATGGGGTTGAATACCGCAAGAAATACGGTTACGGCTACGGCTATGGTTACGGCTATGGTTACGGCTATGGCTATGGTCAGGGGTATTACGAAGACGATACTCCTGCTAAGAAGCCATCCACCTTATCGAAATTTTTTAAAAAGAATAAAGTATAAAAAAAACGGCCTGTGTATCATACACAGGCCGTTTTTTTATTACCTCTGAGTTTATTTATATCATGTGTTTTAACGTATTAATAAATAGTAAACCTGCACCCCTGCAATATTTGATAGTTGCAGCATAGTATTATATATTTGCGGCACTAATAAATTACCTAATGAAAGGCATAATTCTTGCCGGAGGCTCCGGAACAAGGCTTTATCCGATTACGAAAGCTATTTCTAAGCAATTGATGCCGGTTTATGACAAACCGATGATCTATTATCCGTTGTCTATTCTGATGCTGGCTGGCATTCGTGAGATATTGATTATCACTACCCCCGAAGATAATGCACAGTTTAAAAGACTGTTGGGCGATGGCAGCCAGGTTGGTTGTTCATTCCAGTATGCAGTTCAGAAAAAACCCAATGGACTGGCGCAGGCTTTTGTGATAGGAGAAGAGTTTATCGGAAACGATAAAGTGGCGCTTGTTTTGGGCGATAACATCTTTCATGGTTCAGGACTGAGCAAAAAATTGCAAAGTCTGAATGATCTGGAGGGTGGTTACGTATTTGCCTGCGAGGTAAGTGATCCGGAAAGATACGGTGTGGTAGAATTTGACGAATCGTTTAAAGCTTTATCCATCGAAGAGAAACCGGCTCAGCCTAAAAGTAATTATGCTGTTCCTGGTTTATATTTTTACGACAATAGCGTGGTTCATATCGCCAAAACCATCCCACCTTCTGCCCGTGGCGAATATGAAATTACGGATGTAAACCGTGTGTACCTGGAGCAGGGTAAATTGCAGGTGGCTGTGATGGACCGTGGCACTGCCTGGCTCGATACCGGTACATTTGATAGTCTTGCCGATGCTGCCGAATTTGTAAGGGTAATCGAAAAAAGACAAGCGACTAAGATTGGATGTATAGAAGAAGTGGCGTTCCGTATGGGTTTCATTGGTAAGCAACAGCTGCTGGAACAAGCTTCATTGCTGGAGAAAAGCGGCTACGGTGTTTATCTAAAGCAGGTGTGTAAATAAGAGGTTGCAGGTAAGGCGGATTTATTGCGTAACAATAATTTCAGTTTGCCGGTCCTTAAAGCCTGTTATATTTGCTCAATTATAACTTAATACATTGATCTTGCGGGTGATTATCCGGTTGCAAAAATTGATGGTTAAGAAGTATTTAAGGAATCTGCCATAAAAAGTAAAAAGTATGTCTGGTGTAAAATATTTACCGGGCTTGAATGGGATGCGTGCATTGGGCGTGCTGATGATCATGATGTTTCATTTCAGCCAGCACATGACTGCGTTTGGTTTTGCCCGGCAAGAAGTGTTTGCATACGCACACCAGATGGTTACCATGTTTTTTGTGTTGAGTGGATTTCTGATAACTCGGTTATTGCTTACAGAGCTTCAGGGTGAGGGGCAAATCCATATCGGTAATTTTTACATGAGGCGGTTGTTGAGGGTATGGCCTGCTTATTTTATGGCCATTCTCATATTGGTAGCCGGTTATATTATTGCAGATAAAACGCTTCCGCTTCGCAGCTTGTTTTTCTATACTTTTTTCTTGGGCAATATCCCGATTGTACTTGGCACTGGCATTGGCCCTGTAGCACAACTTTGGAGTTTGGGTGTTGAAGAGCAGTTTTACCTGGTATGGCCCTGGCTGTTCCGTAATAAGAAATGGTTAGCGACAGGCATTTGGAGTATAATACTGTTATACTTTGTACTCAAAGGCTGGATGGCCTGGGCCGGAAATGAGAAAGCATACAGTTTCCTCACCCTTAGCCGGTATCATTGTATGGCATGGGGCGGAGTGCTGGCATTGGCCTTACATCGTAAGGAGCGCTGGATAAACTGGTTGTATAACCCTATTGTACAAGTGCTGGCCTGGGGCTGGTGTATCTGGAATACAATACAGCCGGTTAAGCTACCGGCATTCGTTATTTCGGAGTTTAACGCAATAGTATTTGGGGTCATTTTATTGAATGTGGCTACCAATGCCCAAGCGTTAATTAATCTGGAAAGTCGTTTTTTGAAATGGCTGGGTAATATTTCTTATGGAATATACTTGTACCATATGTTCGCTTTTTCGTTGGTGCTGCATTTTATGCAAAACCGGTTGGAGGCTACACCTTCAGCCTACTTGTTAATTGTATTTTTAGCGGCAACGTTGGCAATATTAGGCGCCTGGGCTTCTTTCCATTTGGTGGAAAAGTATTTTTTAAGTTTAAAAAGCCGTTTCGCATCTTCGGATAAGCCTGTGCGGGTCATTCCAGAAGGAAAATATGCGTAATAGCTCTATTGATAATTATAAATAGAACTGATTGTTAAATGGAACAAAGAGGGTATGCTGAACCGCAGCATTGGACAGAAGTCATAGAGCCCAAGTCAAGCTTGTTGGATTTGAGACTGAAAGAGGTGTGGCGTTACCGCGATTTATTAATGTTGTTGGTGCGCCGTGATTTTGTGGCCACCTATAAGCAAACCATTCTGGGGCCTATCTGGTTTTTTCTGCAACCGGTGCTTACCACTTTCATGTTTATGATTGTGTTTAGCCGTATTGCCAATCTTTCTACCGATGGTATACCTCCTTTGTTGTTTTATATGGCTGGTACTACACTCTGGAACTATTTTTCAGAGTGTCTGAATAAAACGGCTACCGTATTCCGTGATAATGCTACCGTATTTGGTAAAGTGTATTTCCCCCGTATGGTAATGCCTTTATCTATTGTGGTGAGCAACCTTATTAAATTAGGTATTCAGTTTGTATTGTTTCTTCTGTTCCTGGGCTATTACATGATAACCACAACGGATGTTCATCCCAATGTATATATAGCTTTGTTGCCTGTATTGATTTTGTTGATGGGTGGTTTGGGCCTTGGGTCTGGTATGATTATCAGTGCACTTACCACAAAATACAGGGATCTCGTGTTCTTGCTTACGTTTGGGGTGCAGTTGCTGATGTATGCTACTCCCGTAATCTACCCATTAAGCAGCATTTCCTCCGGTTATAAATGGCTAATTATGGCTAACCCAATGACTGCAATTATTGAGACTTTCCGTTTTGCCTTTACTGGTAAGGGCGTTTTTAGCTGGTCGCAGTTGGGGTACAGCGGATTGTTTACTCTAATCATTGTAATAATAGGCACTGTGGTGTTTAACCGTGTGGAGAAGAGTTTTATGGATACCGTTTAATAATCAACGGTAGGTTTGATAGCTGAACGTTGAGCATCAACGGATTTTTATAAAAAGTATAACGAAAACATAGCATGAGCAGTATAGCGATAAAAGTTGAAAACCTGGGTAAATTGTATCGCCTTGGAGAGGTAGGTACGGGAACCATCAGCCACGATCTGAACCGTTGGCTGGCCCGTATGCGTGGCAAGGAAGATCCGTTTGCCAAGATTGGAGAAGCCAATGATCGTACTACTAAAGGTGATAGTGACTATGTGTGGGCCCTTAAAGATATTAGTTTTGAAGTAAACCAGGGCGATGTGCTAGGTATTATAGGCCGGAATGGTGCTGGTAAGAGTACATTGCTGAAGTTGTTGTCTAAAGTAACGCAGCCTACATCCGGTAATATTAAGTTGCGCGGGCGCATTGCCAGCTTACTGGAAGTAGGTACAGGTTTTCATCCGGAAATGAGCGGTCGTGAAAACATATACCTGAATGGTGCGATAATGGGCATGACTAAACGGGAAATCAAATCCAAATTTGATGAAATTGTTGATTTCGCCGGGGTGGAGCGATATATTGATACGCCTGTAAAACGTTACAGCTCTGGTATGTATGTACGCCTTGCATTTGCTGTAGCCGCTTTTCTTGAACCTGAGATATTGATTGTAGATGAGGTGCTGGCAGTGGGGGATGCAGAATTTCAGAAGAAGTGCCTGGGCCGGATGAAAGATGTGAGTACCAATGATGGCAGGACTGTATTGTTTGTAAGTCATAATATGGCTGCAGTTAAACAATTATGCACTACAGGTATTGTAATGCGGCATGGAGGACTAGTGTTTCAGGGAACCCAAATGGAAGCGGTAAACTATTACCAGAGTGCGCATGAAACCAACTCTTGTTTTGAGCACCATGGTCCGCTTCATGACGCTCCCGGCAACAATAACATCAGGATATTGAAATTTGAAGTGGTACCTCAGCAAGGTGAAATGCTTACCATGTTTTCGGGTATTGAGTTTCAGCTGGAATATTTTAACGGAATGGAAGGTAAAAATACCGACATCACGTTTGAACTAACTAACCAGGATGATGTAGTTGTGTTCCATTCCGGTGCACAACTGGCCCAAAATAATGATTCTGAGCGTGGGATATATCAAATAAGTTGTAGATTACCCAAGCAATTTTTGAATGCCGGAGTCTATGGTATATCCATTATTTTCGGTGAAAATCAAAGATATGTATTATATCAGGTACGTGATTTCCTGTCGTTTGAAGTTATGCCTGAGGCTTCGGGATCAAACTCCAGTCGTTTGCCCGGTGTAACATTCCCGCAACTGGAGATCTCACATTCTGTTAAACAAATAAATCTGGTTTAATTGTTGAAAGATTCATCAATCATAATAAAGGCCCCGTCAATTATCGAATTTCCTTCTATTGGTAGCTCTCATGAAGGTTATATAAGTGTGGCCGAGGTAGAGAAAAATATCCCTTTTCAGGTTAAAAGGGTGTATTGGACTTATTATACACCTCAGAATATCATCAGAGGATATCATGCTCATAAGGAGCTTCAACAGGTTATTTTTGCGGTGTCCGGAAAAATAATATTTAACGTGGAGGACGCGCAGCACAACAAAACTCAGTTTGTGCTGGATCAGCCACATCTGGGATTGTATCTGCCCCCTTTTTCATGGAGAGAAATACAGTTTTCTCATAACGCAGTATTGATGTGCCTGGCATCTGAAGTATACAACGAAGAGGATTATATCAGAAATTACGAAGATTTTATTAATGAAATTAGAAAAGGTCAGATATAGCGCTGAATGGGCAGATAAATGGGATGCATTTATTTCCACTGCCATTAACGGAACCTTCCTGCACAGCAGGAAGTTTTATAATCACAATGACAGGAGCAGTGCCGATGACCATTCCTTACTTTTTCTTAAGAAAGGCAAAGTAGCTGCGGTATTGCCAGCGGTTGTCAGAAACGGAACAGTGCTTTATTCGCATGGTTACGCTACCTACGGCGGATTTGTGATTGACGATTCGATAGGTGTGGAAGAAGCGGTAGAAATGGTAGGGCTTGTTATAGAAGAGGCGAAGGAGCTTAACTATACAGAGATTGTGATCCGGAATCCTTTTAAGATTTTTTACGGGCAACTGAGCGAAGAATCGGACTACGCCATGTGGTACCACGATTTTAAGCTCAAGGGAAGAGAACTGGAAATATACGTGAGTCTGGAAGGGCAGATTGATGCCATTAAGAAGCGGTATGAAAATGGTACCAAGTATAATATAAAGAAGGCTTGGAAATTTGTTGAGGTGCGCGATACTACCGATTTTGAAGGGTTCTGGAATATTCTTGAGAATAACCTTCAGGCCAAGCATGGTCGTGCTCCTGTACATACGATTGAAGATTTCAGGCGATTGTTGAATAATGTAGGAGAGGAATCTATCAAGCTGTTTGGAGGGTATGTAAACGGCCAGCTGGTATGCGGATGTGTTGTGTTTATTTGTGGCAAACATGCTTTACATGCTCAGTACATTGGACAAAATAATGAATTTCAGGAATTCAGACCTATTAATGCAGTACTTGATTACATCATTGAATGGGGCAATAAAAACGGATATAAATACTTTAATCTTGGCACTGCCAATGAGGATGGAGGAAAGACGATCAATACCGGGTTGTTTCATTTTAAAGAAGGATTCGGCGGACGTGGCGTGTTGAGAGAAACAATGCACTTTTTACTTTAATAACTCAAATCTCATGGAAAAACGAAAAAAACTGGTTATAGTAGGCATTGGCGAAACTGCGGAGATTGCGTATGAGTATTTTACTTATGACTCTGCTTACGAAGTTGTTGCTTTTAGTGTAAATGAACAGTATATCACAGAAAAGACTTTTTGTGACCTGCCAGTGGTCCCTTTTGAAACGCTGGAAGAACAGTATCCGCCGGCTGAATATGAAGTATATGTGGCTATCTCTTATGTGCATTTGAACCGCACCCGTGCAAAGATGTTTCAGGCTGCAAAGGCCAAAGGATATACCTGTGCGAGTTACATCAGCAGTAGGGCTTTTGTATGGAGAAATGTGGAGATAGGAGAGAATGTATTCATTTTTGAGAATAACGTATTACAACACCATGTAAAAGTGGGAAACAATGTTATCCTTTGGAGCGGTAATCACGTTGGTCATCGTACGGTGATTCAGGATAATGTATACCTGTCATCGCATTGCGTTATTTCTGGTTTTTGTGAAATCGGAGATTCCTCTTTTCTGGGTGTAAACTGTACGTTTAACGATAACATAAAACTGGGCAAGGATAATATTGTGGGCAGTGGTGCGCTTATTGTTAAGAATACAGAAGATGGCAAGCTGATGATTGGCTCTCCTGCGAAGCCCGCAGCAAAATCAAGTTATGAAGCGTTTAATGTCCCTAATGAACTAGTATGATAAAGTGTATCGATAAGAAAATAGTATTTGCGCCCGATGACACGATATCATGGGCCAAAAATTCGGCGTTGCAACCTTCTCCTATTATTCTCGAAGACCGTGTGCGTGTATTTATTGGTATGCGTGACGAAATAGGAGTGAGCAGGGTTGGTTATGTAGATTTGTCGAAAGAAGATCCTACCCAGGTAATTGGTGTTTCCCAAAAACCAGTTTTGGACGTGGGCTTGCCTGGTAGTTTTGATGAGAGTGGAGTCGTGCCGTGTGCCGTTGTGAAAAAGGGCGAGCAGCTTTACTTGTATTATGCTGGCTATCAGCTTCCTAAAGGCGTACGTTTTCTGGTGTTGAGTGGCTTGGCTATCAGCAATGATAATGGGGAAAGCTTTACCCGCCATTCTAACGTGCCACTGCTGGAGCGAAGCAATGAAGAGTTCCTGTTTAGGGTTATCCATACTATCCGTTATGAAGGAGGGAAATGGAGAGCCTGGTACGGCGGCGGTAATAAATTTATTCAGGGTAAAGACAAAACGCTGCCTGTATATAACGTTAGATATTTTGAATCGGAAGATGGTATCAATTTTCCGAAAAGCGGTGAAATTCTTCTTGATATGGAGGGCGCGGAATATAGAATCGGTCGTCCGTTCGTATTTGAAAGAGATGGCCTGCATTATATGTTTTACGGGTACTCTTCGCAAAATTCCCCTTACACCCTGGGCTACGCTGTATCTGAAGATGGTCGAGACTGGAAAAGAAAGGATAAAGAATTGGAATTGCCTGTAAAATCAGGTGATTTTGATGATCAGATGAGTGCTTATCCTGCTGTAATTCAGCTGGGGAGTAAATTTTACCTGTTGTATAACGGGAATGAATATGGTAAATATGGATTTGGCTGCGTTGAATTGATTTTTTAATGACCTAAATATATCACCATGAAAGACTTTAGTTTTTTCGGAGTTAACGAGCACAACAAGATAGTGCATGACACAGATTTAAATCTGGAAGAAATTCAGATTCAGGGTTATACTATTATTCATGATGTTCTTACGCCGGAAGAGTTAAAGTTCATTCGGAAAAAACTTGATGAAATATACCAGGTCCAGGTAGCAGATTTTGGAGATGAGTCGCAGCTGGAGATAATTAATGATAGCAATAATGTAAGGGCGCCACTGATTTATGATGATGTTTTTCTGACATCCGTCGCAGCAAACAGGAAAGTGCTGGATGTTGTAGAAAAAGTGTTAGGCAATTATTTTATACTGATGTTGCAGAATGGCGTTATCAATATGCCACTGCAGGCTAATAAACCTAATGCATGGGCTTATCACAGGGATTTGAATTACCAGCATTTTACATCTTCCAGGCCTTTGTCTGTAAGTGCCTTATTCTGTATTGATGACTTTTCTGAAAAAACCGGCGGTACCTATATTCTTCCACATACGCAACGATTCGAAAAATGCCCATCTGAAGAGTATGTGAGTAAACATGAGCAAGTGGTAACAGCACCCGCCGGCTCGGTTATCGTTTTTGATTCTATGATGTACCATCGCTCAGGAAAGAATACTTCTACCAATGTAAGGAGAGGAATCAACAACATGTATGTGTTGCCGTTTATTAAGCAACAGATCAGCTTTCCGATGGCATTAAAGGGGAAGTACGCCGAAGATCCTTCTCTCGGAAGATTGCTGGGTTATGATTGTGAATCTGATTCCGACGTTTATTCATTTCGCAAGAAAAGAATTGATAGGATTAATAAAACAAAGGGGGAATAATGGAGGCTGTTTTTTCTGATAAAATAACCAGTATTCTGGATGAGATTGACAGTACTGCAACGAGTCGTATACCCGTATCTGCTCAAGCATTGCATGCCCATTTAATCCAGGGGCGTTTTATACTTTATGGTGCCGGACAGAATGGTGCAGGTGTTG
The DNA here is from genome assembly GCA_031546985.1 of Chitinophagaceae bacterium. Lineage (GTDB taxonomy): Bacteria > Bacteroidota > Bacteroidia > Chitinophagales > Chitinophagaceae > JAVBJN01. Next base: position 30,758 of record JAVBJN010000022.1, read on the forward strand.
TAGAAAAACTCAGGAAAATAGACCTGGTTCCACTTGCAATTGCCGATAATACCCCTTCTAAAACAGGTACGCAATTAAACGAAATACCAATACTGTCGCCAGAGCAAGCCAGACTTGAATATGGGGATGGGGTATGTACTGTCGTTACGATTTTTAATCCGTCTGTGGATTATAAAACTATAAAGGAGCGGTTAAAGAATGATGGGTTTGTACATGTATTTTCCTTCCTCGATCTTTTTTATCTTTTTCCGGATTTGTTCCTGCCTTTTTACCAGTTTGCAGCACCTGCCGCAATTGCTGCTCAAAAGCAAGAATTGCTGAAGGCTTTTGAACTCTTTAAGGAAGAAAAGTCAAAAGACGTGTTTTTCTCTAACCTTGCTTTTCGACTGAAACTGGATTATCCCAGTTTGCAGCCTCCGGATTATGATTATTACTTTCCTGAGGATTTGTTTGGTTCAAACCTGGCAAGCCCTGGTTGTATTTATATTGACTGTGGCGCATTCGATGGTGATACCGTAAAAAAATTCACCAAGACTAACCCTGGTTTTGGTGCTGTTTATGCTTTCGAACCAGACGAGGCCAATTTTTCAAAACTAACGGGGTATGTACTCACACTACCTAAAGAAAACACAGGAAAGACATTCCTGTTTCAGCTGGGTGTAAGTCAGCGGCACGGTTTTGAGCGTTTCTGCTCCAATAACAGTATGGGATCTTCGTTGCGCGAGGACGGTACCTCAATTGTACAAACGGTTGCGCTTGATGAACTGCTGTACGAAAAGCTGAAGTTTAGCAATCGTGAGGTGTTCCTGAAATTTGATATTGAAGGGGAGGAAGAAAATGCCATTACCGGGTGTAAGAATATTATTGCAGATGTAGCGCCCCACCTGGCCATCAGTATTTATCACAAAGAAGATGACTTATGGCGCATACCATTGTACATCCAATCTATAAATCCGCATTACAGCTTTTTTTTAAGGCAACATGGTCCTGATGGGATGGACCTTGTATTGTATGCCAAACCTAATCGATAATTATTAGTTTTTATGATCAACTTTTTGGATTTAAAACAGATCAATCTTAATTATAAAGCAGCGTTTCTCGAGGCGTTTTCCCAGGTGCTGGAGAGCGGATGGTTTATTCAGGGAGAAGCCCTTAAAACTTTTGAACAGCAATTTGCAGAATACTGCGGTACCAAACATTGTATTGGTGTTGCCAATGGATTGGATGCACTAATCTTAATCCTGGAAGCCTATAAGCAAACAGGCGTAATGCAGGAAGGTGATGAGGTTATTGTGCCTTCCAATACTTACATAGCGAGTATTCTTGCGATCTCTAAAGCCGGGTTGGTGCCTGTATTGGTAGAACCTTCCCTGGGCGATTGTCTTATAAACCCAGCTCTGATAGAAGCGAAGATTACCCCAAAAACTAAAGCTATCTTACCGGTTCATTTATACGGACAATTGTGCGATATGGATGCCATTAATGCCATAGCTGCCAAGCATGGTTTAAAAGTGATCGAAGATTCCGCACAGTCTCATGGTGCGATGAGCCGTAATAGTAAGAAGAGTGGTAACCTCGGTGATGTTAGCGGGTTCAGTTTTTATCCGGGTAAAAACCTGGGTGCACTGGGCGATGCCGGTGCCATAACAACCAATGACGATGAAATGGCTGAAGTGTTGTACGCGCTGCGAAATTATGGTTCTGAAATAAAGTATAAAAACAAGTTTAAGGGGGTCAATTCCCGTCTCGATGAGTTACAGGCAGCGTTTTTAACTATTAAGCTTGGTAGGTTGGATGCCGACAATGAGCAGCGCAAGACAGTAGCAGATTTTTACCTCGATAAGATTAAAAATGATAAAATAATACTACCTGAGCGGCACACAAGAGAAGGGCATGTTTGGCATCTGTTTGTAATACGTACTGCCAACAGGGAGGAGCTGCAGCAGTACCTGATGGATAATGGGGTACAAACTGTTATTCATTACCCCATAGCACCACACAAGCAAGAAGCTTATTCCGAATGGAAGGATATGCAATTTCCTGTTTCAGAAAAGATACATAACGAAGTATTAAGCCTGCCTATCAGTAATGTCTTAAACGAAGAAGATATGAATACTGTAGTGACATTATTAAATCAATACTAGGGAAGTTATGTTTGCTTTGGATCGGGAAAAAATGGCCCGGGATCACAACCGGGAAATGAAGTTTGTCAAAGGCCAGATTGCCCGAAAAAACTACGAAGGAGCGTTGAGACTGATTGAAGCTCAGGCCAAACACGCATACAGGTTGCATTACCTGGATCGTTTCTCTGACGATAAAATGGAAGATATGATATTGGAGATAGCTCCATTGTTGTGTGCACCGTTACAGGAGACTCCTTCTGTCAATAAAAAGAGAATAGTATTTGTTGATTCCTTTGCTTTTGATTACCGTGGTTATACCCAGCAATATCTGTATGCGCTTTGGGATTTAGGGTATGAAATTCTTTTCATACGTACACATAATAGTTCTATGCCTTTATCTGAGCAGATCCTAAAAGATATTGAAGCGCATAGTGGGCAAACGAAGTTGTTGGTGCTGGAAAGCCATTTTTCATATTCCGAAAAGATTCGTACAATGGTTCAAACCATTAAGGAATTTGCCCCTTCCAAAGCATTTATGCACCTTTCTCCCTGGGACGTAGCAGCTGTTGCCACGATGTCTTTTTTTCCGCAGATAGAAAAATATCAAATAGATTTTACAGATCATGCTTTCTGGTTGGGTAAAGCAGTGACGGATAAGTTATTGGTTTTTAGAGATTGGGGTGCTTACATCAGTGCCCAATATCGAGGTATTGATAAGTCGAGAATATACAAGCACCGTACTTATCCTATTATCAACCAATCGGTAGCATTTGAAGGATTTCCTTTAGATCTAACCGGTTATGTGGTTGGGTTTAGCGGAGGAAGTGTCTATAAGATTAAAGATGCTGACAACACTTTTTTAAACATGATTGCCAGCTTATTGAAGCAGTACGAAAATTTTATTTTCCTGTTTGCCCAAATTGGCGATGACTCATTTATCCGTGATTTTATAAAGGCTAACGGTCTTGAAAAACGTTTTCTGCTCATTGGTAACCGCAAGGATATCTACCAGGTATACCAACATATAGATATTTATTTCAGTACCTACCCCTATGGTGGCGGGAACATGATTCTTTATGCTGCCGCAACTCAAAAACCAATGGTAACCTTAACGCAGGAAAAACTGGTGCATACCCATACGCACAATGTATTGGATAGTGGGGAGAAATTGCCTTATGAATCCTGGAATGTCCCCGGTTTTTTAGAAGCCGCTTCCAAACTGATTACCAATAAGGAATTAAGGGCTTCATATGGGCAATTTATATTTTCGTTAATTACTACAAGACAGTCATTTACAGAAGAGCTTAAGGATATTTTGGAAGGAAATGCCCGGCCTGCTGCCGATGACTTAACATTCGATATTGATCTTCAATATTTACATGACACCCATGTCGTGTTCGAAGATTTTGATAAAAAAGCCTATTATAAACATCTTCGGAGCATGTATGGGCTGAAGGGCTTGATAAGACACAATCCGACTAAATTATTGATGGCATTTTATTATAGTTTCGCTTAATATTGCACTGTTTAAAAGCCTCTTACTGAATAATAATAGATATTGACGATGTTTAATTGGTTGATAGATAAGGTTGCTTCTTTATTATTCAAATTGCGATTTGATAAAGCCATTGATGTGTTTAAACGGCATTACCATTACCGCAAGCAGGAGTCGATTAAGAAAGCATTCCGGAAAGTGGGTAGCAATGTTATTCTGGCCGATCCATATATTATTAAAAATCCACAATACCTCAGCGTAGGGAATAATTTTCATGCCATGGCCAGGCTTAGAATAGAAGCCTGGGATGAATTTCAGGGGAACCCATTTAAGCCTGAAATTACGATAGGCGACAACGTGTATTTTAATACAGATGTGCATATCGGGTGTGTCGAAAAGGTGTCGATTGGTAATAATGTGTTGCTGGCAAGCCATATTTATATTTCAGATCACTCACACGGCGATATTACAGCGGCTGCTTTGCAGCAAATACCAGCCGTAAGACCATTGGTGACCAAAGGTGCGGTAGTGATAGAAGATAATGTTTGGATTGGAGAAGGAGTTTGCATATTACCTGGCGTTACCATTGGTAAAAATGCCATCATAGGAGCCAACGCTGTAGTGACAAAAAATGTAGCTCCAAATACTGTGGTGGGCGGTATTCCTGCCCGTGTTATAAAAGTGCTTGAATAATTTGAATACCAAAAAGTTTAGTGAAAAGTGAACGTCATGAAAAGTAAAATAATATTCACCATATGCTCCAATAACTATTGGGCACAGGCAATGGTTTTAATTAAGACCGCTCATCAGTACAATCCCGGTTATCATTATGTGGTAGGATTGATTGATGAGAAGGTACCTGAGATTGATTATAACCAAGGAGGATTGATAGAAACAATACCTGTATCGGAACTTAATGTAGATCCAAAGTATAACATCTTCGACAAGTATAATATCGTGGAACTTAATACCGCGGTGAAACCAACCTACTTCAAATTTTTGAAAGCCAAATATGCAAATGCGGATCTGATCATTTACATTGATCCGGATATCGCTTTGTTTAATAACTTATCTGTTATTGAAGAAGCTGCTGCAACCCATGATATAGTGCTTACACCACAAGGGGTAACGCCTATTACGTACCTGGAGGATGGATTAAACCCACAGGAAACATTATTCCTGAACTATGGTGTGTACAATATCGGGTTTATGGCACTGTCATTCAAAAGACAGGACACTGAAGCTTACGCATTGCTGGATTGGTGGGAAGAGCGAACCTTAACCATGGGTTTTGATAAAGTATGTGAAGGTATGTTTACCGATCAGCTCTGGATAAATCTGGTGCCCTGCTATTTCGAAAATTATGTAATCCTTAGAGATGTAAACCTCAATATGGCCCCATGGAACCTACATGAGCGTGTATTGAGCGCAAAAGATGGCGGTTACATGGTGAACGATAAATTCCCCCTCGTGTTTTTCCATTTTAGTTCCTACAAGTTTAGTAAACCCGATCAGATTTCTAAGTTTACCTGTAACAGGTATACGTTCGATAATTCACCAGGGGTTAAGCCCTTATACGAATGGTATCACGATGCGTTGGAGAAAGAGCAGATTAAAACGATCAGCCAGATCAAGTGCGTTTATTCCAATACATTTAAAAAGAAACCAAGAAGAAAAGGAAAGGAATTGTTCCGTTGGGTTGCTTTGCAATCTATCCCACCGTTTGTAATTGATACCTACCGGTATATCAGGTATAAGTCTATTTTTTCTTAAACATTGATTATGCATGTTCTGATCATTGGTGGAAATGGCTTTATAGGCAGGAATCTGACCCGGTATTTTACTAACGCCGGTGATAAGGTAACGGTAATAGGCCGTTCGGTAAGCTATGAGCCGGTTGCAGGAGAGTCGTTTTATTCTATCCAGGAAACCGGTTTAAATCTGATTGCAGGATACCTAAATCAGTCAGACGATTACGTGGTGATAGATCTTGCATATACTTCTGTGCCCAACACCAGTTTTGATGATCCGGTAAAGGATTTTTCTGAAAATCTTTATAACGTGATCAGACACCTAGAGTTTGCCAAGCGTATTCCGGTAGCGAAATATATTTACATTTCTTCGGGAGGTACTGTATATGGTAATGTGGCTTCCAGTCCTATAAATGAAGACTGCTCCAATTTCCCCTTGTCTCCCTATGGCATCACCAAGATGGCGTGCGAGCGGTATGTAAACCTGTATCACCAGGTTCATGGTTTAAATACAGGCATTGTACGTCCCGCTAATATTTATGGTCCAGGGCAGAAACCATTCCGGGGGCAGGGGTTCGTGTCTACAGCATTGGGGCTTGCTTATAAAGGTGAGCCTGCACATGTGTTTGGAGATGGCACGCATGAACGGGATTATCTTTTTATAGATGATTTTTGCGATGGGCTCAATGATATTATAAAGCATGGCCAGTCGGGGCATATATATAACCTTGGCAGTGCTCAAGGCGTTTCTACCAACCAGGTAGTGGCACGTATTAATGATCTGTTGCACAATGAGCAGATTATGCTGGAAGTGCAGCATTATCCCAACCGCCCGTTTGATGTGCGCAGTAATGTGCTGGATTATAGTAAGGTGAATGCGCTTAATGGATGGCGGCCTAAAACAACTTTTAACGACGGAATAGCAATTACACAAAAATGGATCAGAGAATACATGGCAGCAAACCATTTGTAAGTGTTGTTATGTGCGCCTATAATGGGTTGCCATACATTAAAGATGCTGTAGCAGATATACTTGCGCAGACTTATACCAATTGGGAGCTGGTAATTGCAGATGACGGGTCTAATGATGGTACGCGTGAGTGGTTGAATGAACATTGTACTGACGCGCGTATACGGCTAATATTTAATGAAAAGAACCTGGGCTATGTAGGGAACAAAAATCTTGTGCACCAGCAAGCCACAGGAGATTATATTACCCAGTTGGATAATGACGACCGTTGCGCTCACGATCGGTTAGAGAAACTAGTGAATGTTGTATTACAAAAGCCGGATATTAAGATAGTGGCTAGTGGCTTTCAACGGATAGACAGCAATGGTGCTGTATATGGGCAACTAGTACCGGAGACGGATATCATCTTGACAGAAAAACCCGATAACGGGTATCCATTTTGGTTTCCTGCGTTAATGGTACACCGTTCTGTTTTTGATACTATGGGTTATTTTGATCCATATTTTTCTGGCGCTTTAGGAGATGATATTTACTGGACAGTAAGGGCTAATACTAACTATCCTATCTATTGCCTGAAAGATGCATTGTATGCTTACCGCAATAATCCAAACTCCATTACCAACGATTACAGCAGCTTGCGCAAATTGATTATGCCCGAGGTGTTACGTTATCTGTTTATTCAAAGAAAAAATACGGGAACGGATTTTTTGGAGCAAAGAGATATGGAAGCTTTGAACAAACTCGAAGAAAAGTTCAAAGCGGATAAAAAATTTATGGCCGAGCAATATCGGATTTGGGCTGCAAAGGCTGTAGATAAATCCGATTTTATATTGGCTAAGAAACTGCTGAAACAGGCTTTTGAATGCAATATGTACAGCAAAACGTTAATAAATACTACTTTTTACTGGTTTAGAAAGCAGGTGACCGCTTTTCTGAGTGGAAACAATTAAAATGCATGGCAACATCAATTCAAGATATAAAACACATACTGTACCGGGCCAAAATCCGGCTGCTGCATCAGTCTGCAGTGGGTAAAGCAGTGATGTTGCTGTTTCGTTGGAAAACTGCCGGAGAAAAGGATGGAATAACGACTGTGCATTATAACTTACGGGACGTGTTCAAAGACCATACAATGAATCATTTGGCAGATTCGGAGTTATGTAAGCGGTTCCAGGGCGAAAATGATAGGTGGAGTAAGCATGAAGATGCCATCTACCTGGTAGATACCCCAGCTTATATCGAGCCTGATATGAGTCTGGTTGTTTTAGATGCCGGACGATATGTAGCACAATCCAAAAGCCGTGCTCATATACATCTGCAGCCTTCCCGTATTGCCTTTCTGAAATTTATCTGGTTTAGCCGGAAGTATACTTCTTTGGATACCATAATTCATTTTGATGGATACGCAGGTAAAAACCTGTACCATTTTTTTGATGATGCCCTGAATCCGTTGCTTATGATCATGCGATCGGGACTGGTAGATAAAAATACGCCGGTGCTGATTCATGAATCAATTTATGCCATTCCTTATGTGCAGTATGTTTTGGCTATGCCGGAGTTTAAGAATATTAACTGGGTGGTGCAGAAAAAAAATGAGTGGATTAAAGCTAATAAGATATACAAGGGGATGTCGAGTAAAGCCTGGTGGAATGATCTGTATCAGCTTATGGCAGGTCAGGTTAAAAAACATCCACACCGAAAAGTCTTCCTGAACCGAAAACCTCAATTCCAAAGGCGATTATTGAATAATGATGTAATAGAGCAATACCTGGTAGAAAAAGGATTTGAAGTAGTATATGCAGAAGATCTGACCTACGCTCAACAAGTGGCTTTATTTACAGAAGTGAAATATTTTATTGCTGCACATGGAGCGGGCATAACCAACCTTCTGTATTCAGACTTAAGCCAGGTGCATGTAATGGAGCTTTTTTCTGAAAGTTTGCTCAATCCTCATTTTTATTGGTTTCTCGAAGGCGCAAAGGTTAAGTATTATGATGCGGTAGTTGGGTCCAGGCTGGATATGAACTGGAACTACAATATAGATGAGACATTATTTAAAGAGCGGGTAGTAGCCATGCTTGAAGGGTAAGATCTGTTTTACAAAAAGGTATTTATAAAAATAAGATTATGTCTTTGACTAAAAAACTTCCCGGACTGGATGGGCTCAGAGCTATTGCTGCTGTGGTGGTGCTGATCGGGCATGTTTATTTGATTGCTGGTACAATGGGACAGAAGGAGTTTACCAGCATTTTCGCTTCAATTGGCCATTCGGGTAAAAATATGGTCACGCTTTTTTTTGTGATCAGTGGTTTTATTATTTCCTATCTGTTGCTTAATGAAAAGGCAAGTACAAATACCATTTCACTAATACAGTTTTATAAGAAAAGAGCCTTAAGAATCTGGCCTTTATATTTCCTCATTTTTTTTGTTGCTTACCTGATTAGTGTTAATACTTCTCTATATCAGAATTTTGGATCTTTTACATCTGCTTCTGTTATTGCCATCACCTTTTTTGGCGTCAATATTGCCAATGTATTGTCTGTTCCCTTCGTAGTGCTTTCTCACTATTGGTCTTTATCTGTAGAAGAGCAGTTTTACCTTTTTTGGCCTGTGCTATTAAAGAAAATAAACCTGCTTAAGGTGTGCTGCACAGTCATAATCATTCAATTCGTTTTGCGAAATGGTGCTGCATATTTATCTCATCATTCAAATAACGAAACAGCGTGGACAGCCATTAATGGCATATTCAATCAATCATTGTTTAGCTGTATGGCTATTGGTGGACTATTAGCTATAGCGCTGTATGAAAACTGGAAAACTTTGAGGTATGTTCGGATGCTATGGGTTAAAATCCTTACATGGGTGTTGTTCTTCTTTGTTTCGTTTTGCCCGCTAAGCATACCTTATATACAGAGTGAAATAGCAGGCTTTGTATATGCACTTACCATTGCAAATGCCATTGCTGTTGAAAACCCGCGTTTCCTGGATAGCAAGATCTCGGTGTTTGTAGGTAAAATTTCTTATGGTGTATACATGTACCATGTGCCTTTAATTCCATTGCTGATTGTTGCTTTGCAGGCAATGGGGGCAGGTTTCTTTTTCATGTATTACGGACTGCCTCTGGTTGCATTGGCAATCTTAATAACCCTGCTGATATCTTATTTGTCTTATAATTATTTTGAAGTACCATTTTTAAAACTGAAAACGTATACCTTTTTTCAAAAGAAGATATCGTCGGAGGTCAATTGAGCATGCGAATTCTATTAGTAACAGAAACCTTACATCCCGGTGGGGCCGAAACATTTGTGGTGCGCCTGGCCAATGCATTGAGCCGCACACACGATGTGGCCATTGCTGTGTTGTATAAACATATTGTAAATCCGGGCGTGCTGGAGCAGGTCTCAGCAAAAGTAAAAGTATTGTATGCGCATGTAGGCATGTTATCGCTTAAGCATAAAGCCGATAGTCTGTTGCGTAAGATGGGTATAGATTATTCGCTGGTACAATCTGGTGTAATTAATGAACTGAACAGGATCGTAAACGAATTTAAACCCAACCTGGTGCACTCGCACCTCTTTAAGGCCGACTATGCTGTAGCTCAGGTTGCTATAAAAAGTTCTGTTGCCTTTAAGCATGTTACCACTATTCATGGCGATTACTCTTCGTTCTATAATGGCGAGGTAAACCCACGCATGTTGCACATCCGCGTTAAGATGGCAACAACACTATCTGCCATCGATCATATTGTATGCCTGTGCGAAGAACATATTGGATTCTACCAGGCTGCTTTTCCCGCTCTACTGCCCAAAGTATCGCTTATTTACAATGGTTTTAAACCTGCCAGCGACGATTATAAAAAAGTAAACCGTGCTGATCTGAACCTGCCGGAGGATAAAAAACTCATTGGTATGGTATCGCGCGGGGTGGAGAAAAAAGGGTGGAAAAAAGCAATAGATGCATTTCTGGAAGCCAACCCATCCAATGCCATGTTGGTGTTGGTAGGGTCTGGAGATTACCTTGATAAACTAGCTACTGAAATCAATCATCCTGCTATTCGCTTTGCAGGATACTGCGCCAATCCGGTTATGTACATCCAGCATTTCGATATTTGTCTCTTGCCCACATTATTTCACTACGAAAGTCTCCCTACGGTTGTGATGGAATACCTGTATTGCAACAAACCTGTGATTGCGACCAATGTAGGTGAAATCAAAAAGATGATTACCGCAGATAGCGGAATGGCGGGTGATGTGCTGGATTTTGATCAGCAGGATGTAAAAGTTGCAGAGCTGAAACATTTTATGCTGCAATACCTGAACGATCAGGATTACTTCGAGCGCAAAAAAGCACATACCGGTGCTGCCTTTATGAAGTTCGATATGAATAATTGTGTACAAAGTTATCTCTCGTTATACCAGGCCTGACCATGAACAAAGAAAAATTTTTAATGCTGATAACCCATCTGGGAATGGGAGGCGCCGAAAAGGTGTTTAATGATCATGCAAGGGCGTTTACTGCTTTTGGCGATGTTACGGAATGTGTATACTCCCGCGATCACCTGGATCCTGCTATGATCACCGGAAACCCGATGCTGGAGCTGGACGAGCAAATGCCTTCGGGTAGTCTTAAACGTTTCCTTTACCGTCGCAAAAGGTTGTCTTCCATTGTGGCAAAACAAAACCCTGCGGTGTGCATCAGCCATATGGAGGGCCCCAATATCCTCAACAGCATAACCAACACGGGTAAGTGTAAAAAGATATTGTGTGTGCATGGGTCCATCATGCGCGACAGTGCCAAATCGAAATGGAAAAAATGGATGCTCAACCGTCTGGTTATTCCATTCACCTATTCCCGTGCCAATGCTATTGTAACCGTGAGTCAGAAGATGCGGCAAGAGATACTTTCACTGGGACTTAACCCTGCCAAAGTGCATGCTATTCCCAATTTTTTCGATATTGACCGTATTGTAACCTTGTCGCAGGAAGATCTTGGTGAGTACAAGCAATTGTTTGCAGAGAAAAAAGTATTGCTCCATGTGGGCCGGCTCAGCCGTCAGAAAAACCAAAGGGTGCTGCTGCAGGTAATGGCTGCGTATAAAAAAACAGATCCGGAAGTTAAACTCTGTATTGCTGGCGATGGGGAGCTGAAGGCTGCTTTGCTGGAATACGCTGCAACACTCAACCTTTCGGTATATGATGCGGCGCAAACCAATGAGTTGCATACAGGTTATGATGTTTATTTTTTAGGTAAGCAGGCCAATCCGTATAGATTTATGGGTGCCGCTAAGCTGTTTCTGCTTTCTTCCTTTTTTGAAGGATTTCCGTTGGTGCTGGGCGAGGCCATGGCTTGCGGGTTACCCATAGTTTCTGTGAATTGCGAAACAGGCCCGGAAGAATTGCTCATCATGAATACGCCTCCTGCCACAACTGCTACAGAACAACCGTTTTATGCCGATTGTGGTGTGCTCATGCCCGATTGGTACAGCGATACGCTAACCCAGCCACAGGTGCAGATGTGGACAGCGGCAATTGAAAAGGTGCTAAGAGATAAAACGCTTTATACCAACCTGAAGGAAAACTGCCACATTAAAGTGCAGCAATACAACAAGGATCGTGTAATAAATTATTGGAAAGACTTAATAGAGGCGGTGATTCATGATAAATAAAAAATTACGCGTTGGTATTATGTGCCAGGGCAATCACCTGCCCAGGTGGCAGCGTGTGTGCATCGAAAAAATGCTGGCACAGGGAAATGTAGAGATCAGCCTGCTGATTATGGATGTGCCTGCAAACTATCCGCAGCGTTCATTCATGCAAAAGGTAAAGGATACGGGTTTTAAAAACCTGTTGTTTGTGCTTTACCTGAAATTGTTTTACCGCCCTGTTTCTATCCAGTCCTGCGACATGAACGATATTTTCGCTCATGTGCCCCAATTGAATTGTGTAGTGCATAAGAAAGGCAAGTATTCGCAGTACTTTTCGAAAGAAGATATCGAAACGATTCGCGGTTATGATCTGGATATTATGCTGCGTTTCGGATTCAACATTATACGTGGCGAAATTTTGAAGGCTGCCCGCTATGGGGTTTGGTCATTTCACCATGACGATGAACAGCGTTACCGTGGTGGCCCGCCTTGTTTCTGGGAGATTTACCACCGTGATCCCGAAACAGGAAGTATACTGCAGCGCCTTACCGAAAAACTGGATGCGGGTGTTATTCTCAAAAAGGGAATTTTCCGTACCAAAAGCCATTCGTACGCCCGAAATATAGACCAGGCATATCTCGAAAGTGCCAAATGGCCTGCCATGGTGTGCAACGATATTATAAATGGTAATGCGGCTTACGTGGATGGTGCGCCTGCGGTAACCCAGGCGCCGATCTATAAATACCCGGGCAATCTGCAATTCATAAGGTTTATATTCCTGCTCACTGCTAATAAGTTTGAAAAACTTTGGGCCAGATTGTTTGTGATGCAGCAATGGAATGTAGGTTTGATAAAAGCCAACCCCGATGATTTTGTGAAAAATCCTGCAGGCAGCCCGGTTACATTTTTGAAGCACCGCAACACGAAGAGTTTTAATGCCGATTGTTTTGGCCTTAGAGATCAGGATGATGTACATGTGTTATACGAAGAAATGGATTACGTGGGTATGCGGAAAGGACAGATCATGTATACCCGTATTGATAAAAGTGGCGCGGAACATGATAGAGCTGAAGTAACCAGTTTGGGTATTGATGTGCATGCATCCTATCCATTCTTGTTTAAAGACAATGGCAGTTTATACATGATTCCGGAAACGGGCGCATCCAGGCAAGTGGTATTGTATGAAGCAGAAGTTGCAGCCTCGCTTAAAAACTGGAAAAAGAAAAGTGTGCTGCTGAATGGCGAAGCATTTGCCGATACTACCATGTTTAAACACAACGGTAAATATTGGTTGTTCTTTACCCTGCACAACCAGGATTTTGATGTAGACCTGCACCTGCACATTGCTTATGCCGATACTTTGAATGGACCATTTACCATGCATCCTAAAAACCCGGTTAAAATATCGGCCCGGTCGGCACGTCCGGCAGGTAATATTTATAAAAACCAAAATGGCGACTGGATACGCCCGGCACAGAATTTTAGCAAAACATACGGAGGCAGCATTGTGCTGAACCGCATTGATTTGTTAGACGAAAACAATTTTGAAGAAACAGAGATCCACGAGTTGAAACCCTTTGATGCTTATTATAAACATGGATTACATACACTCAATGTGATTGATGAACAAACCGTGTTGGTAGATATGAAAAGGCATGCTTTCCGGTTTCTGCTCCGGCAATAGCTTGTATGCCTTTAAAGGATTTGATATATTTATAACTTAACCATATTGTTGCCATCAGCCCAATGAAAATTTTGCACATCGATAATTCGCCAGCCGTAACGGGTGCCTATAAAGCCCTGCTTTCCTGGTGTTTGCAACATCCTGAATGGGAGCATGTATGGGTATTACCCAATGGCTCTGCTATTGCAGAAGAAGTAAGTAAGCACTATAAGGTATACCAGCTTCCATTTGTTGAAATTGGTAAATCCCCGGCCAAAATATTAGGTTATTTACCAGCTTTGTGGCAGAATGGCAAGCGCTTTAAAGCTATTCTGAATACAGAAAATCCAGATCTGGTGCATGCCAATGATCTCTATAATTTGCTGCCATATACGGCTCGCAATATTAAAGGGAGAAAGCTACCACTGGTGGTGCATGCCCGTATGCTGCAGCAATCTTTTCCCACACCCATTTACAGGTTTTGGAAAAAATGGCACCTAAACCGTGCAGATGGCATAGTAGCTGTATCGCAGGCCATTAAGCGCGATTGGGATAACAGCGAGAAGGTAACGGTGATTTATGATCCTATTACCATCACCGAAAATCTGCCACCATACAGCTTTACTTACACCGAAGGTGAACCTTTCCGTTTTTTATACCTGGCTAATTATATTGCTGGCAAAGGGCAGGACGATGCTTTGCAAAGCATTAAAATATTAAGAGATAGGGGAGTGATTGGGTTTAAGGTAGATTTCTATGGCGGTACTACCGGCCTCGCCAAGAACGAAGCGTATAAAAAAACGCTGGAGACCTATGTGCTGGAGAATGGGTTGAGCGATATCGTAACGTTTCATGGACCGGTACAGGATGTAGAGGCTGTAATGAAAAAATACCATGCGCTCCTGCATTTCTCCAGGGCAGAGTCGTTTGGTATGGTATGTTATGAAGCTTTGTATTATGGTATGCCGGTTATCAGCAGCGATTGTGGCGGCCCCGCGGAAATGATGGTTAATGGGAAAACAGGTTACCTGCTGCCTTTGCACGATATAGAGGCATATGCCGATGCCATGCAGAATTTTATTGCACTCCCTGGCATAGCACAGGAATTTTCTGAGCAGGCCAAAGCATATGTAATTAAGCATGTCTCCAATGATAAGGCGCTGCTTGCAAACTTTTTTGAACATACTCTTAAATGTGCAGGTAAATGAGTGATGTAAGCATATCCGCAAAAGTTAAGGTGCCTCGCTCATATGATGGGTTGCACGATTCTGTGCGTCAGTCTATGGACAAGCCTTATTTCGAAAACCTTGATACTTTACGGTTTCTCAGTTTTTTCGTAGTATTTCTTTTCCACGTTCAGTTTTATGAGTGGATTGCAGGTTATACTTCTAATACTGTTTTACTCGCATTGGCCCGTGTAGCTTCTGCCGGAGGCTGGGGGGTAACGTTCTTTTTCGCGTTAAGTGGTTTTCTCATTACCTGGCTCATGCTGGTAGAAAAAGAAAAGCACGGCAACGTAAATATCCGGCTGTTTTACATGCGCCGGGTGTTGCGTATATGGCCATTATACTACCTGGTGTTTTTTATTGGAGTAGTCGTTTTGCCCATATTATACAATGCAGTAAACCAGAAATTCTATTTCGATTATAATCCATGGTTGTATGGTACATTCCTGAGCAACTACGGTGTATTGTCGCTCGATAAAGCGTTTGACAGCATTCGTAGTTACAGCCTGGTCATGAACATTTCCTGGTCGGTATCTATCGAAGAGCAGTTTTATCTCGTATGGCCTTTACTCTATGCTTTAAACCGCAAGTACATCGGTTATATTTCGCCATTGTTCATTGTGCTGTCTTGCATTGCAGCATGGTTTCTGCGCAGCGATTCGCAGCAGATCTCTATTAATACCCTTACTTGTATCGGTCAGCTGGCCGTAGGTGGACTGTTAGCGTATATTACATACTACAAAGTATTTATGTCCAGGTTTATCAATGCATTGCGCCGTTGGAGCATAGGCTTGATTTACCTGGGTGCATTTGCTACTGTATACGCATCTTTTTTGCCTGGTATTACACCATTGGCCGAGCATGCGCTGCATCTGGCAGGCGCTACTTTTTTTGGTCTTATCATTATTGAACAGAATTTTAGCAGCCATTCCTTTTTTAAGTTTGGCAGGTTTAAGCTGTTGGGCAGCTTGGGGCGTATTTCTTATGGTTTATACATGTTGCATCCACTTGGTATGTTCGCAGCTTCGTTTGTGTTGCAAAAGGTAATGCATAGTTCCAAGCCTGTAGCTTCAGGCTCCTTATTTATGTTGGTGTCTTTTGTTATTACTGTATTGGTAGCTTTGGTGTCTTACCGTTTTATGGAGCAACCATTGCTGAGGCTCAAGAAGAAATTCGACAATAAGAAATAATTTTAAAACCGTTAAGCCTTCCGATTTGAATTCTGCACCTAATGTACTGTTCCTTTTGCCATATCCTGTGGGGCACGCGCCTTCGCAGCGTTTCCGGGTAGAGCAGTATTTTCCTGTATTGCAAAAGGCAGGTGTGCCTTATAGATTAGCGCCGTTTCTGGATGAGCCTACCTGGCAAATTCTGTATAAAGGTGGTTCTCCGGTGGCCAAAGCCTGGGGTGTAATTAAAAGTTACCTGCGCAGGTGGAAAACTGTATTGTATGATGTGCCGCGTTACGACTATGTGTTTGTACACCGGGAGGCCGCACCATTGGGACCTCCTTTGGTAGAATGGATGGTATCTAAAGTGTGGCGTAAAAAGATGATTTTCGATTTTGACGATGCTATATGGATCGCCAACACCTCATCTGAGAATAGTCTGGCTGCCAGACTCAAATGCTTCTGGAAGGTAAAATACATATGCAAATGGAGCTATAAAGTAGCTGGCGGAAACGATTTTTTATGCAATTATGCACGCCAGAGCGGCGCAGAACAAGTTTTCCGTATTCCCACTATTGTAGATACTACGCGCCGTTATGTTCCGGTAATCAAAGATTCAAAGCCATTGGTATTGGGTTGGACAGGGAGCCATTCTACGCTCAAATACCTCGATATGGTAATGCCTGTACTGCAGGAGCTAGAGAAAGAATATGACTTTATGTTCCAGGTTATAGCCGATAAAGAACCGGTATTACCCTTGCAGAAGTACACCTTCGTGAAATGGAATCCTGCAACAGAAATAGAAGACTTGGCGAAGTTCGATATTGGCATTATGCCGCTTACCGATGATGCATGGAGTGAAGGCAAATGTGGTTTTAAGCTCATCCAGTACATGGGTATGGGTATTCCCGCCGTGGCTAGTCCGGTTGGGGTAAATAAAGTAATTGTTGCCCCGGGAGTAAATGGTTTTATGGCTACCTCTCCCGAGGAATGGAAAACAGCGTTGGTTACCTTGATGAATGATGCGGGTTTACGCAAGGAGATGGGCGTTGCTGGCCGCAATAAAATAGTGGCAGAATATAGCCTTGCTTCGCAGGAGCAACCATTTCTCGGCTTATTTAAATGATGAGCGATAGTTTAAGATTAGATTTTTTACTTTTTAGAATGTGCATATGACTAATAATGCTATAAACAAACAGAGAGATTATACTGGCATAGATCTGTTCCGTTTTATTGCTGCTTTCGCCGTGGTGGGACTCCATGTGAATTATGCCGATCTGAATAATAATCTTGTGTTGGCATTACGGATGTTTGGCCGCTTTGCGGTGCCTTTCTTTTTTCTGGTGTCGGGTTTTTTCTGGAATGTAAATTCAACCGAAGCATTGTGGAAGCAGTTGAAAAAACTAGGATCAATCATTCTGATTGCTAACCTGGTTTACTTGTTATTCCATTGGATCGATAATGGTTTTCCGGGAAAGCAATTGCTTAATCTCTCTACTTATATAACCGGACTATCGGGGCATCTTTGGTTTCTCAATGCAATGGTATTGGGGGTTGTATTTATGTATTACATAGGTTTCAAAATAAACCGGAAGGTAATGTGGGTTATTGCCCTGGGCATCTACCTGGTGTTTGTAGTATGCTTTACTTATAATACCATGCATAACAGACTAGCAATGGAACTCGGCCGAGCATTACTCAGCATCCCTTTTTTGTTTGCGGGTAGTGTAATTCGGCAGTATGTAATTCAGATTCGAGAAGCAAAGAAGCGTTATTTGTTGTTGCTGATGTTGGGAGGCTTATTTGCTCAGTTGTTGGAGGCTGTTATTATGTATAAATGGAAAGGCGTTAGCCCTCACGGCATCGAATTTAATATGGGTACATTAATTTATGCAACCGGAATGTTTTTGTTGTCTTTAATAATAGTAGCCCCTGGTAAAATATCGGGATGGGGAAGAGATCACTCCCTCTTCATTTATCTTTATCACCCTTTGAGCATTGTGTTGTTCACAGCAATCGTTACAATGTGTGTTTCTGGGCCATTGCAGCATTATTGTTTCTGGTTGTCATTGCCCATTGTTTTTGCGATAACGATGGTGGCTTCCTTGTTGTTGGCTCGTTTTCTTCCATCGTTATTTGGATGGCTGAACGGCCGTTTTTCAAGCGTAAGAAAATAATCCTACAGGATTCTTCCCAGCAAACGCTTTCCCGGCGCCACGTTTTTGTAATAAATCAATACCAATGCCATAACATAGAACGGAAGGCACGGGATTTTATAGCGCGACAGGGTTCCGAAATTTGAAGCCGAAATACCTACTGCAAATGAGAATACCAATGTAAAAATCAGGAAGAACTGAATGTTGGCATCTTTCATAATGGTCGACCATACCTTAGGCAGCCCAACGGTAAACAATACTTTTAAGGTAATAAACAGGAAGAGGAGCGCCTCTATAGCCGACAGCAATTGTATGGCTTTGCCAGCTTCCCAGAGGTAAGGACGGAACAACGTAACATTTACCGCAGGAAAAAATTTCTTCAGCATACCCGCTATCGACGGATCAAAATCACCCAGACTATAACCCGATCCGCCTGTATCCTGCGATACATATTGCAGGTAAGTAGAGGTAATCTGGGCCGTTTTGCCAATAGAGTCCAGGGAGTATTTACCCAGCTCATCGGCATAGCGTAATGCTACAAACTGTAAGCCTACAAAGCATACTGCAATAACACCACCACGTACAATCCAGCGACCAAAGAAGCCTGGGATTTTATCAGAATACATGAAGAGAATCCAAAGTATCAATGCTGGTATAAAGGCCATGAGGATATATATCTTGATCAGGGCAATGAGATAGAAGCTCAGAATCAGTATGCCAATATTCGAAAGGCTGAAATTTCGTTTAATCAGCAATTGGAACGAACTGTACACCATCCAACCCAGTCCGAACATACATATGGTATCTTTAAACAGGCCAGAGCCCCAAACAATGGTACTGGGAATAAACAAGCATGCTACGGCAATGGCTTTGGTATATTGTGGATACTGGCCCGCAAAAGTGCGGAACAACGCCCATAGCCCACTGAACGAAACCACAGAAAACAAGATGGCCGCAGGCAGGTAGCTGTTAAAGGTGAAAACATTAATAAAAGCCGCAATAGCCACAATGGTATATTCACTGATGGCATTGTACCATACCAGCTGGGATGTATACATGATGTAATCTGCATCATACCACTTCGGAATATGCAGCAACAGGTTGAGCCACTTACCCGACGATTCCGCAAATGCACTGTTTACCACCTGGCTTTGCAGGTAATAGTTGGCAGTATCACCACCACCGTAATAATATTGGTAAATAAAGCTGATAAATAATGCACCGCCGATCTTGGCTGTAAGGCCCGAAATGAAATAAGGTCTCCAGGGATGTCCTTCGGGGTATTTGCGGTTACGGATATTAATGGCTACCAGGTAAATGAGCGCTACGTAAAATGGTAATAAGACGTAATCCAGTAAAGTTATATATTGCATCCGCTTAATTCGCTTTAAGGAACATGCCTGTTTTAATAACCGGCACGACCAATCAATCCGGCATGACAGTTAACTGAACATGCTTCTAAAATAGGTGATTTTACATGTGTGGCATAACCGGTTTTTACGCGTTTCGGAACTCTTCCTCTGCCAGCCTGGCAAAAATAGCACAATCCACCCAAAAACTTCTTTTACGTGGTCCGGATGGGGGTAATAATTATGTAGACGATAAAGTGGCCCTGGGGCACCGCAGGTTGTCTATTATCGATACCTCCGCTGGTGCTTTCCAACCCATGATCGACTATACTGGTCGTTATGTGCTGGTATTCAATGGCGAGATATTTAATTACCAGCAGCTTCGCGACCAATATGTGACCGGATGGCTTGCCGAAAGGGATCAAAAACTTAAAACAGACTCCGATACAGAGATATTGCTTTACCTGCTCATTCGTTTTGGGCCGGAGTGCCTGGCATGGCTGGGTGGTTTTTTTGCCCTGGCGCTTTACGACAAACAAACCGGCGAAATGCTGCTGGCCCGCGATCGTTTTGGTAAAAAGCCTTTACATTATTATAAAAGCGACGACCAACTGGCTTTTGCCTCCGAAATGAAGGCTTTGCTGGAGTGGGGCATTCCACGGCAGCTCAATACCACGGTATTGCACCAGTATCTACAGCTCAACTATATACCGCAGCCACAAAGTATGCTGAAGGGGGTGAGTAAATTGCCGCCCGGTCAGTATATGATTGTAGATGGCAATGGTGGGGTGCAAACAGGTGTGTTTTACGAACTCAAAACCCATCCCGAACAGTACGGCCAGTATACCTATGAGCAAGCCCAGGAGCGTTTCGTTACGCTAATGGACGAAGCGGTGCAGGAACGTTTGATCGCCGATGTGCCGTTGGGCGCTTTCCTGAGCGGAGGTATTGATTCATCTGTAATTGTAGCCCTGGCCAGCAGGCACACCCAGCAACTCAATACTTTTTCTATTGGGTACAAAGACAATGCGTTCTTCGACGAAACGCGTTATGCCAAGCTGGTAGCTGCGCAATACAAAACCAACCACACGGTTTTCTCCCTATCCAACAACGATTTTCTGGAGCACGTTACCGATGTGCTCGATTATATAGACGAACCTTTTGCCGATTCATCCGCCATTCCGGTTTATATTTTAAGCAAATACACCCGCAAGCATGTTACCGTAGCCCTGAGTGGCGATGGTGGCGATGAAGTGTTTGCCGGTTATAACAAACATGCCGCTGAGTGGCGCATACGTCAGTCTTCTTTGCTTAACAGCCTGGTGAGTGCAGGTTTCCCGGTGTGGAAACAATTGCCCAAAAGCCGCAATAGCAAAATAACCAATACCTTCCGTCAGTTGCACCGTTTTGCCGAAGGCCACCGCCTGCCTATAAAAGAACGGTACTGGCGCTGGGCCAGTTTTAATACTTCAGAAAAAGCTGCCGCGTTGCTCTCAGATGCTTATCGTGGCCAGATAGATGACCGGGAAGAAATGCTGGCTAAGAAAGAAGTGCTCAAAGCCATGCAGAGTGATGATTACAACGAAGTGCTGGTAACCGATATGAACCTGGTGCTGCTGAGCGATATGCTGGTTAAGGTAGATCTTATGAGCATGGCCAATAGCCTGGAAGTGCGCAGCCCGTTCCTCGATCGTAAGGTAGTAGATTTTGCCTTTGGCTTGCCTTCGGAGTATAAGATCGATGGTTCGTTGAAGAAGAAGATTGTGCAGGACGCTTTCCGCAGTCATTTACCAGCAGAGTTGTATAACCGTCCTAAGCACGGGTTTGAAATTCCGCTGCTGGACTGGTTCCGCAAAGAACTCTGGGGCCTCATCAACGACGACCTGCTGCAAAAAGATTTTGTAGCCCAGCAAGGTATTTTTAATGTAGAGGCAGTAGAGCAACTCAAAAAACAACTCCACAGTAGCAACCCCGAAGACAGTCATGCTACCATTTGGGCGCTGATCGTATTCCAGTACTGGTGGAAAAAATATATGGCCTGACCCTGCCTGTGAAAATGAAACCGTAAAGTGAACAACAAAACCTGCAACTTATAAGTATGCCCCGTGTATTAAGGATTCTGAACCGATTGATTATTGGCGGGCCTGCCATTAATGCCACTTACCTTACCCGGTATATGGCGCCTGAGTTTGAAACTATGCTGGTGATTGGTGGCCGCGACGACCATGAGCAGGATGCCACCCACCTGACCGACCAGCTGGGCATTGTGCCGGTTGTGGTGCCCGATATGAAGCGTGCCATTCGCCCGGCCGACGATAGAAAAGCATACAAGCAGGTAAAAGCGCTTATCGAAAAGTTTAAGCCCGATATTGTGCATACCCATGCTGCCAAATCAGGAGCCATAGGCCGCCTGGCAGCAGATGTGTGCGATGTGCCGGTGGTGGTACACACTTTTCATGGCCACGTATTTCACAGCTATTTCAGTAAGTGGAAGACCAATGCTTTTATTAATATTGAACGGTACCTGGCCAAGCGCTCTACCGGTATTGTAGCCATCAGCGAAATACAGAAACAGGAGCTGGCGCATATCTATAAAATCTGTCCCGAAGAAAAGATCAACATCATTCCGTTGGGGCTCGATCTCGATAAATTTCAGCAGGATCAGGATCTCAAACGTGCCATTTTTCGCCAGCGCTACCATATTGAGCCCGATGAAGTGGCCATTGGTATTATTGGGCGTATAGTACAGGTAAAAAACCATAGTCTGTTTGTAGCCGCTGCAGCCAAACTACTGGCCGAAACCTCCGAAAAGGTGCGCCTGGTAATTATTGGCGATGGCGATATGCGCGAACCTATGGAAGCCGAACTGCGCAATGCGGGTATCGATTATGTGTATGCAAAGAATGAACAGCGCAGGGCTACTGCAGTTTGTACTTCCTGGCAGACTGATATGGCCGAGGTATTGGCCGGGCTGGATATTGTGGCGCTTACCTCGCACAACGAAGGCACGCCAGTATCGCTTATCGAAGCACAGGCAGCTGCACGCCCGGTCGTATCGACCAATGTAGGTGGCGTGGCCGATGTGGTTAAAGACGATGAAACAGGGTACATTATTGAACCCGGTAACGTGGATTCATTTGCAGAGGCTTTACTGCACCTGGTACAACAACCTCATTTGAGGGAGCAATTTGGCCAGAGTGGCCGCAGGTTTGTAGCAGGCAGTTATTCTTACCAGCGGCTGGTAGGCGATATGTCGGGCTATTACAACAAGCTATTAGAACAGAATAAAAGGAAACGGTTTTAAATAAAAACCCCCGGAGTAAGCACTGCGGGGATTTTCGTTTTATACGGTCTGGTATTGTTGTTTAAAGAAGGCTACGGTCTCTTTAAGGCCATCCATAAATTTATGGGTAGGGTTGTAGCCCAGCAGGGTTTGAGCCCTGGAAATGTCGGCCAGAGAGTTGCGAATGTCGCCTGCACGCTCCTCACGGTAAGTAGCAGGGTGTTCGCTGCCCAGCATCTGGCGAATGGCGTCGTACATATAATTTACTGTAAACTTCTCGCCTACTGCAATATTATAGGCCATACCATAAGCCGCTTCGTTATCGCTCAGCATACCACGCACGTTGGCCTGTACCGCATTGTCCACATAGGTAAAATCGCGGGTTTGTTCGCCATCACCATTAATATACACCGGTGTTTGGTTCAATATGCCTTTTACAAACAGTGGAATAACCGCCGCGTAAGGTCCGTCCGGGTCCTGGCGTGGCCCAAATACGTTGAAATATCTGAAACCAATGATCTTCATACCATACAATTTGGCAAATACATCGGCATACAGTTCGTTGGTCTTTTTAGTTACTGCGTAAGGTGATAATGGGTTGCCCACTCTTTCTTCTACTTTGGGCAGGTTAGGCTCATCGCCATATACGCTCGAAGACGACGCGTAAACAAACGCTTTTACACCCGCGTCTTTAGCTGCTGTAAGCATGTTCAGAAACCCGGTTACATTTACTTCATTGCTCGTTACCGGATCTTTTACCGACCGTGGCACAGAGCCTAAAGCTGCCTGATGGCTCACATAGTCAATGCCTTCCACCGCTTTCTGGCAGGTAGCAAAGTCGCGAATATCGCCATGCATAAATTCAAAAGCCGGGTTGCTCAGAAAAGGTTCAATGTTTTTATGAAAACCGGTCATCAGGTTGTCCAGCACACGCACTTTACCCGCACCATTGGCCAGCAGGTAAGCTGTAATGTGCGATCCTATAAAGCCTGCGCCACCAGTAATCAGAAAACTGCTCTGGCTAATATCTTTGCTGTGAAACGTTCCCATGATTATAAGCTCCAGTATTTAAATTGAGGGAAACGGTTGCGGAAAATCCCTTTCAGGTCTACCAGCAAGCCGTTTGGCTTCAACAGTTGGTCAAATTGTTTGCTATCCATGTGTGCGTAAGCATCATGGTTTACCGCTACGATCACCGCGTCATAAGCCGTGCCTGGTTCCTGTAATAGACCAAAGCCGTATTCATGCATCAGTTCATCATTATCCGCGTGAGAGTCCACTACATCTACGTTTACCGAGAAGTTCTGCAGTTCTTTCACCACATCTGCCACTTTTGAGTTGCGGATGTCAGATACGTTTTCCTTAAAAGTGGCACCCATAATAAGTACGCGCGATTCACCTACTTTAATACCACTTTTGATAATCTCCTGCACGGTTTTCTTAGCTACATAGGCAGCCATACCATCGTTAATTACCCTTCCGGCCAGAATTACCTGAGACTGGTAGCCCAGCTGGTGACTCTTGTAGGTAAGGTAATATGGGTCTACGCCAATGCAGTGGCCGCCCACCAGACCAGGGTAGAACTTAAGAAAGTTCCATTTGGTACCGGCTGCTTCCAGCACTTCGTAGGTATTGATGTTCATCTTGTCGAAAATAATCGACAGTTCGTTCATCAGGGCGATGTTCAGATCGCGTTGGGTATTTTCAATGATTTTGGCAGCTTCCGCCACTTTTACAGAAGAGGCACGGTGCACGCCGGCATCTACCACCAGTTCGTAAACCGGGGCTATCACGTCCAGCGATTCCTGGTCGTTGCCGGATACTACTTTTACTACATTCTGAAGGGTATGTACGGTATCTCCCGGGTTTATACGCTCCGGAGAATAACCATATTTGAAGTCTACACCGGCTTTAAGTCCCGATATTTTTTCGATCACCGGCAGGCAGTCTTCTTCGGTACAGCCAGGGTAAACGGTAGATTCAAAAACCACGTAATCGCCTTTTTTGATCACCTTACCCATTGTTTCCGACGCCTTAATCACCGGTGTAAGATCCGGCACATTGTGCTCGTCTACAGGGGTAGGCACAGCTACTACAAAGAAGCGGGCTTCTTTAAGCTGCTCTATATCATGGGTGAAGGTAATGTCGCAATGGTCAAATGCACTGGCAGGTAGTTCATTGCTGGGATCAATACCCTGTTTCATCTGGTCAATACGCTTGGCATTGATGTCGAAACCTATTACTTTAATTTTGCGGGCAAAGGCTAAAGCGATGGGTAAGCCAACGTAACCCAGGCCAAGAACAGCCAGCTTCGCCTCTTTATTCAAGAGTGTTTGGTACATACTTTAATTCCTTTTTCAAACTGTGGGATGTTGTTGATGCAGGGTACGTTCCCTTTTATTGCGGATGTACCTGAATAAACTACAAAACAGCAGGATAAGGGACAAAGATAAAATGATGAGATAAAGATTACCAATAAAATTAAGATAGAATACCATGAGCACAAATGAAAGATTGAGCAGCGCCAGGGTAATGGTGGCTTGCAGGTGGCTCATACCACTATCAATGATCATGTGGTGCAGGTGATTCCGGTCTGGGGAGAAAGGAGAACGGCCTTTGGCAATTCTTATGGTAAAAACACGTAAAGTATCGAAGATCGGAACAATCATAATGCCGAAAATAACGGCAACCGGCGCTTGCAAAGCCACAGGCGAATTATGGTAAGCGCCATTGGTATTCAGGAAATGAATGGCCAGCAGCGAGCAAACCAGGCCTACAATGAGTGAGCCCGTATCGCCCATAAAAATGCGGGCCGGCGGAAAGTTGAAGAACAGGAAGCCCGATAACGCACCTGCCAGCGAGAAAGCCAGCAGCGCATAACCCGGATCGTTGTGCAGCAAAAAGATAGAACCAAAGGTAATGCTTACGATTACGCCAATGGTGCCGCATAGCCCGTCTATACCATCAATGAGGTTAAATCCATTTATAATAGCAATAATAAATATGATGCTGATACCGTGGCTGATAAAGAAAGGTAATTCGTGAATACCCAGGAATCCGTAGAAATTCTGTACCTCAAAATGGCCGAAGGTTACCAACAGCAACGCGGCAAAAAATTGCGACATAAACTTCTTAAACGGAGAAATCACCAGGATGTCATCTTTCAGTCCGGTAAAGAACATTATAATAACTGCGCAGGCAATTACGTTTATTTGTGGAAAGGAAACAAAGTTTCCAAAAAACAATAGAGACATTATCAAACCTGCAAAAATTCCGATGCCACCCAGCGCCGGTGTTTTTCTGGTGTGCAACTTCCGTTGGTCGGGTTGGTCGTACAGGTTTTTAAGGTCAGAGACTTTAATAATCACCGGTATACTGGTAATGGCTATCAGTAAAGCGGTTACGTATGATAGTATTTGTGCGGTTGGTCCAGTCATGTAACGCAAAGTTAATGCTATTGCTGTTATCCCTCTTGTTATCCTTATATTAAGGAATTCTTTTCTGGGACAAAGTAAAAGAAATAATTCTTCTTAAACCGAATTATTTGGAATTTGTTATTGATTTTAAAGGTTTACTATGGCAGTGCACCGTATTGTTCGTCAGCAAATTATTTATGGAAATATTGATGAATTATGGCAATTCTTCTCTGATCCGAACAACCTGGAGCGGCTTACTCCCGTAGAAATGTTGTTTAAAACCACTTACCCCAAGGCCCTGGAAACCATCTATCCGGGTATGGTTATTACCTATAAAGTGGCCCCGTTGTGGCGTATTCCATTGTTCTGGATGACGGAGATTACGCATGTAGCGCCGCTTTGCCGGTTTGTAGATGAGCAACGCGCCGGGCCATATAAGCTCTGGCATCACCAGCACCATTTCCGGGCACTGGACGGCGGCAGGGTAGAAATGACCGATATTGTGCATTATGCGTTACCGCTGGGCTGGCTGGGCGATATGGTAAACCTGGTGCTGGTCCGCAAAAAACTCAATCACATCTTCGATTTTAGATATCGTATTGTAGATCAGCTTTTTAATTCCAAAAACGAAGGTTAAATTTGATGTGGCTCCGGCCAGTTGTTATGAACAGATTTACCATTAAGGATATTGAAAACCTCTCCGGCATCAAGGCGCATACCCTGCGTATCTGGGAGCAACGCTACGGCTTGCTTACGCCTGCCCGTACCGAAACCAATATCCGGTATTACGATAACAATGATCTTAAAAAAATTCTTCGCGTAGCTTTTCTCAACCGGCTGGGTTATAAAATATCGCGCATCGATAAAATGAGCGAGGCCGAAATGCAGCAGTTAGTACAGTCGCTGCACAATGCCGCCGCATTGGATGAGTTCTCTGCCAATGAACTCATCGAGGCCATGGTAGACATGGACATACGCCGGTTCGAAAGCTTAATAGACCGCTACATTGCGCAATACGGCATCGCTTATACCGCCAGCAAATTGTTTTGGCTGTTTTTCGATAAGGTTGGCTTTTTATGGATGACGGGTAGCATTAATCCCGCCCAGGAGCACCTTACGTCCAATATCATCCGGCAAAAGCTGCTGGCCGGCATCGACACTTTGCCACAGCCAGCTGCTGGCAAACCTTTCCTGCTTTTCCTGCCCGAAGGTGAATTGCACGAGATAGGGCTCTTATATGTTTATTTTTTGCTACGCGAAAAGAGGGTGAATGTGGTTTACCTCGGTGCCAACATTCCGTTCGAGGATGTGGTTTTTGTGTATAATTATTACGAACCCTCTCATATCTATATTCACCTCACTTCTGTCCTCACCGATTTTTATGTAGAAGATTTTCTGACCAAACTTTCCGGTTCCTTTGCCAGCGCCAGTATTCACATTTCAGGCAAAATGCTGCAATACATAGCCGGGCCGGTACCGGCAAATGTGCACATCCTCCGCTCTTTCGACGAAATGGCAAAGTTTGTAGAAGAGGTTGCGGTATAGATTTTCTCGATTTTAAACCAGCGGGTGATTTTTCTGAAATGTATTTTGTTTAATTTTGAAACAGC
Organism: Chitinophagaceae bacterium; assembly: GCA_031546985.1. Lineage (GTDB taxonomy): Bacteria > Bacteroidota > Bacteroidia > Chitinophagales > Chitinophagaceae > JAVBJN01. The sequence goes on from JAVBJN010000022.1 coordinate 58,613, forward strand.
AAAACTTAAACAAAATGTCTACAGCAGAATTCACACAAATGGTATTGGGACATGTGGCGCCTTTGCATCCGTTTGCCATGTCGCTTACCCGTAATCAGGAGGACGCGAAAGATCTGTGCCAGGAAACTTTGTTTAAGGCCATTGCCAATAAGGATAAATATGCGATGGGTACCAACATCAGAGCGTGGCTGTTTACCATTATGCGCAATGTTTTTATAAACAATTACCGCCGCAACAGCCGCCAGCGCGTGGTGCTAGATGGTACACCGGGCTTGTTTCTGGTAAACAGCGCCGGAGGTTATGCCGTAAATGAGGGTGTGAGCAACCTGGGTATGGAAGAAATAAAAAGGGCTATGGCCCGGCTTCCGGAGATTTTTCGCACGCCTTTTGAAATGTATTATACCGGTTACCACTACCAGGAAATTGCCGATGCATTGCAGGAGCCGCTGGGTACCATTAAAAGCCGCATACACATTGCCCGCCAGCAACTCAAGCGGGGCCTGCAGCGCCATTAAAGGTTATGTGGCAGATTAGTAATACTTTTACGCTGTTATCCGAATTTTAATCTGTGGTTTATGGACAAGCGAGATAAGGTAATTCTGGTGAACGGTAAAGGCGAATGGCTCGGCACAGTAGATAAGATGGAGGCGCACCGCAATGGATTGATGCACAGGGCATTCAGCGTTTTTATCTTTAACACTGCCGGCGATATGCTGCTGCAACGCAGGGCCGCGCACAAATACCACTCCGGCGGGTTATGGACCAATACCTGTTGTTCGCATCCTTTTCCCGGAGAGTCTACCTTACATGCCGCCCACCGGAGGCTGGCCGAAGAAATGGGTTTTGATTGCCAGCTTAAACCGCTTTTCGAATTTTCTTACCAGGCAGAGGTAGGCAACGGACTTACCGAATATGAGTACGACCATGTGTATACTGGTTGTTTTGACGACGCACCTGTTATTAACCCCGATGAAGTGAGCGAATACGCCTATTGGCCGGTCGAAAAAGTGGCCGGGATGCTTTCTCACCACCCCGATCGGTTTACAACCTGGTTCCGCATTGTATTTCCCCGAATAAAGGCGTTTGCCGCTGCAAGGCAAACCTGCTCATAATCAATGACTTTTACTTTCGGTAAAAATATTTTAAAAAAAATGATCCGTTTTTAATTGTAAAACGTAGATAAAGCATTTCTTGCTTGTTATCTTTATGCAAGATGCTTGTTGTAACCATGCCAGACTTAGGGATTATTCAGAAATAAAGGCTTCGGATAGTAGAAAGAATGCTGAGATAAATAATTACATTTGCACGGATGGTATGGAAACAATTGGAACGATTTTTGTTCTAATGCATTGATCTTTTAGTGCTACGCTTTTTATTTTTTTTGTTTTATATATATGGAAAATAATACAATACAAAAAAAATGAATTTGTCGTATTTGTGAATTTGTTACACCATCAAACCAAATACAAATGTTATCTGCATCATGTAAGTACGGACTGAGAGCCGTTGTTTTTCTAGCTGCTGAATCGGCCGAGATGCATCGTCAGAACATCGAAGCCATCGTAGAAGAAATTCAGGCTCCAAGGCATTTTACTGCCAAAATCCTCCAGGTTCTGGTTAAAAAGAAGATCATTTCATCTAATAAAGGCCCCAACGGAGGTTTTTATATGGACGATGATCAGAAGCGGCAGAATGTAATGGTGGTGATCGAAGCGATCGATGGCGGTGATTTGTTTACAGAATGTGGGCTGGGACTTAAACGTTGCGGCGACCACGAACCATGCCCGCTGCACCATGCTTTTGCAGGCATGCGCAACCGGTTTAAGCGTTTCTGCGAAAAAAATACCATCAAAGACCTTAGCAGCAGCGTAAAACGTGGCGACACTTATATCTACCTCAACTAAAGTATCTCTTAGTATAGTTTAATAGTTTACACTTTTGCCGGGACGGATTCATCCGACCTGGCATTTTTATGTAAAAAAGAATCCCCGCCGCAATATAGTCTACATTCCTTTTATTGAATTTAAATGCATGTGTATGCATTTTGTTTTTTATACTAATGGCGGCAGGTAATAGCGGTTAAATTGGGGCAGTTAGCAGGGGTAGGACAGGTAAAACACTGACCAGGGTTGGGTTTGCGATATAATAAATATATTAGTAAAGTACATACTGTACATACTTTCTATGCATTATATTTAAGTGCATTTCTATACATGAATGTATTTAACCTATTATTTAATCTAACTCGTAAACCCGAATTGTATGCCCAACGTTAAGTGTAATTTGCCCTGGGTGGAGTCTCCTTTTTTTGAAAAAGAATTACAGCAATCTAACCTGTCTGATGAGGATAAAGCTTTTGTTAAAGAGTATGCCGATAATGGCTTTGTGGTTATTGATCCTAAAATAGACGACCTGGTAATAGAAGGGCTTAAAAGAGGCCTATCTCATTCGTTTGATGAGCTTTTAACGCAAAGCAAACAGCAAAAGTTGCCCGCCAACCTGATAAACAGGATACAGGATGCGTGGACGTTTAATGAGCATGTAAAAGAGATTGCCGCATCCCAATATATAATGGATAAGTTAAGGCTCTTGTACCGCAGGCGACCCATCCCTTTCCAAACCCTTAATTTTAATGTAGGTACCCAGCAACGGACCCATTCCGATATGATCCACTTTAGCAGCATGCCTGAGCGTTTTATGTGTGGGGTTTGGATGGCCCTCGAAGATGTGCATGAGGATAACGGTCCGCTGCATTATTACCCTAAGAGTCATAAACTGCCTTTTTACAGCATGAGCGATATGTACGTAAAGGGCTCGGCTAGTAAGAAGATGAAGAACGGCTATATGGACTACACCGATTTTTACGAAGATTTTATAACAGCGGTAATCGATAGCCAGGGGTTGGAGAAAAAAACATTGACCATAGAAAAAGGAAAAGCCCTCATTTGGTCGGCCAACTTATTGCATGGTGGCGAAAAAATAAACCAGCCCGGCTCTACACGCCATAGCCAGGTAACCCACTATTACTTTGAAGATTGTGTTTATTACACACCACTTTTTTCAGATCTGGCCATTAAGAAAATATACATGCGCGATATTCTCGACATTGCTACCGGAGAAAGAATACCCAACAAGTACCTGGGCGATGTGGTAAAGAGCGATATGAATACTACATTGAAAAGAAGGGTACAGGATATGATGCCCAAACCCTTGCTGGCCTTGTACCATTCCCTTAAAGGCAAATAAAACGGTGATATGCTTTTTGATAAAAATCTCCTGTATTGGAGGTTTTTTTGTTGGTATTAAGGGTATGTGGCAACCCCAGGTAATTATAAAGAGTAGGACAACTATGCTTAAATAGCATTAGAAGGATAGTTGTACCGCTCAAACCATTACTTTTGCCCGATAGTTTAAAACGATTCAAAAACAGCAACCCGCACCATGCTCATCAAAAACCAATTGTCGCAAAAAGAATTTATTAGGGTAAACCTGCAGGTACTGTACAGCCGCAAAGCCATACAAATTCTTACCGGGCTTATGTTGTTTGCAATAGTGGTGGTGCCGTTAATGCCTTTGATTGTAAAACGCCCGGCCGATTGGGGTACCATGATCGCACCCATACTGATCCTGTTTTTCTTACCTGGTTCCACCTACTACAGCGCCCGTAAAAATTACGATGCCAATAAGCAGTTGGGCGAGCCTACCACCTATACGTTTGAGCAAGATTCTTTTACGGTTAAGGGTGAGTCTTATTCTGCTATAATGGAGTGGAATAATGTGTATAAAGTAACCAAAACGAAAGATTATCTTTTGATCTGGACCAGTGAGCAGATCGCGAGTATACTGGCTTTGAAAAACTTCTCGGATGCTCAGATCATTGAACTAAAGAGAATTTTGGATGCCAATGAGGTGCCAAACCCGCTATAAGGCTTATAGAATAAGGCATACCTGGTCCCGAATGATTATTATTAAATATAAACATTCTACATTTGCCAGATTAAACTACCTCCCATGAAATACGTGTTGTTCATATGTTGTGCCGCTGGTTTATTGTTTACACAGGTGTCTTGTAAAAAAACAGTGGAAAATGCCGTAGACTGTTTTGCAGAAAGCCTGCTGGTAAGTGTTTCGGGCACTACCGATACCATTAATATTAAAAAGATGAACTTTGAGGCTCGTTACCTTGGCAGCCACACTGTAAAAAACGTGGAATGGAATTTTGGCGATGGCGCCACCGCTATCGAGAATGGTACCACCACCTCGCATGTATATAGCAGCCCCGGTACCTACAAAGCAAAAGCTAAAATTAACATTGTAGACGGCAAAAGCACTTGCTCGCCCGTGCCGGAAAAAGATATTACCATCAATTAAGCTTTGCAAGTCATAAGTCATTAAAACAAAACCCCGGACTCGTTATGAATCCGGGGTTTTGTTTTGTTGGGAGGTTATTGCACCATCAGTTTATTGCCCGCTTTTACCAGAACCTGCTGCTGGCTCTTTGGTTGCCACTGCAGGATTTTCCAGTATGCTTTTTTCAAATACTAACAGGCTTGTGGCGAGTTTGCGTTTCTGCTCTTCTTTTACTTTAGCAGGCATAAAACTATACTCGATGCTGTTGAACATGAATCTTCTGAAATCTTCGTATTTCAGTTGCGGATAGCGCAGGGCCGCTGTTACAAACTCCTGCGTGAGGTTGGAACGCAAAATACCCGGATCATCGGTAGAGATCACCACCGGCACATTGTTTTTGAAATACAGCATAATGGGGTGCTCACCGTTTTTAACACCCAGTATAAAATCGTTGCTGCTCAGGTTTATTTCTACGGGAATTTTTCGGTTTGCCATTTCTTTCAATAACGCGGGCGATTGTTTTTCAAATGCAATATCCACACCATGCCCAATGCGGTTGGCACCTGCTGTAAAAACAGCCTCGTAGATATGCGATTGCAGGTCTTCGGGAGGTGTTAGTCCTATGCGCAATTCACCGGCATGCATGGCGGTGTTTACATCCCTGTTGGAAGCATCTTTGATGGTGCCTTTCAGGTAGCGGAACATTTGCATATGGCCCCAGTAATCGCGTAGTGAATAGTCGCCGTTTTCGGCCTGTACAATGTTTACACCCACCAGCTTGGGGTTCAACTTACACCCCATAAACCCAACATATAATTGTGCAAATACGAGGAGTGGGTTGGGGTTGTTGCGCGAAGCATAAGTCTGGTAGTAAGTTGTCACGCCGGGGGCTGCATCGCGGCTGTTTTGATCGAGCTGGTCTATCATGGTTACAAAACTCTTTACATCGCCCTGCACCTTTTCGTCTTTGCCCCATACTGTGCTCAGGTTTTTAAAGAAGGTGGCAATGCCAGCACTGTCCCTGGCATTGATGAGCCCCATCAACTCCGTATTTTCTTTCTGGTACCGGCTCAGCAAGTCATTACTCAACCAGGGGCCGGTAGCCATTATTTCGAGGTATTGCACATTTTCGGCCTGGGCTCTTAACCTTAACTCTTTTAGAAAATCGGCCAGGTAGTTGCCACCTGCAGCACCAAATTTGCCAAAGGCTGCAAAGAAAAATTCATCGGGTGGCAACACAATTTTGGCAGGTACAAAATTGCGAACAGACCATTGGTCAATGCAGCGCCACAGAAAATCGTGCCGGTTACTCATGCCGGGATACAACCTAACCGTGCGTTTCCGTGATGCGGAATCCAGCGCGGCATTGCCAGGTATCAGCTTGTAAGAGGTGGTATCGAGATACATGCTGTCTTTTTCGGCAATATTGAAATAGGTTTCGGCATATACCGAGCCAGTCAGATGATTGTGCAGATCGCCACCTTTGGGCATCTGGTAAAAAAACTGCTGCAACGATGCTTCGTTGCCTCTTATTTTTTCGAAATGGGCAGCTACTGCTGCGTTTTGCGCATACAGGTTGCCTGCGGGGGTAAACGCTGCGAGCGCGCATAACAGGGATGGCAACAGGAGGTTTTTCCTTTTCATAAGCATTTGATTTCTTTTCATTGTTTGTGTCTGGCAACAAATATTGTAATTTTTATTTTAAATAAAAACAGATGTATTTATTGAAATAATACAGTGACTTGTATCATTAAAATGGGCACAATAAAGGAATGGAAAATGACGGGAAAAGAAAACGGGGATGCGCTTTTTAGAGCGTATCCCCGTTTGTGGCTTCGCCAAGAATCGAACTTGGATCTGGAGCTTCGGCAACTCTTATACTATCCATTGTACTACGAAGCCAACATTTGCTTGAGCGGTGCAAAAATAACCGTTTTCTTTACTTTTTCTATTAAAAGCCAATATTGCTTCGGAACATTTTTACGGCAATGGCAATAAGAATCACCCCAAAGAACTTACGGATCACCAAAATACCCGAGTGTCCCAGCATTCTTTCCAGCCAGTCCAGCGAGCGTATAACCAGGTAAATGATAATGAGGTTTATGAAAATAGCGATGAGAATATTGTAAGCGTTGTACTGGGTTTTCATCGACATTACGGTGGTAAGCGTACCAGAACCTGCAATCATCGGAAACGCAATAGGCACCACCGATCCACTCTTCGGGTTGTTATCGCCCTTAAAGAACTCGATACCCAAAATCATTTCCAGCGCCAGGATAAAAATAACGATAGAACCCGCAATGGCAAAGGAATTGACATCAATGCCCATAATACCCAGCAAGGTGTTGCCAAAAAAGAAAAACAGCAGCATCAGCACGCCCGAAACCACAGTGGCCAGCATGGCGTTGATATCGCCCATTTTGTCGCGCAGGGTAAGGAGGATGGGAATTGAACCCAGGATGTCGATTACCGCAAATAGTGCAAAGGTTACCGAGAGGATGTGTCCGAAGTCGAGGCTCATGTGGTTCAATTATTTACACAAAAATAAATAATTAAGCTGTTAGCGATGAGCTATTCGCTTTTAGTTTGGGATAATTATTTTTCAGTATGTGTGTCTTTCTGTGGAGATTAACGTTGGTCAACTGCAATTCGCTCACAGTGCACTGCTATAAGCTAATCGCTAATTGTGTAAATTCGCTGTTCAAATCACAAAAATTATGAGTCATACATACGGTTCCGGCGTAGCAGAAAGATTTATGCGCTACGTGCAGGTAGATACACAGGCAGATCCGCACAGCACCACATTTCCTTCTACCGCCAAGCAGAAAGACCTGGCCAAGATCCTGGTAGAAGAGCTTAAAGCCGTTGGTATTGCCGATGCGGAGATGGACCAGCATGGTTATGTGTTTGGAACCATTCCTGCTACCACCGATAAAAACGTGCCCGTAGTGTGTTTTTGCTCGCATATGGATACCGCGCCCGATTGCAGTGGTACAGGTGTTAAACCCATACTGCATGCCAAATGGAATGGTGCGCCTATTGTGCTGCCCGATGACAATACTCAGATCATTACCGTAGAAGATCACCCATACCTGAAACAGCGTGTGGGCGACGATATCATTACCGCCAGCGGTACCACTTTGCTCGGGGCAGATGATAAAGCAGGTGTAGCCATTATTATGGAAACCGCCGCTTACCTTATTCAGCATCCCGAAGTAGTGCATGGCAAAATCCGAATCTTGTTTACGCCCGATGAAGAAGTGGGCCGTGGTGTAGAGCAACTGGATATGAAAAAACTGGGTGCCGATTTTGGTTATACCCTCGATGGTGGTGAGCGTGGCAGCCTGGAAGGCGAGACTTTCTCTGCCGATGCAGTTACTGTAACCATTCACGGTGTAAGTGCGCACCCTGGTTATGCTAAGGACAAACTGGTGAGCGCTATTAAAGTGGCTGGTACGTTTATCGACAGCCTGCCCAAAGACAGCTGGGCGCCTGAGCGCACCGAAGGCAAGCAAGGTTTTGTGCACCCGGTGCATATGGAAGGTATGGTAGAAAAAGCAACGGTAGAATTTATCATCCGTGATTTTGAAACCGCTAAGCTAAAGGAATATGAAGAGCGCCTCGAAGGGCTTGTAAAAGCCGCTGTGGCACAATATCCCGGCGTGCGTTACGAGTTTAAAATCAAAGAGCAGTACCGCAATATGAAAGAGATGCTGGACCAGTATCCGCAGGTAATGGCTTATGGCGAAGAAGCGCTGAACCGCGCCGGCATCGTTCCCGAAATGATGAGCATTCGCGGTGGTACCGATGGTAGCCGTATGTCGTTTATGGGCTTGCCTTGTCCCAACCTGTTTACGGGCGAGATGGGCATTCACTCCAAGCACGAATATGTAAGTGTGCAGGATATGCAGAAAGCGGTAGAAACCTGCGTGCACCTGAGCGCGATCTGGGCCGAAAAAGCGTAAATTGTAATCAACAACCCATCAGCCTGTCTGCCAGCAGACAGGCTGTTTTATAAAATACCGGAATGAAAAAATTAGTATTGCCTGTATCTCTGGTTGCCCTGCTAGCCTCAGGTATGACAGCCTGCCAGAACAACAATAAAACCGTGGATCAGAAAGCAACCACCCAAACCGTAACCGTGCCCGATAGCGTGTGGAAAGACCACCACACCTGGAGCAATTACGACCAGGTAGTAACCAAACACCTGGATCTGGACCTGAATGTGGATTTTACCCGCAAAGTGATTTCGGGTAAAGCTACACTGCACCTGAAAAAACTGAAACCATCGGACAGCCTGGTGCTCGATACCCGCGATATGAAAATTCTGAAGGTAACTGCCGGTGCCGATGAGCATGCGCTTACCTGGAAAATGGGCGATAGCAATGCTTACATGGGTACTGCGCTGCACATTCAACTGCCAGAGGCCGATACATTGGTGCAGGTATACTACGAAACTACGCCGGGTGCTGTGGCGCTGCAATGGTTAACGCCGCAGCAGACTGCTGGTAAAAAACATCCGTTCCTGTACACACAGAGCGAAGCCATTATGGCCCGCAGCTGGGTGCCTTGCCAGGATGGGCCGGGCATTCGTTTTACCTACGATGCTAAAGTAACGGTACCTAAGGGTTTAATGGCGCTTATGAGTGCCGAAAACCCGCAGCAGGTGAGCGCCGATGGCGTATACCAGTTTAAAATGGATCAGCCTATTCCAGCTTATCTGCTGGCACTGGCAGTGGGCGATCTTACGTTTAAACCATTGGATAACCGCACCGGTGTATACGCCGATCCGGTTATGATCGATAAAGCGGCATATGAATTGGCAGAGACTGGTAAAATGGTAAACGAGGCCGAGAAGCTGTACGGTCCTTATCGCTGGGGGCGCTACGATGTGCTGGTGCTGCCGCCTGCTTTCCCGCTGGGAGGTATGGAAAACCCCAAGCTCACCTTTGCTACGCCAACCATTATCGCAGGCGACCGTTCGCTGACCAACCTTATTGCGCATGAGCTGGCCCACAATTGGAGCGGCAACCTGGTAACCAATGCTACCTGGAACGATTTCTGGCTCAACGAAGGTTTTACGGTGTATTTCGAGCGCCGCATTTCAGAAGCCATGTTTGGTGCCGATTTCGTAGAAATGATGTGGGAGCTGAGCATGCAGGATCTGCACAAGACGATTGACGACCTGAAAGCAGAAGGGCATATCGATGACACACACCTGAAACTGGACCTCAAAGGTCGCGACCCAGATGAAGGGCTTACCGATATTGCTTACGAAAAAGGCGCATTGTTCCTCCGTACGCTGGAAGTAGCCGTAGGCCGCGAAAAGTTTGATGTTTTTGTGAAAGCCTGGTTTACCGAAAATGCGTTCAAACCTATGGTGACAGAACAGTTCCTCGTGTTCCTGAACGATAACCTGCTGCATAACGACGAAAAACTGGCCGAAAAACTAAAAATAAAAGAATGGATTTATGGCCCGGGCATTCCGGACAATTATGTGAAACCCAATGCTGCCCGTTTCACGAAAGTAGACGAGCAGGCTGCGGCTTTCCTCAAAGGTACACCGGCCAAACAATTGCAGACGGCCAACTGGAGCACTTACGAATGGCTGCAGTTTTTGCGTAAACTGCAAAAGCCGCTTACCCTCGTACAAATGACCGAGCTGGATGCCGCCTTTAAACTCACAACTACTGGCAATAGCGAGATTGCGATGGAATGGTTCCTGCAGGTGATAGCCGCGCATTACACCCCGGCTTACCCGGCTATGGAGCAGTTTTTGCAAACCGTAGGCCGCCGCAAGTTCCTGGAGCCACTCTATACCGCTATGGTAAAGGATGCGGAGCTGAAGTCGATGGCCAAAATGATCTATGCCAAAGCAAGAGCCGGCTACCATCCGCTGGCACAAGGCACTTTTGATGTGCTGGTGGGCAAATAGTAATTTTGTAGTGATGTTTTCCGGTGTTAATGAGGCTATATTGATTTGTTTTTCATTGAAATAGCATTCGGGAGCTTTAATTGATTAATTTTGCATCGCTGAACAAACACTATGGAACAGGATACTTGTTATATGCATTGCAAGGGCTGTCCCAACTGCAGTAAATCCATATTTGCCGAGGTGAACGACGGAGATATGGATCTGCTGAATGAGCATAAGGTATTTATGCATTTCAAAAAGGGACAATTGATTTTCCAGGAGGGAGGCGTACCGCATGGGCTGTATTGCGTAAACTCAGGGAAAGTGAAAGTTTATCAGACTGGAGACGAGGGTCGGGAACAGATCGTGCGTTTTGCCAAAGATGCTGATGTAGTAGGGTACCGTGCTTTATTGAGTGGAGAACGTTATTTGGCCGCAGCTGCAGCGCTGGAAGATACGACGCTTTGTTTTGTGCCTAAAGAGGTATTGTTCCAGATTATGGAACGTAACCTGTCTATCTACAAAAGGATGACCCGCCTGCTCACCCAGGATCTGAAAAACGCCGAACATAAAATTACCGAACTCGCGCAGAAACCGGTAAGGGAGCGTGTGGCCGAAACTTTGCTCTACCTTAAGGAAACTTACGGGCTGGAAGAAGATGGCCAAACCCTTAACGTGCGGCTGAGCCGCGAGGAAATTGCCAACATTGTGGGCACTGCTACCGAAACAGTGATCCGCCTGCTGAGTGAATTTAAAAAAGACGGGTATATCGAACTCGAAAACAAACGGATCAAAATCCTGAACACCCGCGAACTCGTTCGTGTGGCACGGATTGTAGATTAGTAGTTTGAAAGATAATAAAAAAGCCTTCCTGTATAATGCAGGAAGGCTTTTTTAGTGGCGTAAATCTTGCAATTTATTATACAAATTGTATAATTTTTGGTATTTTTGAATACCGATCAACAACCTATGAATTTGAAGCTTAAAAAGTTCAATGATGAAACTATTATTGACGCCCAAATTAAACCAGCCGGAAAAATATTGTTGCCATCTGTTACCGAAGGCTGGCGTTTTAACTTCCGGAAATATGCTAAAAGAAAAGGATGCACCGCTTATATTTTGGCTGACCTGGAAACGCCGGAGGCAGTAGAAGGGTGTGTAATTTTTGAAATGAGGAATAATGTAGAACCTTATATGGCATTTATTGAAGTGGCCCCGCACAACCTGGGAATAGCCCGCAAGTATGAAAATGTGGCCGGATGCCTGATCGCATTTGCCTGCAGGCTTAGTTTCCGCGCCAACGAACCTTATAAGGGTTGGCTGGCTTTTGATGTAATGGAAGAACGGGAAGAAGATACAGTAAAGCTGATGGCACTGTACTGTAAGAAATATGGTGCCATACTGTTTAGAGACACTACAATGGTAATAAGCCCTGAAAGTGGAGAGACATTGATTAACCGCTATTTAAACACTGAACTATAATGAAAAAGAATAAAGCAATAGAAGAGCAGGAACTTTGGGATGAGCAGAAGAAGGCCGATTTAAAAAGCTTTATCCGCTCTCATTCCGAAAAGCAGTCACCGGAGCGTAAGCTCAGGAACGAACTGCTGGCCATTCAGTATAAAATAGAAGACTATATAGAAAACGAGGGGTCGGAACACCAATTACGGGTACTGGATTTTGTGAAGATGTATCTTAAAACCCTTAACGTAACCCAAAAGGCATTGGCAGAACTCTTTGAAATGAAAGACAGCAACCTGCACAAATACCTGGTAGGAGAAAGAAAGCTGAATGCCAGCCTTGTGCTTAAGCTTAGCTCATTCTCGCACACGCCTCCCGAGCATTGGTTTAGGGTGCAGGTGAAAAATGAATTGATGGATATTCGCAAAGAGGAAAAAAACGCAGAGAAATACCGGAAATACGATTACCGGAATCTGCTAGCTACTGCCGGTTAATAACATTAAATCCCCTCCTGTATAAGATACCGAAGGGGATTTTTTCTATAAAGAATAGTCTAAGGCTCTATCATCTTCGACGTGCCATAAGCGGTGCCTTTAAACATGGCCACCAGCTCTCCTGCTTCGTTTGTGGTGCGGATCTCATACAGGCCCGTTTTGTTGCCTTTGTGAATTTCTTTGGCCTCTACAGTCAATACTTCGCCCACATTGGCAGCACGGGTAAAGGTGATAGACACATCCAGCGCCACGGTAATATTGCCATAAGAATTGCAGGCAAAAGCGAAAGCCGAATCGGAAGCGGAGAAAATAGCCCCGCCGTGAATGATGCCAAAGCCGTTCATCATATCTTCCCGCACGGTGAAGTGCAGCCGGCAGTAGCCACGTTGTATTTCATCGAGTTGCAGGCCCAGTAAACGGGTAAACGCATCACGTTCGTACAAAATAGCCGCAATTTGCTGAGGTGTAAGTGCTGTATCGGGTTGCATAAATAAGGTTTAATCTTAAAACTTTGTTAACGACCCAACGATCTTTTACCGTTGATGGTCTATTTAAGCGACAGAACGTTCATTTCTTGTCATTAGTCGCTCAAACCAATTTTTGTCGGGGTCTTTTTAGGCCCCGTTTTTTTGTCATTTTCTGTAAAGAACTCGCGCAGCAAATCAGCGATCAGCCATCATCAAATCAGACATCCTTCCTAGCTCCCGCATACATCTGTTCTATCATCTCAATTACATCACGGCCTTCTTTATCGCTGGTCATTACAGCAGCACGACCTTTAAGGTGGTCTACCACATTGGCAATCACTTTATCGTGGTTGCTCATAGAGCCCTGGTAAAGGCCGTAATCGTTGGCTTTGGCTGTAATGTTTACTTCGGGCAGGGTAATGTCTGCAATCTGCTGGTATTCGATCGTGTTAAGGTATTGGCCCCCGATCTTTACCGTGCCTTTTTCGGCCAGGATGGTAAACGCACCTTCCATGTTTTTTTGAAAAGCATTGGTACTGAAGTTGAAATTGGCCATAGCGCCACTACCCAATTGCAGGGTAAAAGTGCCGGTATCTTCCAGTTCGGTATAGGCGTGGTGGTAATTGTGGATAAGCCCGGTAGCCGATTCAATTTTGCCAAACAGGTAATAAAGGATATCCACAAAATGGCTGAACTGGGTAAACAGGCATCCGCCATCCATGCGTTTGCTGCCGCGCCAGTCGCTTTCGTTGTAGTAATGTTCGTTGCGGTTCCAGAAACAGTTGACCTGCACCAGGAACACTTTGCCCAGCTTGCCTTCTTGCAGCAGTTGTTTTACTACCTGCACGGGAGGGTTGTACCGGTTTTGCTTTACAGCAAAAATGGTTTTGCCGTAACGGTCGGCCGCGGCTATCATCTGGTCGCACTCCTCGGTACTCAGGGCCATGGGTTTTTCGCACACCGCGTGCGATCCTGCCGCCAGCGATTGTATGGTATGGTCGCAGTGGAGGTAATTGGGCGTGCATACATTTACCACATCTGCCGGGCTTTGGGCCAGCATATCGGCAATGTTGTTATAGAAAGGCACACCGTAAGCCTCTGCCGCCGTGCGTTTGGCATCGTCGGTATCGCAAATGGCTGCCAGCCTTGCTTCAGGGTTGTGGAGAATGTGTTGTACGTGGCGTTTGCCTATATTACCTAAACCTACTACTGCAAATGATATTTGAGCGCTCATGTTCTTTATTGCTTGTGATGGATGGTGCCGTTGGCTTCGACCAGAATCTTTCCTTCATCGGCCAGGTAACGGAGAGCCGCGCTCACCGCTTCCTGCTCATAACGGCGAAAGTCCTGTATCACTTCAGGAAACGTAAAACTATCTTTTTTATTCCATCTGTCTTCCAAATATTGCCATAGTTCTTTCATCAGATCGGACTGCGAAACCTTTTGTTTGTTCTTTACACAGATGTCGCAAATGCCGCAATCATACACGTTTTCTTCTCCAAAATACTCTACCAGCTGGCGGCTGCGGCAATGTTGCTTATTGTCTACAAAAGCATGCATCGCTGTAATTCTTTTGCGTTGTGCTTCTTTACGGAAACGGATGTTTTCCATATCTACCCGCAGCGACTCGGGCGGAATGCGCTCGTGCAGGAAAAACAATTGGGGCCGGTCTTTGGCCGGTATGTAGTCGATAGCGCCCAGCGAGAAAAGTTTCTTGAGGCTTTCATCTACCCATTTACTGTCGTGGCCCGAAAGCCTTACCAGTTGCGACTCCCATATGGCTACATGAAAATTGTAAATACCCGGGTAGGTGCGCAGCATGATCTTGGCCAGCTCATCCAGCTCAGGAAAGTTCTTTTCTACCACTTCCAGCAGCTCCCGCTCGCCGTTAAAGCAAACACGGGTGGGCAGGTAAATGCTTTCGCTCAGTTCCCAATAACCCTCGCTTTCGAGTACTTTAAGGGCACTCAGCAGCAGCATGGGATTAATGTTGAAATTTTTGGCGCATTGCAGCATATCGAAATCGAAATAGCTGTCGCGGCCATCACCAATAGCGATCTGTAAATAACTGGCTATGGCATGGTATACTTCCTTCAGTTGCTGAAGGCTGGGGTATTGTAATTCGAGATTGGTATAAAGTTGCTCCAGGTCTTGCGGATAATAGAGCAGCACGGCAAATGCTTTTTCCTCATCCCGGCCACCGCGGCCCGCTTCCTGGTAATAAGCCTCCGGACTTTCAGGACAATCGTAGTGTATCACCAAACGCACATCTGGCTTGTCTATACCCATACCAAAGGCATTGGTGCAAACCATAATACGGGTTTGCCCCGATTTCCACTCGTCTTGCTTGGCCATGCGCACAGGAGTGTCTAATCCGGCATGGTAAAAATCGGCGCTAATGCCTTTCTGCTTGAGTATAGATGCTATTTCTTCGGTGCGCTTGCGGCTGCGGCAGTATACAATGCCCGTGCCGGGTACACGACCAATGATCTGTTCGGTTTTGTGCATTTTGCTCTCTACCTGCAAGGTGCTGTAAGAAATATTGGGTCTTACAAAACTCTTGCGGTAAATGCGCGATTCCGCGCCAAAGAGCAGCCGCTTACAAATGTCTTGCTGGGCTTCTGTAGTAGCAGAGGCAGTAAGCGCCAGAATAGGAACGCCGGGCAGCAATGTGCGCAGCTCGCCTATTTTGAGGTAAGATGGCCTGAAATCGTAGCCCCAGTGCACAATACAGTGCGCTTCGTCTACCGCCAGCAGGTTAATGTTGAGATCGGGCAGGTAATCGAGAAACATATTGGTCTGCAACCGCTCCGGTGCCAGGTACAGGAATTTGACCTCGCCTGTGCGCACAATGCGGAATACCTGCTCCACCTCCTGCTTGTTCATGCCCGCATGAATGGCCATGGCTTTAATACCTCTTTTGCGGAGGTTTTCTACCTGGTCTTTCATTAAGGCTATGAGGGGCGATATTACCAGGCAGAGTCCTTCGGTAGCCATAGCCGGCACTTGGAAGCAAATGGATTTGCCGCCACCTGTGGGGAGCAGCGCCAGTGTGTCGCGGCCTTCCAGCACGGACTCAATAATGTCTTCCTGCATGGGTCTGAAGCTGTCGTAGCCCCAGTATTGCTGCAGGATTTCCCTGATGTGATGAATTGCCAACAGTTATCGGTTTACGTTCTTAACATTCAAACGTAAGGAATTAATTACTAAAACCACGTCACTAAGGGCCATAATGCCTGCGCCCCAGGTTGGGGTAAGCATGCCCATAGCCGCTACAGGAATGGCGCACACGTTATAAAAGAACGCCCAAAACAGGTTTTGTTTAATGGTGGCATAGGTGTGTTTGCCCAGGCCCAGCGCCATAGGCAGCTTGCTCAGGTTATTATTCATAAGCACTACATCGGCGCTTTGCATAGCTACCTGGGTAGCATCGCTCAGCGAAATACCCAGCCGTGCTTTGGCCAGCGCAGGCGCGTCGTTGATGCCATCGCCCACCATAGCGGTAGGTGTCTTTTGCAGCAGCTCGTCTATCTTCTGCATTTTTTGTTCGGGCAGGAAACCTGCATACACTTCGTCGATACCCAACTCATGGGCTACCGCTTCGCATTTCTCCAACCTGTCGCCACTCAGGAGTACCGTTTTAATGCCTATTTCGTGCAGGGTGCCAATTACGGCTTTGGCTTCGGGGCGCAGTTCATCGCGGAGATCAATCCAGCCCTGGCATATGCCGTTTTTGAATAGGAAAATATCGTGCTGCGGATCAATGCCGCTTTCTGTAATCCATTTGTTGGAGCCCAGCTGCCAGGTATGACCTTCGGCGTCTTTACCTTGCAGACCATAACCTTTTACCTCGTATCTGCCGGTGAGTTTGGCTTCCTGCACACTTTGCCAGTTGCGCAAAATAGATTGGGCAATGGGGTGGGAGGAATGCAGCTCCAGGCTTTTAACCACCGATTTAAAAGTGGTTTCGTCGAGGTTTATCGTATGTACATCGCGCACTTCGATTTTGCCGGTAGTGAGGGTGCCTGTTTTATCAAATACAATCTGTTTGATGTCTTTAAACGCTTCCAGCGCTTCGCCACCTTTGATGAGAATACCATTGCGGGCAGCACGGCCCAAGCCTACCATTACAGCGGCAGGTGTAGCCAGGCCCATAGCACAGGGGCAAGCGATTACCAACACTGCAATGCTGCGCATCATGGCGTTTTCGAAAGGGATATTAAAAGCCCAGTAACTGAGCGCGAGGGTAAGCACCGCAATAACCAGCACCGTGGGTACAAAGATGGCGCTGATCTTATCGGCCAGTTTTTGCATGGGTGGTTTGCTGCCCTGGGCCGATTTTACCAGGTGAATGATATTGGCCAGCACGGTGTTTTCGCCAATGGCGGTAGCTTTTACCAGCAGGTTGCCCTGGTGCAGGATGGTGCCGCCTACTACTTTGTCTCCGGTTGTTTTATCAGCAGGCAGGCTTTCGCCCGTCATCATACTTTCGTCGAGTGCGCCGGCGCCACGCATAATTTCGCCATCTACAGGTACCTGGTCGCCGGTGTTTACCTGCACCAGATCGCCCAGGCGCAGGTAGCGGGTTTCGGTTTCGATCATCGTTTCCTTGCCCAGGCTGTCTACCATTACCAGTTTGGCCTTATGTGGCTGTAGTTTTACCAATGCTTCAATGGCAGAGCTGGTAGAGCGAACGGAAAACTCTTCGAGGTAGTTGCCCAGCAGCACCAGGGTAATAATGCTGGCTGCCGTTTCAAAAAACATGTAATGGTGCGCCTGGTCGGTATATTGTACCAATCCTATTATGCTGTAGATATAAGCTGCTGCTGAACCAATCATCACCAGCACATCCATATTGGGTATGCCATTGCTCAGCGAGCGATAGGCGCTGCGCCCAAAATAATACACGCCAATGCCAAAAACAGGTGTGGCCAGCGCCAGCTGTACGTAGGGATTATGCAGGAAAGGCCAGCTTACAAACATGTGCAGCAACAGCAGCAGGGTAAACGGCGCTGTAGCCAGCAGTAGGGGTAAAATGCTGGATGAATGGCTGTGGTGCGCGTGCCCGGCATGGCCATGATCGTGTTCTTCTTCGCGGATAACTTTGTAGCCCAGTTTGTCTATGCCGCTAAGTATATCATTAACAGTAGTATCATCTGTAGTGGTGAAGGTTACCTCTCCCGTACCTGCATTGGCCGCTACACCCTTGAGTCCTTTATTTTCGAGGAACCTCGAAATGGTGAGGGCGCAGTTGCCACAGGTCATACCTTCTACCTTGTATGTCATTGTCTTATCCATTGAACCAGAATTCTGGTTCAAAGTTAAGATAGCCTGTATTACCGCACGTTATATCATTTTATGTTTGTGTTACATCATTTGGGGATATAGTTGGCAGGTCCCGGTAGCGGAAAATCAAACTCTCTTTTGGGCCTGCGCTCTGTAGAACCTGACCCCGCATGTGGGGGGCGCACCTGGCAGGTTCTACAACTCATATCTGGCATTTCTCCCTATTTTTGCGGCATGACTGTCGATTTTACCCTGCAGGAGATTGATGCGGTAGCCCGCCGTTTCTGGGATCTGTATAAGGATCAGCATATTTTTATTTTCAAAGGCGATCTGGGCGCCGGTAAAACCACCTTTGTCCGTCATTTATGCAGTGTACTGGGGGTAAAGGATTCGGTAAACAGTCCCACTTTTGCTATTATTAACGAATACGAAGCCGATAGCCAGCTCTTTGCTGGTAAAGTGTATCATATGGATCTGTACCGTATGCGCAATACCGAAGAGGCCGTTGCCGCGGGCATTGAAGCTTGCCTGGAAGAGCCGGGTACCATGAGTTTTGTAGAATGGCCCGAGCAAGCGCCCGAACTGTTTGAAAATGGTGTGGCGGAAGTAACCTTGCAAACCCTCAACCCCGAGCATCGAAGACTTACAGTAAAATTGCTGTAGTTGTACGATGTTGGTTTTTATGTGATTGGTGTACTTTTCCAAAACCATACCTTACCAAATCTGACTGACCAAATTGACCTAAAGGGTATGGCCAACTGTTATGCACTGGCTGAAACCGTATTTTCATTTCACCCGGAAGCAGACGCTTGCCATGGTAACCATCATTGTGCTTGCGCTGGCGTTTCTTATTGCTTCCTGGATGCTGCCTTTGTTTGTTACCCGTTCTTTTGCCGATGATCCTGCTTTGCAGCAGCAACTGGCATCATTAACCTTTACCGATAGCGCCGGGGAAGAAAGCCCCCGAAAGGGAGGATTGGCTTATGCCGATGTAGAAGTGGCCCATGCCGGTACTTTATTTTCTTTTGATCCCAATACCCTTTCGGAAGATGGATTTGCCAAACTGGGGTTGCGGCCCAAATTGGTACACACCATTTTGAACTACCGCAACAAGGGTGGAAAGTTCCGCTCGGCAGCGGGAATGCAGAAAATTTATGGCATGCGGCCCGAAGAATTTGCACGCCTGGAGCCTTATATAAAGATTGCAGCAGCAGAAAAAAGCGATTACCCAAGCACGGAGGGAAAACGGGCTTACACACCTTATAATACAGGCTCCAATACCACAGCGCATACGGTCATAGATCTGAACCGGGCCGATTCTGCCGCTTTGGAAAGGCTGCCAGGTATTGGGCCGGTGCTGGCCGGCAGGGTGGTGAAGTACCGCGACAAACTGGGTGGATTCTTCAATATCAACCAGTTAGCAGAGGTTTATGGCATGCCCGACAGTACTTTTCAGCAGCTGAAGAACCAGGTGCGGGCCGATGAATCGGGCTGTACCAAACTGAATGTGAATACCGCATCGCGGGAGGCCCTGCAAAAGCACCCTTACATTAAGTATACGCTGGCCAAAGTGCTTATAGCCTACCGTGAACAACATAATGATTTTAAAGATATGGAAGAGTTAAGGCGGGTGGCATTGATTAATGAAGAAATTTATCGTAAAATTGCACCCTATTTAAAGGTGGATTAGGTTTTTTGAGCACCTTGGATGGCAAACTAACAACAACATATGGATTTTAAATTCTCAGAAACACAGCAACAAATTGCGGAAATGGTTCGCGATTTCAGCAACAAACACATCCGTCCGAAGATGATGGAGTGGGATGAAAGTCAGGAGTTTCCTGTGGAGGTGTTCCGTAAACTGGGCGAATTGGGATTGATGGGTGTGTTGATTCCGACTGAGTACGGTGGCAGTGGCTTAACTTATAATGAATATGTTGTGGTGGTGAGCGAGATCGCTAAAGTTTGTGGGTCTATCGGACTGTCGGTAGCGGCGCACAACTCTCTTTGCACCAACCACATTTATAAATTCGGAACTGCAGAACAAAAGAAAAAATACCTGCCTAAACTGGCTAGTGGCGAATGGATTGGTGCATGGGGCTTAACAGAAGCCAATACAGGTTCAGACGCTGGTAATATGCAGTGTGTGGCCGTGAAAGATGGCGAAGAGTGGGTGATTAACGGTACCAAAAACTGGATCACACATGGTAAAAGCGGAGATGTGGCTGTGGTACTTTGCCGGACTGGCGAACCCCGTACCAGCAGCAACGTAACCGCTTTCGTTATTGAAAGAGGTATGCCAGGCTTCTCTGCCGGTAAAAAAGAAAACAAACTGGGTATGCGTGCTTCCGAGACCGCAGAACTCGTATTTGATAATTGCCGCATCTCTGATGCGCAACGCTTAGGCGAAGTAGGCGACGGTTTCCGTCAGGCTATGAAAATCCTGGACGGTGGCCGTATCTCTATTGCTGCTTTGTCTTTAGGTATCGCCAAAGGTGCTTATGAGGCTTCACTGAAATACGCTAAAGAGCGTCAACAGTTTGATCAGCCTATCTCTAACTTCCAGGCTATTCAATGGAAACTGGCCGATATGGCCACCCAGATTGAAGCCTCTGAACTGCTGATCTACCAGGCTGCCGACCTCATCAACCGTGGTGAGAAGGTAACGAAACAATCCGCTTTTGCTAAATATTACGCTTCTGAAGTGTCTGTTCGTGTATCTACCGATGCCGTGCAGATCTTTGGTGGTTACGGCTATACTAAGGACTTCCCGGTTGAGAAATTCTACCGTGATTCCAAGCTGTGTACCATTGGAGAAGGTACTTCCGAGATCCAGAAACTGGTTATCGCAAGAGAATTGTTGAAATAACGGTATAGGTTTCAACTTCTATATCGCAGGCGCAGCTCACAAGGCTGCGCCTTATTTATTATTGTGAACTCCAGCGGTAAAAGCATAAAAGCCAATGCGGTTTGGCTTATTGGTGATTCTGAGCCGAAACCACAATAGTACCGCAGCATAATCAGAGGTGTATTCCGAAAACGTGCTGTAATCGTTTTCGGACGGTTTTTGCGTTACTTTTTGCCGTAAAAAGTAACAGAAAGCAGAAAAGTGTTTTGCAGCCACATTAGCTTGTGCTGGCCTTATTTATTGGCATAGCTTTTGGCCTTTCATTGATCCTTACGTAATTTAATGGATATGAAAAGAGCAACCATCCCCCTTTTTCTACTATCATTTTTACTGTTTACCGCCTGTAACCAGAAAGGCCCGAAAGATGCGACTCCTGTTGCTGATAGTACCCAAACTGCCGGGCCTGATACGCTGGCATATACCATCAAAATACTGCAACGGACAGGCGACAGCATAGCCTGGAAAGGTGGGCCGCCAAGCTATTCCCTGACTTACCCCGAATTCAGTAATGTGCCAGCCCCATTAAAAGACAGTCTGGCGGCGTTATACAGCCGGGTGTTGTTCTATGGTAGTGCCTCTCCGGATAGTGCTGCCAATGCCTTTGTTGCGGTTCCTAAAGACATTAAGATCGAAGATGCTGCGGCATTTAAAGACTGGTTTTACAAACTGGAGATCAGCGTGCCGCGCAACAACAAACAGATACTAACCCTGGCCGGTATGAGCGATGAATATACCGGTGGCGCACATGGTATGCACACCGAATGGTTTACCAACATAGACCGTGCTACCGGCAAGACTTTGCAATTGCCGGATGTGGTAGTAAACCTGCATGCCCTGGCCCAATTGAATGAACAATATTTTAAAAAAGAAAAAGGCATAACGGCAGAGCAACCGATTAAAGACGCAGGTCTGCTGATAGAGGGCGATACGCTGCCTTTACCCGGTAACTTTACATTTACTGCAACCGGTTTGTGGCTGCAATACAACCTCTATGAGGTGATGTCTTATGCAGATGGTATGATTGGGTACAATATTCCTTACAGCGAGCTGAATGCCATCTTAAAGCCGGAATACAGGAAATGATGGCTGATGTGGGGATGTCTGATCTCCGATCTTCGATCTCTGATCTTCGATCGGATCGGTGCGGGACTGCTACAAGGGAACCTGCCAGGTGCGCAGCTCCCCGCAGTGGCGGGACAGGCTCCGTCAGGTTTAAGCGTAGAGTGGCGTGAGGTAAAAACGTTGATCTCTGATGGGATGATGTCTGATCTCTGATTTGCCCATCGCGAGTAACCTGCCAGGTTTGAGCATACCCTTGTCATCCTGCACCCTGCGAGGTACGAGGAGGGAAGCAGGATCTCTATGCGTAACTATACAAAAGCGGCTAACCTTTTTGGGTTAGCCGCTTTTTATTATTGTGGATCTACAACCGTTGTTGCAGGCTTCGATTTGCAGAGTGGAATGCTGGCACCCAGGCTCAGGATCATTTCGTAACAACCAAATGCCTGGCGGGCTTTGCCTTCGTAGATTCTGAGGCCCCAATAGTTGGCATACACCACTTTATTGCTATACTCCAGGAAAGCGTATTTAAACAAAGTTACCCGCAGTGCGGCTTCCAGTCCGGCATCTACGCCACCCAACTGAAAATGCGGCTCGTTGTTATCGCCCATAATCTTATTCTCTACATGCGGAATAACCACGCCAATGCCGCCTTTCAGCAGCAGAGACGCATCTACAATGTTTTTGTAGCGCGCATAAGGAATGGGCACCTGGTGCACGAGGTTAAACAACAGGAAATTGGCGCCGTTGTTCAACTGGTACATCATGTTATCTCCCGTACGGGCAAAGGAAGAATCTACCTGCCTGTTGTGGTAAGTGCCTTTGATGCGCAGGGTTTGATCCGGCACCTGGAATTTGGTATGGTCGAAGTTGATCTCTACCGCCCAGCGGTCTTTAAAGAAATAACCCACCCGGTAATTGTACTGCGGAATACTGATGGGTTGTTTCAGCAGGTCTTTGTTCCACCCTGGTTTGTCTACGCCTTTGGTTTTTACAAAAGTATAGTCGTTGCCCAGTGAGGGCTGCTTAATGTGGATATTACTCCGGGTATACCATTCTTTATTATACCCCCAGGACAGGTATAGGTTGCCCTTCTTGCCTGTATAATTGGTTTGCTGTGCCTGACTGCTTACAAAAGAAAAGGCAGCCAGTAAAGTCATCAACGTCGTTCTCATGAGCCGTAATAATCGGCCGCAAAGATAAGGGAATTGAAACGTACCAATCGGAAGTTTAACCTATATCATCTTTTTTAGTTGTGTTGGCAACCGTTTTGCCATTAGCCGGCTTTGGTGCGGTGCCCGTATTTGTCGTAATCCATCGCTATAAGGAGGTCCTTAACCGTATTTTCGATGATCTCTTCGGCCGATTCTGACAAGTGTTTTTTCTCGCCTTTCTTTTCGCCGGGTGTCGTGAGTTTGCCAAAAATAAGTTTAGGCTCGTCGTTGTCGTTAAGGGCGGCTAATACCTTTTCTTTAAGGGCAAAGGGGAGTTGTTCTCTCAGTGTATCTGCTACAACGTTCAGGATGCGTTTAACCTCGTCTGGGGTAAATCCTTCTTCAAACAGCTTTTTTCGCATTTGTTCCATAATACATGCCTTTTATCAGTTCATGATTCTATCATTTCGCTACCCTGAATTTACGAAGATCGGCGCTGAAAAGGTGTTAAAGGAAGCAAAAAAATAACCCGCGTGTGGCGGGTTAATCAGCAATAAGATAACGGGCAGCAGTTATTCTGCTTTGCCTTCGGCAATATCAAAAGATTTGATGATATCTTCTACGGTATCTTCAATGGCTTCGGTGGTAGAATGCGGCTGGCCAAGTATTATTTTGAGCTTGCTGCAGGCTTCGCCGGGAATTTTCTCATCAAGGCATTCGTGAAAGGTATCAATAGCGTGATTGGCCTCTTCTTCTGAAAATCCTTTGGCCAGCAGTCTTTCTTTTAATGTAGGCATAATCGTAGATTTTGGATGGTGAGTAATAAGGCTGAAAAGCCTTGAACCAGTGCCGGAGGTAAAATAAAAAGGGCTTCCACGAAGGAAAGCCCTTTTAGCACTAATCTTTCTTATTGAAAAAGTCTTTGATCTTATTTACCGCGTCATGGGCCGCATCTTCGGCTTTATCTGCAAAATCGCCCAGTTTCTCTTTGGCATCATCTGCAAAGTCACCCAGTTTTTCTTTGGCATCGTGTGCCGCATCCTGGATCTTGTCTTTGGCGCTGGCAGCAAAATCGCTGGCTTTGTCTACAATGGAATCAGCGGTATTGCCTGTTGGTGCAGTGGCGCTATTGGCTTCCATTTTCTGACCCTGGAACAATGCATCGATCTGCGGACCGAAGGCAGGCGGTAATTTTTCTTTTACAAAGTTTTTTACCGTTTCCAGCGATTTTTGGGCCTGCTCGGCTGTGAGACCGGCATTATCCATGAGTTTGTTAATCAGTTCTGTCATGGCTTTTGGTTTTGGGTTAAACAATAGCGTAGTATTCAAATTTAAGCTATTGTACCCAACCAAATGTTATGCCACCTTTAAATATTGCAGCTTGGATTTCTCCATTTGCGCCTGCGCATATTCCAGTGTAAGCACAAATTCTTTTACGTCTTGTGAGGGCAGGGTAAACATGGCTTCGCCCATTACTGTTTCGCAAATAGAGCGCAGGCCACGGGCACCGAGTTTGAACTCAACCGCTTTGTCTACCAGGTAGTCAACCACATCCGGCTCAATGCTCAGCTTAATGCCTTCGAGGTCGAACAGTTTTTTGTACTGTTTTACCAGCGCGTTTTTAGGTTCGGTGAGGATCAGTTTCAGACTGTCGCGATCCAGTGCGTTCAGGTAGGTTACAACCGGTAGGCGGCCCAGCAGTTCGGGAATTAACCCGAAAGCGCGTAAGTCCTGGCTGGTAATGTATTGCAGCATATTGTTGCGGTCTACCTCATGGTCGTTTTTAGTAGCGCTGTAACCGATAGCCGTGCTCTGCATACGGCGGCCTATCATTTTGTCGATACCTTCAAAGGCACCGCCGCAAATGAACAGGATATTCTGGGTATTGATCTTAACCATTTTTTGATCGGGGTGCTTACGGCCGCCCTGAGGGGGAACGAGCACATCCGCGCCTTCGAGCAGTTTAAGCATGGCCTGTTGCACACCCTCGCCGCTTACATCGCGTGTAATAGACGGGTTATCGCCTTTACGGCCTACTTTATCGATCTCATCGATGTATACGATGCCTTTTTCGGCAGCGGCTATATCGTAGTTGCAGGACTGCAACAGGCGGGAAAGAATGCTTTCCACATCTTCGCCCACGTAACCAGCTTCGGTAAATACGGTAGCATCTACAATGGTGAATGGTACATTGAGCAGTTTGGCAATACTGCGGGCCAGCAGGGTTTTACCGGTACCGGTTTCGCCCACCATGATGATGTTTGATTTTTCGATCTCTACTTCATCATCGGTATGTGGCTGGTTCAGGCGTTTGTAGTGGTTGTAGATGGCTACGGCCATTACTTTTTTAGCATCGTCCTGGCCAATCACGTATTCATCGAGGAATTTCTTGATTTCCACAGGTTTAAGAAGCTTTCCGTTGCCAAAGTCGGTAGCAGCCTCTGTATCGTTCATATCCAGTTCCTGCTCCAGCATTACCATGGCCTGCTCCACACAATTTTCGCAAATGTGGCCTTCGGCGCCGGCAATCAGCATCTGCACTTCCGATTTCGGACGCAGGCAGAAGGAGCAGCGGGGTTGTTTCTTTTCTGACATGTATATAAAAAATTACGAGGTGCAAAGATACCACTCTTTTTAGTGGCGAGGAAATTGGTTGTGGGTTAAACACTGTTAACCCCTTAATTTATGCCATTTTTAATGGCGGACAATATGCCATGGCATTAATGAGCCTTAGGGAGTTGCATTTGCTTTAACTTTGCTGCCCCGGACAAAACAGGCCTCTAAACCTCTGTCTGAACCCAAATCTTCAACAGCCGATTATGCAGGAGAAACTCGATGAGATATTAGGTGCTTTTGGAATATTCTCTACAGGTGCTCAAAATCTTTTAAAGGAAAAGGTTGCAATAAGAGAGATTTCCAGAAATAAGAACGTTTTTACTGAAGGGAGGAAAAATGATATGGAGTATTTTCTGCTTTCAGGGGTTTTAGATCGCTATAATATATCCGATAAAGGGGATACAGTAACCACCGGATTCTATTTACCCCAATCGGTTATTACCCCACATTTTGCCAGAATGAATAATGCTAAGAGCTTATTTAGTTTACGGGCTTTGACAGACGTTGTGGTTGCAGAGATTTCTGTAAAAAACCTTAATGATCTGCGTTATAATAACCCGGAGTTCCGGCAGTTTGGTCAATGTATTGTAGAAACAGAGCTGTCGCGGATTTTTTATGCAGAAATAGTGTCCCGTTCATATAGCGCAAAAGAGCGGTTAGCGGTATTGAGAAAACAATATCCTGGTCTCGAAAACATGGTACCCCACAATATCATTGCATCCTATTTAGGTATTACAAACGTTTCTTTTAGTCGCTTGCGAAATGAAATGAGTAAGCGATAATATTTTTTATCAAATGATAACGGTGTTGGAATTCGATTAGCTGAGCTTCGCGGTATAACTCACTAACCGGATTTGGAATGAAGAAGCAAAAAGGTTTTATATGGATTGCTGTATTTTTTTCGTTGTACAGCGCAAGCGTAGCGGCACAGCAGAATCTTAAGTTGTATGCCACATTTGGAACGCAGGTTAATACGTTTAATTCTAGACTCGAAACTGGTGTTTCTCCTACTATTTATTCATTCTCGTTAGGGGCGGGATCTACCTTTAGCATCAAGAGGTTTTTATTAGGCACCGAGTTTTACTTTTCTAACGGCAGGAACACTAATGCACAAAGCAAACTTGATTATTCTGCCAGGAATTCAACCGTATTTATTGGGTATAAAGTTAACCAGGGCGAATCGTTTCAGATAGAGCCGGGTGTTGGAATCAGTTTTTTGCATAACAAAGCGATTGTAAGTAATAAAACGACTTTTGCAACCCGGTACTATACCGCTAACAACATTGGATTAACGCCATCGTTTTCCATCTCAAAAAGTAACCGGGCTGGCGTGTTTTATGGTTTAAAAGCAGGGTGCAATTTTACGTTTAACCCTCATGCCCGTTGGGAAAACGGCGTTGATTTTAAACCTACTGCTATTACAGACAACATGGGTTCATTTTTTATTCAGTTTACTACAGGCGGAATCTTGAATTTAAAGAAGAAGAAAAGCAATTACTACACCCCCAATATTTTAACTATGACACTACCTGGAAGCAATCACCATACCGTTAGCAACGGCGATGACAAACTTTATACTACGATTTATCCCAATGCGGGTAAAGAGACGATAGTGCTGTTGCATGGTGGGCCTGGCTTTCCCAGCGATCTCACAGAGATAGCGGATATTCTGAAAGATAGTTTTCAAATCATCAGTTTCCACCAGCGGGGTACCCAACAATCGCCGTGTAAATCGGGCCATTACACTATGGCATCTTATTTAAGCGATATAGACAGCGTGGTTAAGTATTACGAGGTGGAGCAATTTCATCTTTGGGGACACTCATGGGGCGGGCTCTATGCGCAGATTTATGCTAACCAAAATTATGGGAACCTGTTGAGTTTGTTTTTGTGTTGCCCAGGTTCGGGCACTGGTGCGCAATGGAAGCAGACCGAAAAAGAAGTAATGCAGTTGAATAAATCTAAATGCACAACCTGGCAGTGGACAAAAATGGGATGGAACAGTATGTTGGGTGCGCTAGGCAGCGATAATGCGTATAAGCATCTTTTTAAACAGGTAATGAAAAACTATAACGACGGGTTTGTTAATTCGGATGATTTGGGTGTTGATTTTGACAACCTGAAATCGGCACCTATTAACAAAACAAGGCCTGAGATTATTAAGTATCCAATTTTAACCAAACAGGAAAAACCAGGTTATGCTATAACCATAGTATACGGCGACCAGGATATTTACCAATCCAGTAAAGCATTTGTATTAGATCGTTATCCGACCGCTATGGTTGAAACCTTAAAAAATTGCGGACACCTCCCTTGGTTGCATAACCCGGGTGACTATAAGCGGGTATTGCGTGCGCATTATTGTTTATAGTCACTTTGTTCACACACTAGAACGGATACCCGATAGCCAGGTTAAAAATGATATTCTGGCTGCGCCAATGCGGATCGCCCAGGGCAATCTGGTCAAATACCCAACGGTCGCCATCGGCCAGCCAGGGTTTGCGTATAGGAATGGCAAAATCGCCGCGGAGCAGCAGGATAGAAAAATCGAGTCGCACACCCACACCCGCATCTACCGCCAGTTGCTTGTAAAAATCCTTCGAGAATTTACCACCGGGATAGGCAGATTCTGCCCTGTAGTTCCACACGTTACCAGCATCTACAAACAACCCTACCTGGAAGAACTTGTACACTTTGGTACGCAGCTCGCTACTCAGCTCCAGCTTAAGATCGCCCAGGATCTCTACATAATCGCCTTTGTCCATCAGCTCCTGGGCATTAAAGGTACCCGGGCCTACGGTGCGGCTTCTAAAGCCCCGCAAACTACTGTTGCCCCCGCTGAAATACTGCTTTACGTTGGGCAGCCGGTAAGAGTTGCCGTAGGGAAAGCCCAGACCGAACAGTGCCCGGCTGGCCCAGTTGGTTTTGGGCGTTATAGGTTTAAAGTATCTGAAATCGAGCTGCACTTTTACGTATTGGGCAAAGTCGGTACCCAGCACCTGTTTAGGCACAAAAGGCGTATCGGTAATGCGCGTGCCCATTATCAAACCCAACAGATTACCCGAAAAATCGGCCAGCCCGTTAAAGTAAAAATTGGGTCTTTTAGGATGGGTTACATTGGAGTTAAACGTGTATTCGTAGGTTGGGCCAATGATAAGCCCGTTAAACACCAGCGTGTTGTAGTTGATGATGATGGTCGTGTCTTTATCGATCTGGTTGGTGCGTACATAGTTGATGTTGATGGGGTAAAATTTATGCTCTTTGCGAATCTCTTCTTTCCAGATATAGCCCATACCAATCTTGAAAGATTGTATGTCGTACAGGCCCTGTTTTACCTGGAACTCGTAGCCGGTTACGAAAGTTGTTTTGGGCGGGAACAAACTCGAAGGTTTGATCTTGATAAACGGCACAATAAAACGTGGAAACGTGATGCCAATTTCTGTAGACAGTTGGTAAATATTGGGCTGTGAGGTAACATTGCCGCCGTATTGCATTTCAAAACCGCCATTTACTTTGAGCGAAAGCAACTCGGCTCCCCGGAAGGCATTGCGGTGCCGCCAGCTTACCGTGATCTGGCTGCCTACACGGCTATCGTTTTTGGTGCTGGCACCTATCTCCAACCGCAGCGATTTGCGGGGGTAGGGTGTAAGGTAATAGTACACATCCATTTGGTCGCTGCTTACCTGCTCAAACCTGTTTTTTACAAATTTGAAAGTACCGATGTTGATAAGGCGGTTAAGCGCCAGGTTGTGATCGGTAAGGTTATACAAGTCGCCGGAGGCAAACTGCATAGATTGGGTAAAGATCACCGGTTTGTAACGGTGTCGGGGATCTGAAATGTAAAACCCTCCGTATTTTTCGGCCTTCCGTTTGCTGGTATCGCTGTTGTACCGGTCTATGGAATAACCAGGGTAGATGTACACATTCCTGATCGAAAACTGTTTAAATGCCTGGTCTGGTGTTTCGTTGTTTTTAACCCGAACGTACATATCTACTTCGTAGTCGCCCACAGTACTGTCTATCTGGGCATACAGGTATTCGGGTTTGAAATAATAGTAGCCTGTTTCTTTAAGCGCTTTATCGATCCTTTCTCTTTCGCCCTTGATCAGATCGAGGTTGTAAGGAGTGCCCTTTTTGAGCATGGTTTTATCGGCGGTAGCGGCTACGTTTTTGCTCAATTGCGAAGTATCGGTAACAAAGGTCACATTGCGGATCTTGTATTGCCGCCCGGTTTTAACATCAAACCTGGCCTCCATCTTTTTACCTTTCACGACAGTGTCGCCTTTTACAATGGGGTAGAAATACCCTTTGTTTTCGAGCATGTTTTGCATTACCTGGATATTATGCTCCATGCTAAAATCGCTGTCTAGCACCGGAGCCTGCCCAAATTTATTGCGAAGATTGTACCGCATGCCTTTGCTCCTTTTAGGCTCTCCCGCCAGGTTGTAGGCATACAGTTTAATGCGCATGCCCAGGAAACTGCTGTTGGGCTTGGGCCGTATAGAAGATGCCAGTTCGCTTTTAAGGGAACTGCGCTCGCTTTTAGAGGCTTCCTGGTCGGTTATTTTTACGCTGCTGCCGGTATATAGTTTCTGGTTTCCTTTCAGGTAACGGGTGTTGCTGCAACCCGCCAGCCAGATCGAAAGCGGAACCAGCGCATAAAGTATGTTCAGTTTGGTTCGGCTCAAGATGGATTGTTTTTGGTGTTAGTCTTGTTTTCTTTCTTCTGTCTTTTGAATAATTCCCTGAACCGGTTGTAATCAAAGGTGATGATAAAGTTCACCCCGGTTTCTACCACAAATCCGTCTATCACCCCGGTATTCTCTCCCTGCCTGTAGCCCCGCACCATGTACCTGCCATCGGGGGTGAGCTTGTAGTCGATGGCCAGGTTGCCCGGTATGGAATTGGTAGTGCCGGAGCTGCCGCCCGGTGTACCTTCCAGATCAAAATTGTTGCCAACTGTAACGGTAAGTCTATCGTTGAACAGTTGTTTGGAGACTTCTACGTTCAGATCCGTCCGCGACTGGGCCGATCCGGTGGTATAATCTTCCTGGCTTTCAAGGTCGAAGTTTACATCAAATCCTTTTATGAGGCTGCCCGCCACCTGGTTCATCTGCTCCGATAAGAAACGGCTTACACTTTGCTTGGCTGCAAAAGCCATATCTGTGCCGCCGGAGGTAAAGGGGGTTTCGGAAATAAAGCGGTTAAGGATAAGCAGTGCAAAAACCTGTTTGTTAAGGTCGGAGGGATTGTTGCGCAGCTCACGCAGTTTGCCTTGCACTACCGTTACCGCATCGCCGTTCATGCGGTATCTTTTACCCTCTGGCAGCACAATATCGAAAGTGATATCGGGTTTCATGATCACCCCTTTCATGATGAGGTGCACTTCAAACGGCAGGCGTTGTTTGTAATAATTGAGCGTACTGGGATCTACCTGGTTTTGTACGAGGTCGTAAGGTGGCGCATCGGCTTCATAAATAGCGGTAATGGCAGCCTCTGCATCCAGCGGATTGCCGGAGAAGGTGAGGGTGCTGCCTTTCTGTATTTTGAATTTGCGCTTTACCATGTTGTAGTTAAACTGGTAAGAGCCATCCTGTATCTCGTAAGTACCGGTGAGCCCCAGCGTGCCGCCCGCGGTAATATTGGTATTGAGCGCAGCCTCGCCCTGCACCCGCAGAAAATCGCCCGAAGCCTGGTCTATAATCATGCTCAGGATCGCTTCTTTATCGATGTTTACATTCACATTGATTTCCGATCCGGCAGATACTTTAATGCGATTGGTATCGGCCGTGGGTGCGGCAACCAACAGTTTATAGCGGGTAGTATCGCTCATGTCTATAAACTCTACCACACCCTTGCGATCTTCAATACCCGGGTTGCTCTCTGGCAGCACTACCGTAAGGTCGGTGCCTTTGTCGATGGCCAGGTTGCCGTCTATATCCGGAGAGGTCATTTGCCCTTTGATCTTCAGGTTAGACGAAAGTACGAGGTGGCCGTAAAACAATCTTTTTCTTTCGGCAGGTGCGTCTACAACATGCCAGTTTTTGGCCACAAATTTCAGGTCCAGGTCAAAGTCGCGGTAGGTTTGCGTAAGAATTTTGCCACTAATGGTTCCTTTGTTTTTAAGACTGTCGTAAATCTCAAAATTATCCATCACAATGCCATCGGGGGTAAAGAGAATTTTCTCGTCTGGCATGCTCAACGGTGTACCCAGCATAGTGGGCGTGGTAGTGAGGTTGCTGGTTTGTAAGGTGCCGCGTATAACTGGGGCCGATGTGGTGCCTTTTACCAGTACATCGCCGGTAATGTTTCCTTTGCTATTCACAATATTGCCACCCGAGAGTCCTTCAAAACTCTTAATGTTAAGGCTGCCCAGCACCACATGAAAATCGAAATTATTGTTTTCTACCGGCTCCAGGTAATAGTTGCCGTTTACATTCAGTTTGTTGCCATTGCCATCCAGGGCCAATTGCGCTGCGTAGGTGTTGTTGTCAGGGTTGTGCACCTCGGCGGTTAGGTTGCCCAGCGTATCGCCATAGGCGGCCAGGTTGTTTAAAGTAAGGTTGGCCTGTATCTTAGGTTGGGTTCTGTAATTGGCTACTTTGGCATCGGCATTGAGCATACCGGTGAGCAGCAGCGTATCCTGGCTTACCATCGACATAAGCCTGCCCACATCAAGATCGCGGATAGAGGCTACCAGTGGCGCGTTGGGCGCGTATGGCTCGCTGTATACTTTAAGCAATTGGCTCTGGTGACTTATTTCCAGGCTTTTTACCATCAGGTTGGTATCCCAGAGCAGTACCTGGTTGCCAGGGTTTACCGTCCACTCGTCGTAATGCAGCATTAACGGATTGGTAAGGGTAATGCCCAATGTATCGCCGGTTAGTTTTACTGCGGTGTTAAGGGCAAACTGAGGCTTGCCAATGCTGTCGGTTAAGCCCATGCTGGCCGTAACGGTATTTTGCTGTAAGGTTCCGTTTAGCGAAGGTTGGTGAAACAGCAGGTTGCCTTGCGCAATGGCATCTGCATCAAACGTATACTGCAACACTTCGGGCGTTTCGGTAATGTTGAGTTTGGCTTTGTTTACGCTGGTGCCGGAGAAGGTTACGCTGGGTACATCCAGCAGCACGTTCATACTGGCATTGTCCATCGTGGCCGAAAGCAGCAGCGAATCTTTTACAGACAGGCCAGGTACTACCGCAGCGAGCAGCGGCGTTTGCCAGATGGCTGCTTTTATATCCAGATCGTAAGTGTCGGGTAGAATGTATTTTGGCGCTTTGTCTTTTAGCCAATGCTTTTGAATGTGTGCCATAGCCGCATCGCCGATTTTGGTAAGCGGCAGATGCCCTTTTAGCGTAGTGTATACCGAGTTGGCAGAGAGTATAATGTCCTGGCCTTCGGTCTCCGACGATTTTGCAATTACATACATACTATCCATGTAGTATTTGCTGGTATTGAGCAGTATATCGGTGGTGCGGAGAATGATAGCGCCTTTGGGATAATCGGGGTTTAGTTCTTTTACCTCAAAAGCTATTTTACTTCTCACTTTAAATGGCTCGCTGTAGTATTTGAGCGCGTAGAGATCTACACTGTCTATATTCAATGTGCCGGCTATGGATGGGTATTGGGTTGTAAAACCGGCGGTGGCATCGAGCGCAAACCGCGCGTTGTTATCGGTAGAAGCGAATTTAAGATCGGCAGTGCCATTGTGGATTTTTCCATTCAGATCCAGGCCGTGGTAGGTGTATTGCTGCAACCGTACAGAAGCGATTTGCCCATCAATAGCGGCATTCATGGTTTTAGGATCGAACCCGGTGCCTTTTACTTTAATGAGCCCGGTAACACTACCCATCAGCGAATCCTGACGCAGTATGCGGCCAATATTGAGATTCAAGGTGCGCAGGGTAAGATCGTAAGATTCGCGGCCTTTGGGCACCAGGCTCATACGGCCGTTAATGGTGGCATTGCCCTCGGTACTTTCCAGTTTGAGGTTGGGGGCATAACTCATGGTGGTGCCTGCAATGATGCCGCTCAGTTTAAAGCTGGCCGGCAGGCGGAAACTGGCTTGCTGTTCTTTGGGTATAAACAGGCTCAGGTCCTCGTTGCCGCTGCGAAATTGCGGTATCATAAGCCGGTATTCCAGCTTATCTTCATTGGGCAGCCCACGAAGCTGGCCCGACATAAACAGCTCGGTTTGTTTTAAGCCTTTGAGGTACAACTTGCGGATATCGAGCTGGCCCAATGTGCCGGAGGCTATAGTCTCGAACTGGAAAATACCATTGGGGTTTTTGGCAAACATATCTTGCTTGGCGAGATCGGGTGCAAACAGCAGGATGTCTTTAACACCCACCTGGCTTTTTACGAGGTTCAGGTTTACCTGTATAAGCCCCGGATTATTGCCAATGGCCTGTAAAGAAGGATAGCTTACCATCATCTGATCCTGGATAATGGTTTGCGGTGTGCGGGCGTAGAAATTGCGCAATACCGCTCCTTTGCTGTGGTACAGAAAATCGGTGCGCATGGTTTCCAGGTTGAGGCCGCTCTGCTCTTTTACCGACAGGTTTTTGAGGCTTCCGAAAATAGTATCAGTGGCGTAGTAGGTATCGTTTACCAGCAGGTTGCAGTCGCTGATCTTCATGTGGGCATAGTCCAGTCCTTTGGGCATGCGGGGTTTGCTCTCGTCATCAAAAGCGAAATTGGCCTGTGTAACATTCAGCTCGTTGGCAAAAATGCGCCAGTTGGAAGAAGCACTGGTGTCCGCAGTTGCAGGTTTTTCTGCTACCGGGCCATTGGACTTGCCCATGCGTACCACCACATTGCTATTGGCGCAGAGCAGCTTTTTAATGGCTATGTACTGCCCTTCGAGGTCAATCACCGATGGTTGTACAGATAGCTCACCCAATACTGCCTGGGTAAGCATATTGCTCAGGCGGTCGGTATAGCTGAAATCAATGTCTTTAAGCACAATATTGCCAGCCTTAAGGTGCAACGGGCTGGATTCAGATGTGGTGGTGTCGGTGGGCAGGTATACACTATCGGCCACCAGCGCGCAGGTGAGGCCTTCTACCGTTAGTTGTTTAATATCGTAGGTGTTGCGCATGGGGTTGAGCGCGTTTACCCTTACATCGAGGTTGCGCAGCTGCACATCGGTAAGCAGACCACCGCTTACATCGTGGTAGCGCAGGCGTATGCGTTGCAGCTGGAGTTTATCCAGGGCAAAACTGAGGCCACCGGTGGTATCGGCAGGGGCTTTGGCTACTTCTGGCTTGGAGGTATCGGGGCTGCCCGCAAATGCGTCTATTATGAACTGGTAGTTGAAATTGGAATCGGGCTTGTTGCGGTACAGGTTGGCGTAAATGTCTTCGAGCACAATTTGCTGCACCTCTACCTTGCTGTTAATCAATTTCAGCATATTCATATCCACTTTCAGCTTTCCGGCCTGTATAAGGGTGTCGCCGGCCGCATCGCGCACAAAAACGCCTTCGAGCGACAGCATTTTGGGCAGGGCATAATTGATGCGGGCTATCTGAACCTCTGTCTTGAGTTTGGATTGGAGAAAGGCTACCGCCTTTTTGCGGATAAATTCTTTAGCAAAATTGGTTTGCAACAGTAAAACAAGAATAATTACCAGTGTGAGCAATATCCCAACCAACCAGCCTATAATCTTGAGTACTTTACGCATCTACAATAATTGAAATTCAGATGCATAATAACAAAATTTTCCCTATTCCTGTTTAAAAAAACACCCCGCAAAGTATAAAAAACTTTGCGGGGTGGGCCTGTTTATGAGCTTGTTAGCGTATTAATCTACTTTGTTGGCTTTGCGCGGATTAATCTCCAGCACCTCGTCTACCATACCATAATCTTTAGCTTCGTAAGCAGTCATCCAGTAATCGCGGTCACTGTCTTTTTCTACCTTGCTGAATTTTTGTCCGGAGTGGCTGGCGATGATTTCGTACAGTTCCTTTTTCAGTTTTCCGATCTCGCGGGCAGTGATTTCGATATCGCTGGCCTGACCCTCGGCACCGCCCAGTGGCTGGTGAATCATAACACGGCTGTGTTTAAGCGCGGTACGCTTGCCTTTGGAGCCGGCGCACATCAGCACGGCAGCCATAGAAGCGGCAATACCGGTACAAATGGTGGCTACATCGGGGTTAATAATCTGCATGGTATCGTAAATGCCCAGACCGGCGTATACGCTGCCACCAGGGCTGTTCAGGTACATCTGGATATCGCGGTTGCGATCGGTGCTTTCCAGGAACAGGAGCTGCGCCTGTACGATGTTGGCTACATAGTCGTTAATAGGCTCGCCCAGGAAAATGATACGGTCCATCATCAGACGGCTGAATACGTCCATGCTGGCTACGTTCAACGGGCGCTCTTCAATAATGTAAGGCGTGAGGTTCGTCACGTTGCGGTTCATATGTGAAGTAAAGCTGTCTACAGTCAGGCTGCTGATGCCGTGGTGTTTGATGGCATACTTGCGGAACTCGTTGTTATTCATATTACGTCTGTTTTAGATTTTAATTAATGCTGCTCAGGCAGTTATAAAGTGGTTAGCCAAAACTATACCTGAGGCCATTAGCTGACAAATTATGTAATTGTTGTGACAAAACAACATGAAAGCGTTGGAAATAAGCAAACTAGCCCGGCATAAATGCAGAAGCTGGGCTGCGGCAGGCAGGTATATAAAGAAACAGCCCCCACAATGCTGCGGGGGCTGTTCGTATCAGTCAATCGTAATTGATTAGTGATGGTGGTGATGAGACTGTGGCAAGCTAACGAACTCGTCCAGCGCTACTTCTTTCTCATTCAGTTGGAATTTGCTTTCGCACCAGGTAAGCAGTTTGTCTGTAATCAGCTGGCGGTAAGTGTTATCCAGGTATTTTTCATCTTTCATCATGTTTTCTACCACAGGAGCCAGCCAGGCAGCGTCGTCGCCGTTCTGAACACCGTAGTAACCCATGATTTGCTGACGTGCAAAGTCTTTCAGCTCGTCCATGCTCACTTCGATACCGTTTTCGCGAATCAGTTTGTCGCTGATCAGCGTCCAGCGCAGCTGGTGGTCGAATGAACTGAATTCTGCTTCTACTTCTTCGAAAGTTTTCTCTTTTTCACCACCTTTCTGCATCCAGCGTTTCAGGAACGCGATAGGCAGATCGATGTTGGTTTCGTGCACCAGTGTTTCGAAAATTTCGTTGTGCAGGCGGTTTTTGCTTTGGATATCCCAGTAGTTACCAATCTCTTCGCGCAGTTTGTTGCGGAAATCAGCCTCGGTAGCAATGTTCTGGTTAGGATATACATCGTTAAACAGTTTCTCGTCCAGTGCAGCTCTTTCGATCAGACCAACCTGGGAGATGCTCATTTTGAAGTATTTTTCTTTTGCAGCAGCATCCTGAGGATCCATTTCCAGATCGCGGATGATAGCAGGCAACAGTTTTTCGTCAAATGAAGTACCTACCTGGAAAACGATATGATCTTCTGCTTTTTTACCCATCAGTTGGTCTTGCAGGGTTTTGGTAAAGTATTTTACCAGCAGGCTGTTTTCTTTACGGATACCACCTTCAACTACGTTACCGGCAGCGTCGCTTTCTTCGAAAACCACGTTTACCACGTTGTCTTCAGAAGTAACAGTATCGGGGTGGGTCATGTTACCCGCTTTGATGGCGATCTTTTCGATCTCTTCATCAATCATAGCATCGGTAACAGTTACTTTGTATTTATCCAGTTTGTGGTTGCCGTTCAGCGGATCGATGTTGAACTCCGGTTTCAGACCTACTTCGAAAGCAAATTCGAAATCGGCAGGGTTGTTCATATCGAGTTTCTGTTCGGTAGCGCTTTCCATACCCAGCGGCTGAGCAAAGATCTCCAGTTTATTTTCCTGCAGATATTTATCCAGTTCGCTTCCTGCATTACGCAGTACTTCGTCAACAAAAATGCTGGCGCCGTACATTTTTTTGATCATACCGGCAGGTACCATTCCTTTACGGAAACCTGGGATATTAGCGTTTTTGCTGTATGATTTCAGGGCTTTTTCAAAACCAGGAATGTAATCTTCTCTGTTCAGTTTAACGGTAAGCTTGTCATGCAGATTACCGATGTTCTCTCTTGTTACAGTAGCCATCTTTGCTAATTCTGTTTATTGGAAAAAAACGAATGAATTGAGTGCGGGCGGAGGGACTCGAACCCCCATGCCTCGCGGCGCCAGATCCTAAGTCTGGTACGTCTACCAATTTCGCCACGCCCGCATTTAAGTAACCGCAATAAAAAAACACCAATAAGGTGTTTACATTTGCAGGGTTGCAAAGGTAGTGTTTTTAGGCAAATAGCCAAATTTCTACTATGTTTTTTAGCGATGGCAGAAAAGGAACTATTTTTGTACTGCGTAAATTGTTTATAAACAATTGATTGGTGCAGGATTGGTGGGGGTTGCAACCGTACCTGAAATGGCCATTCTGAGGGGTAAAATCCTTACATTGCGATCTGTTTTAATGCAAAGCCGGGGTTTCATAATCCGGTAAAAATGACGTATATTTTAAGGTGAATAAATACATTTGCCTGCCTTGCGGAAAAATCGAATAACGACTTATGGTTGAAGTGCTGGAAAAATATAACCTGGACGAAGAGGAAGAAAAGAAACTGATCCTTAGAGAATACAGAGCTTTACTACGTTCCCTTAAACATAGACTGAAACGCGGAGACAAGCCTTTGCTGAGGCGCGCGTTTGAGATGGCTGTAGATGCGCACCGCGATATGCGGCGCAAGTCGGGCGAGCCATACATCCTGCATCCGCTGGCGGTAGCGCAGATTGTGGTAGACGAGATAGGCCTGGGGGTAACCTCGGCCATATGCGCGCTGCTGCACGATACGGTAGAAGATACAGAGATTACACTCGAAGATATAAGCCAGGAGTTTGGCCAGCAGGTGAGCCGTATTATCGACGGGCTTACCAAGATCAGCAATATTGTAGACCAGCATGGTACCACCAAGCAGGCCGAGAATTTCAGAAAAATCCTGCTGTCGCTGGCCGAAGATCCGAGGGTTATCCTCATAAAAATAGCCGACCGCCTGCACAACCTGCGCA
Organism: Chitinophagaceae bacterium; assembly: GCA_031546985.1. Taxonomy (GTDB): domain Bacteria; phylum Bacteroidota; class Bacteroidia; order Chitinophagales; family Chitinophagaceae; genus JAVBJN01. The sequence continues at coordinate 97,406 of JAVBJN010000022.1, forward strand.
CGCTCGACTCTATGAGCCGCGAAAAACAGTTGCGCATTTGCTCCGAAACCTCCTACATCTATATACCACTGGCGCACCGCCTGGGTCTGTATGCCATTAAATCGGAGCTGGAAGATATTTGCCTCAAATACCTGGAGCCCGATATTTATGATGATATAACCAACCGCCTGCAGGAAACCAAAAGGGAGCGCACCCGTTACATCAACGAGTTTGTTAAGCCTATTAAAGAAGAATTGTCGCACCTCGATATTGACTTTAAGATCTACGGCAGGCCCAAAGCCATCTCCAGCATTCTGCATAAGATGCGCACCAAGCACGTAACCTTCGATGAGGTGTACGACCTGTTTGCCATTCGCATCATTCTCGAATCGGAGCATGAGAAAGAAGACTGCTGGAAAATTTATTCGGTGGTAACCGACTTGTACAAGCCCAACCCCGACCGCCTGCGCGACTGGATAAGCACCCCCAAGGGTAATGGCTATGAAGCGCTGCACACCACAGTGATGGGCCCCGGCGGTAAATGGGTAGAAGTGCAGATCCGCACCCGGCGGATGGATGAAATTGCAGAAAAAGGTTTGGCTGCCCACTGGAAATACAAAGAGGGCGGCGGGCAATCCGACTCCAAGCTCGAAGCCTGGCTGCAGCACATTCGTGAGTTGCTCAACAACCCCGATACCACTACACTCGATCTGATCTCCGATGTTAAACTCGATCTGTTTACCGAAGAGATTTATGTATACACCCCCAAAGGCGACCTGCGCATTTTGCCGGTAGGCGCCACGGCCATTGACTTTGCCTTCGATATTCACTCCGAGCTGGGTGCCCGGTGTATTGGGGCTAAGGTGAACTACAAACTGGTGCCCATCAGCCACCCGCTTAAGAATGGCGACCAGGTAGAGATTATTACCTCCAGCAAGCAAAAGCCGCACGAAGACTGGCTCAATTTTGTAATTACCGGTAAGGCCAAGAGCCGCATTAAATATTACCTGCGGGAGGAAAAACGCAAGATTGGCGAAGATGGTAAAGTGCTGCTGGAGAAAAAGCTGTCTAACATGGGCGTGCCGGCCTCGCCGCACAACATTAACGAGCTGGTATCGTACTTTAAGCTGCCATCGCCGCTCGATCTGTATTATGCCCTGGCGGTGAGATCGATCGATATTAAAGAACTCAAAGAGTTTAAGGTAGTAGGTGATAAGCTGGAGTCGATGAAGGAAGTAAAACTTCCGGATATTAAAGTGGCTTCGGAAGAAGAGCTGGTGCGTATGCCTGCCAAAGGCGCGGAACTGATCATTTTTGGCGAAAGCGCCGATAAGATCCAGTACAAACTGGCCAACTGCTGCCAGCCTATTCCCGGCGATGATGTGTTTGGCTTTGTAACCACAGGCGAAGGCATTAAGATACACCGTACCAACTGTCCCAATGCGGCCCAGCTTATGGCCAACTACGGCCACCGCATTGTAAAGACCAAATGGGTAAAAAACAAAGAAATCTCGTTCCTCACCGGTGTAAAACTCACCGGACTGGACGATGTGGGCGTAATTCAGAAGATTACCAACGTTATTTCTGCCGATATGAAGATCAATATGCGCTCCATATCTATAGATTCTACCGATGGGGTATTTGAAGGAGTGATACAGGTTTTTGTACACGATAAAGAAGAACTGAACGAATTGTGCGACAAACTGGGCGCGCTGAGCGGCATTCACAAGGTAACCCGCCTTGATCTGGACCAAAAGGGATAACGCGGATTTGCTGATTTCTGATTTGCCGATCGCTGATTGGCCCGGCGCGAGGGTAGGCGGCGGCTGAGCTTGTCGAAGCCCTGCCAGGTTCAAGCGATGAAGTCGGCTGAGCTTCGGTAATAGAGCCCCGCATAGGCGGGACAGGCTCTGTCGAAGTTGTCGAAGCTCAGTAATTAGAAGCGATGAAGGTGGCTGAGCCTGTCCAAGCCCCGCTTTTTCACCAGCCATTCATTTGAAGCCTGTAACGGTAAGCGAATGAAATAATGTGTACCGATTGTTTTTTGGTAATGATTAAATAGTACTTTTGCGCAGCATAAGCTAAGTATGCACGGGAAATAAAAAATCCCGTGCTTTTTTGTTTTGGTATTTAAATTTACGGCGCCAAAAATCCAATTTAAATTTTTGCATAATCATGGTTGATGTTTTATTAGGATTGCAGTGGGGAGATGAAGGAAAAGGTAAGATAGTAGACTATCTTGCTGGTCAGTACGACATTATTGCCCGGTTCCAGGGCGGTCCCAACGCGGGCCATACCCTGTATATCAATGGTGAGAAAACAGTATTGCACACCATCCCCTCCGGTATTTTCCACGATCATTGTCTGAACCTTATCGGCAATGGCGTAGTACTCGATCCTGTAACATTCAAGAAAGAATGTGATAAAATTACTGCTGCAGGTATTAACCTGAGCGAGCGTTTGCTCATCAGCAACAAGGTACACCTGATCCTGCCTACGCACCGCGCGCTGGACAAGGCTTCGGAAATGGCTAAAGGCAATGAAAAGATTGGTTCTACCCTCAAAGGTATCGGGCCCGCTTACATGGACAAAACCGGCCGCAACGCGTTGCGTGTAGGCGATATCCTGGAAGCCGATTTCATGACCCGCTACGAAAAAATTAAAGCCAAGCATGCCCAACTGCTGGATATGTACCAGTTTACCGAAGACATCAGCGAGTGGGAGCAGGAGTTCTTTACCAATATTGAGTTCCTGAAAACCATGAACATCATCAGCGGTGAATACTGGATCAACGAGCAACTGCGTCAGGGCAAGAAGATCCTGGCCGAGGGCGCGCAGGGCAGTATGCTGGATGTGGATTTTGGTACTTATCCGTTCGTAACCTCTTCCAACACCATCACCGCCGGCGTATGTACCGGTTTGGGTATTGCTCCGCATCATATTAAAGAAGTAATCGGTATCAGCAAAGCGTATTGCACCCGTGTGGGCGGCGGTCCTTTCCCTACCGAATTGCTGGATGAAACCGGAGAAAAATTGCGTAAATTGGGCAACGAATTTGGTGCCACCACCGGTCGTCCGCGCCGTTGCGGATGGATTGATCTGGTAGCATTGAATTACGCTTGTATGCTCAATGGCGTAACGCAGCTATGCCTCACCAAAGCCGACGTAATGGATGGTTTTGACGCTATTGAGGTGTGCGATATGTATAAAGTAGACGGAAAGGAAACCGACCAGATACCTTATGACCTGTGCACTGCCAATGTAGAGCCTATGTACAAGACATTTAAAGGCTGGGATAAAAAAATTAGCGATTGTACAGAAATAAATGAACTGCCAGACACCTTTAATACTTACATTAGCTTTCTGGAAGAAACATTGAAAGTTAACATCAGATATATCAGTAACGGAGTAGGCCGTAATCAGTTGCTTACCCGTATTTGACGCAGGGTTTAGTGGTATGGAAGTGGAGAAAAATTACTGAAGAAATACTGAAGAAAAAAATTTGTCTAATTCGGAAAACATTTAAAAATTTACATCACAAAGAAAAGTGATTGTTATGACTGCGAATTCTGGTAAAAAAGGAGCATCTGAAAAGAAAACAGCGCCAAAAGCCACCAAGGCTGCTGCGAAAAAGGCTGAGCCCAAGCCTAAGAAAAAAGAAGTAGAAGACGAAGACGACGAAGAGGAGGACGAGGATACACCGAAAGCTGCGAAGCCTACGGCTGCCAAAGCCACTCCGAAAGCGAAATCCCGTAAAGATGACGACGATGAGGACGATGACGATGAGGATGACGCGGAAGATGCAGACGACGACGATTTCGGAAAGGACGATGAGTTCGACAAGGAATTTGAAGAGTTTGATATGCCAGCCTCTAAAACCAAAAAGAGCACCGGCAAAAAATCTGATGATGACGACTTCTCTGGAGATGACGACTTCAAAGACATGGATCTTTTCAACGATTCTTTTGATGATTTTGACGACGACGACGATTTTTAATGTTACGTAATACAAGAACATTTGAGTCTTTTGATTTACCAGACTCAGTAGTTTTTAAACAAAAAATGTTGAATTGGCTACGCCGGTTCAACATTTTTTGTTTACTCGATGGCTGCGGCTATCCCGATGCGTACCACCGCTACGATTGGATAGCCGGTGCCGGTGCGCACCAGCATGTGGTTGCATCTGCAACCGATAAGCCGTTTGAAGACCTGGCCGCATTGCATAGCTCCTGCGGCGGCTGGTTGCTGGGCCACCTAGCCTACGATCTTAAAAACAGCGATACCGCGCTGCACTCGGCCCATCCCGATACCATAGGTTTTAGCGATCTCCATTTTTTTGAACCCGAAATATTGTTGCTGGCCAATAATGGCGTACTGCAAATAGGCGTACTGCATGGCCACCCGCAGGATATTTGGCAGGCTATTATGCAGGAGCCGGAAACGGTAGCCGCGGCAGTGCCCGCCAGTATTGGCCCTTTTTCCTTCCGATTCTCAGAAGCAGACTACCTGCAAAAAGTAAGGGCGCTGCAGCAGCACATCAAAGACGGTGATTGTTACGAAATTAATTTTTGTCGCGAAGGCTGGTGGTCGCAAACGGCGATAGATCCGTATGTGGCTTATGACGGGCTTACAGCGCGCTCTCCTGCGCCTTTCTCTGCCTTGTACAGGTATGAGGACAGGTACCTGGTAAGTGCCAGCCCTGAGCGTTTTATGCAGAAGAATGGCGATGAGGTAATAGCGCAGCCCATCAAAGGCACCATTCGCCGCGATGCCAATCCCCAAACCGATCTGCAATTGAAAACACAACTCTTCCATTCCGAAAAAGACCGGGCAGAGAATGTGATGATTGTAGACCTTATGCGCAATGATCTGGCCATACACGCCGTGCCAGGATCGGTGCAGGTAACGGAGCTGTTTGGTATTTATTCTTTTCCGCAGGTGCACCAGATGATCTCTACCATAAAAGCAACCCTGCGTACAGAGGCGCATTGGTCGGGTTTACTGCAGCACGCTTTTCCGATGGGCTCTATGACCGGCGCGCCCAAAAGAAGGGTAATGGAACTGGTAGAAACGTACGAAGCCAGCCGCCGCGGGTTATACTCCGGCAGCGTGGGCTACATTACCCCAGCGGGCGATTTTGATTTTAATGTGGTGATCCGCAGCCTGCAATACGACAGCCAGCAGCAGGTGCTTTCTTTCCAGACGGGCGGGGCTATTACCTTCGACAGCGATCCGGAAGGGGAACTGCAGGAAAGCCTGTTAAAAGCACAAGCCCTGCGCGATGTGGTCAATGGCTTAGCGGTATAAATCTGCCGCTGCTGTAGTAATGTCGGGAAAGGAAAAAATGAATCCTGCATCCTGTATTTTTTCGGCGCTTACCCGGCAGCTTTTCAACAATTCTATACTCATTTCGCCCAGTGCGGCTTTAAGTACAAATGCGGGTGCCGGTGCAGGAATAAACCAGCCTTTGGCCGCAGCGGCCACATGGCGTATCAGCGATTTTTGCCGCGAGGGTTGGGGCGCTACCGCATTGTAAGTGCCTTTTACCGTAGGTTGCTGAATGGCATACAGCAGCAGCCTGCACAGGTCACTCAAATGAATCCAGCTTATCCATTGCCTGCCGCTGCCCAATACGGGAGCCATATGTGCCGCAAAAGCAGGTTCAAAAGCCTTAAGCATACCGCCGGCTCTACCCAGCACTATACCAAACCGGAAAATAACCAAACGGGTTTTTGATTCTATAGGCCGGGCGCTGTCTTCCCAGGCGCGGCAGGTCTTGCCCAAAAAATCGTTGCTGGCCGGGTTGAGCTCGGTAAAATAACGGTTGGGGTCGGCGCCATAGTAACCTACTGCTGAGGCGTTGATATGAGTATGTATGCGGTTGGGAATGTCTTTAATGCATTGCGCCAGGAAACCCGTGCTTTCGGTACGGCTTTGCAGTATTTCTTTTTTACGGGCTGCTGTCCAGCGCTTGTCTGCAATACCGGCGCCGCTAAGGTTTATCACATGATTGAGCGATGCAAAAGCTTTAGCGTCAATCTGTTTGGCCTGCGGATTCCAGGTGCTGTACAGCAGAGAAGAATCTGGCGAAACATGCGGCTTACGGCTAAAGACAACCACCCGGTAACCCGATTCCTGCAATAACCTGGTTAAAGCCGATCCTGTAAAACCGCTGCCTCCAAATATTCCGACAGTTTCCATAACTTTAGTTAACAAATAGACAGTGAATTAGTTGCGTCAATCAGAATATATATCCCGTACATGTTAAAATTAATCAAAATAATTGGGCTGGCAGTAGGATTTGTGGTTTGCGCAGGGGCGCTGAATGCCCAGCGGGTGCAGTTTTCGGAACCGGTAACCTTCGATTTCAGGGCTTCTGAGTTTGATGTGCCGGGCAAGCTGGGCGATAAGCTATTCGTATTTCGCAAAGACAAGGATCTGAATGTGGTAGATGCCATGAACGACAATATGCAGCGGCTGGCTACCATTGTACTGGACTTTATTCCCGAAAAATCGAACAATATCAGTTTCGTTTCCGATGGCAAAACCATGCTGGTGTTTTACCAGCTGCAACGCCGTGGCGAAATGATTATTTACGGCGCACTGCTCGACGATCAGGCCAGGCTAATGGCAGGGCCCACTGTTATAGATTCTACCATAACCCGCAACGACCGGTTTCGCATGGTAGCCTCGCCCGATAAGCAACGGGTAGTGGTGTACCTGCAGGATCGTAGAAACGGAGGCTCGGTGCTGCGCTGGACCGCACTGGACCGTAAGTTGCAAACCATATCTACCAACGAGCAGGCGCTGCCCTCCGATGGGTTGGTAAAAAGCATTTACCTCACCAACGATGGGCAGTGGATAGGCTTGCAGGGCAGCGGTATGGAAGACCAGCTTTCTGCCAATATGAACCTGCTCATATGCCCACTGGGCGGCACCAGATTCTCTACCCTGGCAGCCAATCTCGAAGGGCGCTATATGGGCGATGCTATGCTGCGCTACAACCCGCATACCGGCAAGGCTTATGTAGCTGGCTTTTGCAGCAGTACATCCAAAGGCAATATCGATGGCTTGTATTACGGCATTGCATTGCCAGGCTCTGAAACCTGGCAGAAAACCGCTTTTATGCCTTTTGATGAAGTGTTGAAAGATGGCGCAGGCGGCAACAAAAAACGTGCTTTTAACGACTATGTTTTTCGGGAGCTGGTGATAACCAAAGACGAAGGTTTTCTGATGGCTGCGGAAAAGTACTATACCTCTACCCGGCAAATGTATGCTTCGGGCATGGGCATGTACCCTTACTATTACAACCCCAATTACAACCGGTTGCTGCGCGAGTTTAACTACAGCGATGTATTGTTGCTGTCCTGCACGGCAGATGGGGAGCGTAAATGGAGCGATTTTGTACGCAAAGACCAAACTACCCTGGAAGATGACGGTGCTTTTTCCGGATACGGCATGCTCAACACCGGCGATGCCATTAAATTTATTTTCAACAACATGGAATCGGCCTCTACCAGTCTTAAAGTGGTGTCTGTGAACCCTATAGGGAAAATGATTACCAACCAGCTCGATCGCGATTATACCCGGTATTACGACTGGCTGCCCCGGTATGGCAAGCAGATTTCGGCCCGGCAAATGCTGGTGCCCTGTATTTATAAAGGAAAACTTTGTTTTGCGAAAGTAGATTTTTAATCTTGCGGCATGTATCCACAGGCATTCAAAACCATCAACCCGGTTGGGCTTATCCAGCTTTTTCTGTTAACCTTCCTGCTTAAGTTCTACCTGCTCACCGGTCAAAGGGTGCCGTACCAGAACTTTAGCGGCAGCTATGTGTTTCAGTTGCTGGTCAACTGGCTCTCCGGCAATATGGGTTTTGGCGCAATGGCTTTTAACTTTCTGGCCATTATATGCCTGCTGGTACAATCGCTGGTGCTCAACCGCATAGCCAACCAGGCCAGGCTGTTTACCCGCAATACCTACCTGCCGGCCATGAGCTACATTGTATGCTCTACCCTTATCCAGGGGGCCGACGTGTTTTCGGATATTATGGTAGCCAATTTCCTGGTTATAGCCTCATTTGCCGGTATGATGACGCTTAACAGCTCGCCATCGCCCCGCAGGCATGTGTACTATACCGGGTTGCTGCTGGGATTGGGTGCGCTCATTTGCCCGCCGGCCTTGCTGCTTTTTGGCCTGCTGGTGGCTGCCATAGCCATTACCCGTCCGTTTGTACTGGCCGAGTATGCGGCCGCGCTCATGGGTGGACTATCGCCCTATTATTTTCTGGCGGCATGGTTGTTTATTACCGACCGTATAGCGCTGTTTCCCCGCCTGTTTTCCTTCAGCCTTACTTATCCCAAACATCTGCCGCTGCCCGAAGTATGGGTAGGACTGGGGCTTTTTGTGCTCCTGCTGGCCTTAGGCTCTTTCCGCCTGCGCAAAGGTTTTTTAAAGATGCTGATACAGGTGCGCAAGAACTGGCTGGTCGTTAATGTTTACTTAATATTTTCTGTATTGGAGGTTTTCATCATTAAGAATGGTTTCTTTACCAATTACCTTGTGTTATTACCAGCCACTTCTTTGATAGCTGTATTTGCCTTTAATCACGAGAAGAAGAAGAAAATTTCTAATTTTACCTACTTTATCATAATCGGATGCATTCTGGCCATCCAATACCTGTTATAGAAAACTGTTATATGAAATTCGGAGTTGTAATTTTTCCCGGTTCTAATTGCGACCAGGACATGATCAATGCATTGAGAGAAGACCTTCAGCGTGAGGTAGTTGTACTTTGGCACAAAGACAGTGACCTGAGTATGTTTACTACCGATGACTGCATTGTTCTGCCCGGTGGATTCTCGTATGGCGATTATCTGCGCTGCGGTGCGGTAGCTCGCTTCAGTCCCATTATGGAATCTGTGATCGAGTTTGCCAACAAAGGCGGAAAAGTATTGGGTGTGTGCAACGGGTTTCAGATCCTTTGCGAATCGCACCTGCTGCCCGGCGCTCTGTTGATTAACGAATCTCAGAAATTCATTTGCAAAAACGTACACATCACCAGCGACAACGCTGTGGCCCCTATTTCTAAAGATGTTACCGGCAAAGCCCTCAAAATTCCTGTAGCCCACGGCGAAGGACGTTTTTATGCTGCCCCGGAAGTAATCGAGCAACTGGAAGCCAACAACCAGGTGATTTTCCGCTATTGCGATGAGAATGGTAATGTGCTGGATACGCATAACCCCAACGGTACTACCAACGGCATTGCCGGTATCTGCAACGCAGGCCGCAACGTATTTGGTATGATGCCGCACCCGGAAAGGGCCTGTTCATCGATTTTGGGTAATACCGACGGTAAACTGATCCTGGAAAGCCTGATCAAGAACGCGAACTAATTTATATAGAGTATGAAGCACCTCCTGGTATCCGGGCTATTGAGTATAGCCTGCTTGTTTGCATGCACTGCTCATGCGCAGATGGTTAAAGACCCCTCGCACTGGACCTTTGCTGCCAAACGCATCAGCGCTACCGAAGTGGAAATAACCGCATCGGTAAAACTGGATGGCAACTGGCATGTATGGAGCCTTGAGCCGGGAGGTGATGGTACTTTGATAGCCCCTTCTTTTGAATTTGAAAAGGGAACCGCTGTAATGGGCAAGCCCGCAGAAACCGGAACCAGGCAATCCATGAAACTGGAGTTCCTGGAAGAAGGCAAGCAGCAGGTGTATTATTTTGAGCACGAGGCTTCCTTTTCCCAGAAAATAAAAACCAAAGCCACCACTGTAAAAGGTGAGATCGAATACCAGCTTTGCAACGACCAGATGTGTCTTCCGCCACGGTCGCAAACCTTTGACCTTAAATTTTAAACCTTAAAAAATCTGGATTTAACCTGTTTCCGAGTATGAAAAAAATCATAGCAGGCTTGCTGATGCTCCTGATGGGTATTGTGCACGCAGGAGCGCAGATCACAAAAGATCCTACGCATTGGACTTTCGAAGCGCAAAAGACCGGCGATAATACCTTTAACGTTATTATTAAACTGAAGCTGAATCAGCATTGGCATATCTATTCTTTTAACCCGGGTGGAGACGGAACATTATTGCCCCCGGTATTTAGTTTTGGAAAAAACGCTGCTGTAAAGCTCGATGGAAAGGTTAAGGAAAGCGGAAAACTGGAAGATGAAGACATTGATGGGGTAGGCGTGGTGCATTACTTCAAAAACAATGTAACCTATACCCAAAAAATTACGGCCAAAGCCAATACCACCCTTACCGGTGTGGTAGAATACCAGGTGTGCGACGATCATGGTTGCCTGCCTCCCCAAAAAAAATCATTCTCTGTTACTATTGATGGCATAGCCGGTGGCGACTCTGCTGCCCTGGCCGCTGCTGCCGGTGCGGTAACCGATACTGCCACACACGATACTACGGTGGTTGCTCCTGCAGCACCAACTTCTGCTACCGAAGCTACTACGCCCGCGGTAGACAAAAACGAAAATTCCAAAGCTGCAGCCAAAGCCGAGAAACACTCGGCCTGGATGTTGTTTTTCTTTGCATTGGGTGGTGGCCTGCTGGCAGTGCTTACGCCTTGCATTTTCTCTATGATCCCTATTACGGTGAGCTTCTTTACCAAGCGCAGCCAAAACCGTCAGCAGGGTATTAAAAATGCGGTGCTGTACTCCTTGTCTATCATCGGCATCTTTACCATTTTAGGTATTGCTATAACCCTTATTTTCGGAACCAACGCGCTGAACAACCTGTCTACCAACTGGATAGCCAACCTGTTCTTCTTCGTTATTTTCGTAGTGTTTGGGGTGTCTTTCCTGGGTGCATTTGAAATTACCCTGCCCAGCAGCTGGACCAATAAAACAGATTCCAAAGCCAATACCAACTCATTTGGCGGTATCTTCTTTATGGCGCTTACGCTGGTTATTGTGTCTTTCTCCTGCACCGGTCCTATTGTAGGCCCATTGCTGGTACTGGCCAGTAAAGGCGGTATAGCGGGCCCTGCGGTAGGTATGTTTGGCTTCTCACTGGGTCTGGCGCTGCCATTCTCCCTGTTTGCCATCTTTCCAAGTATTTTGAACAAGCTGGGCAAAAGCGGTGGCTGGTTAAACAGTGTAAAAGTAACCCTGGGCTTTATTGAACTGGGTCTGGCCATGAAGTTCCTGAGCAATGCCGATCTGTCTATGGGCTGGCGCTTGCTGGATCGTGAGATCTTTATCGGCATCTGGATCGTACTGTCGTTCCTGTTAGGTCTGTACCTGATTGGAAAAATCAAGTTCTCGCACGATAGCGAACTGCCTAAAAACCACTTTGAACAATCTTACCTCACTACTACCCGTTTGTCATTTGCCATAGCCGCGTTTGCCTTTATGGTATACCTGGTGCCTGGTTTGTGTGGTGCCCCGCTCAAAGGTATGAGCGCACTTTTACCGCAAATGGGTACGCAGGATTGGGTAGCCGGTGGCGGATCATCGTCTGGCAACGGTGGTGGCGCGCATGCTGCCGCTGCAGACCCCAACAGCATTGCAGGTTTGCTGGCAGCCAACAACGTAATGCCGGTGAAGTATGTAGATAAACTGAAATTATACGAGCCCGAACTGGTTAAAAAGAATGGTATGATTACCTTCTTTGACCTGGAAGAGGCCAAAGCCGCTGCCAAAAAACTGAAGAAGCCGCTCATGCTCGACTTTACCGGTATCAACTGTGTAAACTGCCGTAAAATGGAGTCGCAGGTTTGGTCTGATGGAGAAGTGATGAAGCGCCTGCTCAACGATTTTGTAGTAGTATCGCTGTACTGCGATTACGATGGCGAAAAACTGCCTGAGGCTGAGCGGTACGATTCTAAAATACTCGGTTCCAGAGTAGAGACCCTGGGCGATAAAAACGAGGATTACCAGGCCACCAGGTTTAACTCCAATACCCAGCCGTTTTACTTCTTTATTTATGAAAACGACAACCTGCTGGCAGAAAAAGGATATCCTTACGACCCCAACGTAGCAATGTTTGTAAAACACCTCGACGCGGTAAAAGAAAAATACAAAGCGCTGAATCCATAAGCGTTTCAACTGCATCAGAAAAACGGAGTTCCTGTAAAAAGGGCTCCGTTTTTTTATGCACGGTATGGTTTCTTTTCAGGGCTTTTTCGTAAATTTCATATAAAGGGAGTTATAGCGGGTATGGCTTCAATTGTTTACTTATTAAAATCTCAACCCTATGTTGTCTAATTCTGTAAAAGATGCACTAAATACACAGGTTGCGCTGGAAGCACAATCTTCTCAGGCATACCTGGCCATGGCCTCCTGGGCCGAAATACAGCCCGGTCTCGAGGGCGTAACCGAATTCTTCTATAAGCAATCTGAAGAAGAAAGGGTGCACATGCTTAAGCTTATCCGTTTTATTAACGAGCGGGGTGGCTTTGCGGTAATCTCTACCCTCGACCAGCCAATGGTAACCTTCCCTTCGCTGAAGCACGCGTTCGAAGAGTTTTTAAACCATGAGCTTAAAGTGTCGGAAAGCATTAACGACCTGGTAGATCTTGCCTTGCGCGAGAAGGATTATGCCACCTACAACTTCCTGCAATGGTATGTAACCGAGCAAATGGAAGAAGAGCGCCTGGCCCGCATCCTGAACGATAAACTGGAAATGATAGGCGAAGACCGCAGTGGTCTCTACCTGTTCGACCGCGATATTATGAACTACCGCGCCATGTCTACCGGCGGTGGCGGCGGAAGAAAATAATCGAATAAACCGAGTGCATAAAAAAGCCCCCGCAGTATCTGCGGGGGCTTTTGCTATAATTTATGTGTTTTCGTCTAGTACTTGCTCATACCGCTTACAGAAGGGTACACCACTTCGGTAACTGCGTTAACAACAGGCGAAGTTTCTATTACACCATTCAGGTTGGCTTTCCATTTAATATTACCATTGGTAGCATCTACACAGTAAAGGAATTTATCGTAACCGCCAAAGAATACCAGGTTGTTCCACACTGCCGGAGATGATTTGATAATGCTGCTTTGCGGAATTTTCCATTTCAGTGCGCCATCGGCCAGGTTAATGGCATACATGCCAAAGTCGTAGCTGCCTACATAACCCAGTTCCTTGCTGCCAAACATAGAGCTTTCGACTCTCTCGTTGGTCGCATAAATCCATCTTGGATTGCCGGAGATGGTATCAATAGCATAAATTTTCTGATCGGTGCTGCCGGCAATTACCATTCCGTAATAAGCCAGTGGCGAAGCGTATACTGCATTGCCGGTTTGGTATGCCCATTCCTGCGCGCCGGTAAATTTGTTGATGCTTAAAATCTGGCCGGCATCGTTGCCCACATAAACGTGGTTGCCCGATACAGCAGGAGAAGAGCGCACAGGGCCGGCTGTCTGGTAATCCCAGATCTTAGTGCCGGAGAATTTATCGAGGCAGTACACCTTACCATCTTTGCCACCTACAAACACACGGTCGTTGTTAAAGGTAGGAGAGGAGGTTACACCAGCGCCGGTAGCATACTTCCATTCCAGGGTATCGGCATTAAGATCGTAGCAGTAAACATTATTGTCTTCGCAACCTACGGTCATAAATTCCTTGTCAATGGCAATAGAAGAGTATAGGGCAGAAGGCAGCAAGATGCTGTTGTCTTCTTTTCCTGTTTTTTCGTCTACTTTATAGATCCTGCCGTTGGCGGCCGGAATGTAGATTTTACCATTACGGATAGCAGGAACGCCATACAGGTCTGAATTGGTTTGGAACTCCCACTTTTTCTTACCGGTTTCTGCTTCAAAAGCATAAAGCTTCTGATTGTTGTTTCCGATATATACAGTGGGAACAGACGTATCTGGCAATGGATCATCTTTGCTGAACTTGTCTTCGCAGGATGTTAAGGTCAGGGAAAACAGGGCTAAAGATAAAGAGGGTAAAAACCAACGGCTCATGCGCAAAAGAATTTGTGTATGAAAATAGGTAATAATAAATAGAAATTCAACCTCGGCTAAAAAAAAGCTGTACGTTTTGAAGGTACAGCTTGTAAGGTATTTTATGCTTCGGGTTCCGGCGGGGTATCGCCCTGCTCTTCGGAGGGTAGTTCGTCCATTGCCTCGAGCAGCTCGCCATCTTCGGTTACCAGCAGCCTTCCCGGATCTTCGGGTATGGCTTCCATAGCATCAGTAGGCATTACAATATCGTCGGGAAACACTTCGCGGAGTTTAGGCAGCTCATCCATCGAGTTAAGACCAAAATAGTCCATAAACGATTTAGACACTGTGTAGGTCAGCGGTTTACCCACCATTTCCTCATTACGGCCCGAGATCATAATCAGGTCTTTCTCGAGCAGTTTCTGCACCGAGTAGTCGCAGCTTACCCCACGGATGTATTCAATCTCCGGTTTGGTAATGGGCTGGCGATAGGCAATAATAGCCAGGGTTTCCAGCGCGGCGGTAGACAGTTTTTTGATAAACTTATCCCCGTTCAATTGCAATATGGTAGGGTGGTAATCCTTTTTGGTCAGAAACTGGTATCCGCCCCCGATCTCTTTAAGTTCGAAAGGAAAGAATTCCGAGTCGTATTTTTCCTTGATGGCTTCGATGCTGGCACTGATTTGCGCAGGTACCAGTTCGTCGCTCTCCAGGGCATTTTTTACCAGGTCGGTCAGCTCTGTTTGCGTCAGCGGTTTATCGCTGGCAAAAACGAGGGCTTCTACATGCAGCATCAATTGTTCAATCACCATAGTAAATCATTTACCATTCTAAGGTAACAAGCCCTGTCTTATCTGCACTGTTAAGTAATGCACAAATGTGGGTAACTTGTATATATATGTCTGAAAATCAGACGGTTTTATCTTGTATTATCAAATTGTCAGCTAAATACTATTCAAAAACAGCATCTTACTAGATCAAAAGCACCTAATCCTAAATGCACCGCAGGCGCCCCTTAAACAGAAATACTTTTGTATAGTTAATACGAATGCAAATTTATGGAAACCTGCCTGTTTTCGGGCAAAAATAAGGAGCATGGATATTCTTTTTCAGTTATTGGACTGGGTTAGTCTCATCATTCTCGGTGTGCTGGTATTATTCCGGCGCAAGAGAATGCTGGAAGCTCCTTTTAAATACCTCACCTGGTGGATAGGGGTACGCTTTTTTGAGATCCTATATATATATGGTGTATCGGTAACCAATCCTGCTGCAGAATGGGGCAATTACGGATCGCAGGTTTTTGCCCTGGCCGAATTGCTTACCCTGGTATTTTTTCTGCGGCAGTTGTCGGAGACCTGGCTTACCCATCATTTCTACCTTGTTACCGGCATTATGCTGGCCGCCGGAGCCGCTTTGCTGGTATATATGCCCGGCATTTACTCTACAGAAGCCTGCTTGCTCATACTATCGGTAATAGGGCTGGTGTATTGTATCGACTTTCTTATTCAGCAGGTGCGGCTGCCTATTCCGCAAAGTGTACCCAATGTGCCCCTGTTCTGGATGGTTTGCGGCTTACTGGTGTTTCACCTGGGGGCCACCCTGGTTTATGGGGCCGAAGTGGTATTTAGCAGAGAACAGCGGGAGCTTATTATGCCCGGTATGCAATATGCATCGAGCCTTATCCATTTATGCGGTACAGGTATGCAGGTTTTAATCATGATTGGTTTATTACAACTTAGAAGATCTTGGCAGATAGGCGACGCATTTAGTTTTAATATGTAACCAAATGAGCCATCAGCAGGTATTAGAAGGAATAGGGGTACTCAGTTGCCTGATGCCTTTTGTGGCGGGTATTTGCGCCCGCCGGCGGCTTAATGAACCTGCTTTTCGCGTATTTGGCACGTTTGTAGTGCTGCAACTATTACTGAGTATTTGCATATGGATAGCCGGTATGGCGGGAAACCAGGTTGTAGTGCTGCAAATGGTTATGCTGCCGGTAGCGTTTCTGCTTATACTGGCGTATTATTACCTGCTTTATCCTTCAAAAACAGTGCAATGGCTGTTGGGCAGTTTGGTGCTGGCTTTTATACTGCTCTCGGCTGTGGTGATGGTGTATACCGCATCCTGGACGGAAGCCTATTACCGCCTTTCTTTTGTAACGCTGGCGCTTATGTCGGTGCCGGCAGTATATTTTTTATATAAATTATTAACCCATCCCGGCAAGCGGGAATTGTGGTACTGCCACGTTATTATTCACGTAGGGCTGCTGGTTTATAGTGTGGGCAACGCTATTGCACTATCGCTGGCTTTATATTTTGAAAAATATCTTGAACCTTTGTTGATTAATGTGCGTTTTGCCATGTGGGGAATTCATATCTTACTCATCATAATTGTTAACTTGTTATATACATTCGCCTTTATATGTCAGAGCCGCAAGTGAAAATATTTGGTTTTTTTCTGGTTACCACCGTTATCCTGCTATTGCTTACCACGATAGTGGTCATTTTTGTAGTTATATACCAACGCAAGCTCATCAGCTACATTCGTAAAGAAGAAACCCTGAAGCGCAGGCTCATGGATTCGGAAAACAAAGCGCTGCGGCTACAGATAAATCCCCACTTTTTGTTCAATACGCTAAACTCTATTAATGCCTGTATTTTAACCAGCGACCGCAAAACGGCTTCGCGCAACCTTATTAAGTTTGCCAAGCTTATGCGTATGGTGCTTAACAATACCTCGAGGCAAACGGTATCGCTGAGCGAAGAACTGGAAACCATTAAGATATACATGGACCTGGAAAACCTCAGAAGGGGAGATGCCGGTTTTGAATACGAAATTACCGTAGACCCATCGCTGAGCTCTACCGACGATATTTATGTGCCGCCCTTGATTTTTCAGCCTTTTGTGGAAAACGCCATCATTCATGGCTTGTCGCACAAGTCGGCCGATCGTAAACTGAGCATTTCTATTGTGCCCGATGCCGAAAAACACATCCGCATCAGCATCGAAGACAATGGTGTGGGCCGCGAAGCCTCTGCCCAATACCGCAAACATGGCGCTTACGAAGACCAGAAAGGAACAGGTATGCAGGTATCGGCCGACCGCCTGTGCCTGCTGCATAAGACCATGAATGTAGAGCAGTTTCTTAAAGTAACCGATCTCTACGCCCCGGGCCACTTGCCAGCCGGTACCAGGGTAGAAATAGCCGTGCCGGTAGAAGAAGACTAAGCCTTTCGGTTGTTCAAAAATGTATTATATTTAGTACAAATTGTAACCTGA
Source organism: Chitinophagaceae bacterium (assembly GCA_031546985.1). Taxonomy (GTDB): domain Bacteria; phylum Bacteroidota; class Bacteroidia; order Chitinophagales; family Chitinophagaceae; genus JAVBJN01. The sequence goes on from JAVBJN010000022.1 coordinate 114,576, forward strand.
TGAGCAAGCAGAAAAACGGACCAACCCGTATTATGCTCGTAGATGATGAGCAGCCTTGTCTTGATGTATTACACGCCTTGCTTACCGATGAATTGGGCACTGATGCTGAAATCCATATGTCCAGCAACCCCGAAGAGGCGTTGCAGATGATCAAAAAGATAAAACCAGACCTGGTTTTTATGGATATTGAGATGCCGCTGATGAACGGATTTACCTTGCTCGACAAGCTGAAACCCGTTGATTTTGAGGTGATCTTTACCACCGCTTACGACCAGTTTGCCGTTAAGGCGTTCCGGTTCTCGGCGCTGGACTACCTGCTGAAACCTATGGACCCGGATGAGCTGAAAGACGCCCTGGTGAAATATGAAGAACGTAAGAGTTCCGAATCTTTCAACACCCAGATCGATCTGCTGCTGGATAACATCAACACACAGAGTAATCCGTTTAAGCGTATTGCGATCCACTCCAACGATGGTATTATGTTTACCAACGTATCGGAAATTATCCGTTGTGAGTCGGAAAACAACTACACCTATTTCTTTATGACCGGTGGCCGTAAACTGCTGGCATCCAGAACGCTGAAGGATTTTGAAGACCTGCTGAGCGACAGCGGCTTCTTTAGGGTGCACCAATCGCACCTGATAAACCTGCAGCACATAAACCGCATGATCAAAGGCGATGGCGGTTACCTCATTATGAGCGACAACTCCAATGTGCCTATAAGCCGTAACAAACGCGAGGCTTTGCTTAAAGCCGTACAGGATTAAACCACCTACGCCAGCAAAATATTTGCGAAAGCAACAGAAACAAGAAACCCCTTCTAAAGCTAGAAGGGGTTTCTCTAGTAAGGCATGTTCGGAGTATGGTTTTACGAACCTTGCAGGGCAGCAGCACCACTCACGATCTCGGTGAGCTCGGTAGTAATGGCAGCCTGACGTGCACGGTTGTAAGAGATTTTGAGTGTTTTGAGGATTTCGCCGGCATTTTCAGAGGCTTTATCCATTGCAGTCATACGGGCACCGTGCTCAGAAGCGTTGGCATCCAGCAGGGCTTTGAAGATTTGCGTGTTCAGGATCTTAGGCATCAGTTCGCCTACCAGCTCTTCTTTATTAGGTTCGAAGATAAATTCGGAACGGGTTTCGTTCTCGCCACTTTCTACTTTAGGAATAGGCAGGTAATCTTCGATCACAAATTTTTGGGTAGCAGCGTTTTTGAACTGGCTGTATACCACTTCTACTTTATCGAAACGGCCTTCGAGGAACATGGTTTGTACATCTTCGGCAATTGCTTTTACGTTGTCGAAAGTGAGGCGGCCAAAGATAGTCCAATGAGAATCGAGCACTTTTAAACCTTGTTTGGTTAAGTTTTCGAATCCTTTTTTACCCAGCGGCATTACATATACATTACCTTTTGCGTCTTGGGCAGCGTAAGCTTCTTTAATGCGCAGGCGGGTAATTTTAATGATGTTGGCGTTATACGCACCACACAATCCACGATCGGAAGTGATAGGGATCATGAGTACTTTCTCTACTGGTCTTTCCTGAGCCAGCGCCAGTTCCATATCGCCTTCCAGGTTGGTAACAATGTTACTCAGCATTTCCTGAAGCTTGTTGGCATAAGGGCGCATCTGAAGAATAGCGTCCTGAGCACGGCGCAGTTTAGCGGCACTCACCATCTTCATAGCTTTGGTAATCTGTTGGGTAGAAGTAACCGATTTAATCCTGTTACGTACCTCTTTAAGTTGACCAGACATATTAGAATTGTGTGTATTGTTATGTTAAATCTGGCGCAAAATTAGTCATTGTGCGGCAAATATCCAATTACACAGTAGTCAATTCTTAAGAACGAACTTATTGATTCTGATTGAATACGTATTGTATAAGGTTGGCACCCATTTGCAGGGCTTTGCGGCGGTTGTCGGGCGGGTCGTTGTGCACTTCGGGGTCTTCCCAGCCATCGCCGAGGTCGCACTCATAGGAATAAAAGCAAATAAGGCGGCCCTGGTAAACGAGGCCATAACCTTTGGCCGCAGTGCCATCGTGCTCGTGAATTTTAGGTAAGCCTCCGGGAAAATTAAAGCGCTGGTGGTAAATAGGGTGGTCGTAAGGCAGTTCTACAAAATCGAGTTCGGGAAACACTTTTTTCATGGCTGGCCGCACGTATTTGTCCATACCATAGTTATCATCTATGTGTAAAAAGCCACCCGCCATAAGGTAGTTGCGCAGGTTTTTGGCCTCTACATCATTAAACATAACCCGGCCGTGGCCTGTCATGTGCACAAACGGGTAGTTAAACAGCTCCTGGCTGCCTGCTTCGATCTGCGCCTCGCGGCTATCGAGATTGGTTTTGAGCTGCTGGTTGCAAAAAAGGGCCAGGTTCTTGAGCGAAGTAGGGTTGGCATACCAGTCGCCGCCACCGCCATATACCAGCAATGCCAGTTTCAATTGCTGCGCCTGGGCAGCAAAGCCCAGTAAAAAAACGGCCAGAACGAGGGTTAATCTTTTCATGCATGAAGTGCGTTAAGCAGGGTTACCGCCACCATTCCGGCGGTTTCGGTACGTAAGCGGGTATGCCCCAGGCTCACGGGTTTAAACTGCTGTGCTAACGCTAATTTAACTTCTTCTTCGGTAAAATCACCTTCGGGGCCAATTAAAATAACAGTGTCTTTACTTTTTTGTGCCGCCTGCTGCAGCAAGGTCTTTTCTTCGGGCAGGCAATGGGCCACCAATCTTTGATCGGGTAGTGGCTGGGTTATGAATTTTTCGAACTTAACCGCCTCGCTAAGCACCGGCAGGTAAAACTGTTGTGATTGCAACATGGCCGATACCAGTATATTGGTCCAACGGTCGGCATTGATCTTATCTTTTTCCGAGCGCTTGCAGAGCACCGGGGTTATGAATTGTATGCCTATTTCGGTAGCTTTTTCGAGAAACCACTCATTGCGGCTGGCATTTTTGGTAAAAGCCATGGCTACATGAATGCTTTGGGCTGGTGCAGGGTGTATTTGGGTTTGGTCTATAGATACGGTAGCCCGCTTACGGTTGTTGTCGGTAATGCTGCACCAGGCCTGCAGGCCACGCCCGTTGGTAAGCATAAGCTGGTGGCCATTGGTCATGCGCAGCACCTGTATGCAATGCTTGCTGGTAGGTTCGTCCAGGGTAAAGGAAGTCTGTTGCGGCTCCAGTTCGGGAGCATAAAATAAAGCCAGATTCATGAGCGTAAAGATAGGGCGAAGATCGGTGATCTCTGATGTCTGATTTGTCTGGCGCGGCCTTCGACATGCTCTGGCACCTGCCATGTGGTATTTGGCAGGTTTGTGCGGCGGGAGGAGTGTTCTCGCAGATAGCCCGGACCTGCCAGGTGCGCAGCTCCTGTCAGGTCCGGATACTGGGTATCTTCATCAATTAGAGGGGAAAATCTTGCGTAATAAAAAAGCGAAACCGGAGTTTCGCTTTTAGGTATTTTAAAACGGTGTATCGTTGGGGTCGAACGGAGGGCGCGGAGGCATTTTGCCGGCACCGCCACCACCGTTGAAATCGTCTTCATCATCCCAGGGGATATCGTTGGCTTTGGAAGGCAGGGTTTGGAAACCACTATCCTGTACAAATACTTTGGGTCCGCCGCCGCTGTTGGAAGAGTCAAAATCATCGTGGCTCCGGTTCATACCCTGGTTGGGCTTAAACGGTTGGAAACCACCAAAGTCATCGTCATCGCTACCCAAGTCTTCAAATTTCTGGAACTCCAGGCGGGCCTTCAGTTTTACCACGCCCAATTTACCGTTACGGTGTTTGGCAATATTGATGTGGGTTTCGCCCTGTACCGGTTCGCCCATTTCATTGCTGGTGATACCGTGGTACTCCGGACGGTAAATAAACATAACCATATCGGCATCCTGCTCAATCGCTCCCGATTCACGAAGGTCACTCAGCTGAGGCATCTTCGATTCTTTACGGTTTTCTACGGCCCGGCTCAACTGCGATAGGGCAATTACCGGAACGTTCAGCTCTTTGGCCAGCGCTTTAAGGTCGCGCGAGATTTTACTGATCTCCTGTTCACGGTTACCGCCTTTATCGATCGAGGCGGTCATCAGTTGCAGGTAGTCAATGATGATAAGCTGAATATCGTGCTTTTGTTTCAAACGGCGGCATTTGGCCCGCAGCTCAAATACGTTAAGCCCGGCCTGATCATCCAGGAAGATCGGCGCTTTGAGCAGGTTGCTCATACGCTGGTTAAGCTGTACAAACTCGTGCTCCTCGATAGAACCCCGCACAATCTTTTCCATGGATACCTCTGTTTCGGCAGAGAGTAACCTTTTTACCAGCTGGGTAGCGCCCATCTCCAAAGAGAATACTGCTACCGGGAAGGCTTTCTTTTTATTGAGGGCTGCGTTGAGGGCGAGGTTCAGCGCAAAAGCTGTTTTACCCACCGACGGACGTGCCGCGAGAATGATTAAGTCGGTACGCTGCCAACCGGCCGTGATCTTATCCAGAGAAGGGAAGCCGCTGGGGATACCTGTAAGTTCGTCCTTACGGTTTTTGGCCTCTTCAATTTCCTTAACGGTCTGGATCAGAACGTCTTTAATGTTGGTAAAGTTCTTACGAAGGTGTTTGTCTGTAATTTCATACAAACCGCTCTCCGCCTTATCCAGCAGGTCAAATACATCGGAGCCGTCTTCGTAGGCATCAGCAATTACCTCGCCCGAAATACGGATGAGCTCGCGCTGGATGTATTTTTCCATGATGATACGGGCGTGGGTATCTACGTTGGCGCTCGATACTACCGCATTGGTGAGCTTGGTAATAAAGTAGGGGCCGCCTACAAACTCCAGATCACCGGTGTTGCGCAGTTCTTCTACCACCGTAAGCAGATCTACCGGCATACCCTTGTCGAACAAACGACGGATAGCCGAGTACACGCGCTGGTGTGCTTCTACGTAAAGACAGTCCGGAGATTGAATGATTTCAATTACGTCTGCCAGTTTCTGTTGCTCCAGCATAATGGCGCCAAGTACAGCTTCTTCCAGTTCGGGGGCCTGTGGCGGTATTTTGCCATAGACCATCGCGCTCAAATCTGTCTTTTTGCTTCTGCCGGTGCCAAAATCTTTCTTTATGTTCGATAATGCCATTGGTTCAATTCTTAAAGCTTTCAAAGGTTGGTTCCCGGGAACCGTGTATTGGGCTGCCGTTTAGAGCAGCGGATACTTCCCCTACGCCGTAAATGTTTTGATTTACAACGCATGAGCATCAGGTTGGAGGCTTGTGCCAGAGCACATTTCCGTGGTTTTTAGTCTGCCTTCGGAGCCGCCATTTTTGCCCGTGCCATATTAAGTAATTGTTAATGGATTGGGGAAGGGACGGCTAAGGTAATGCCCCGCATGGGATTAAAAAAAACTTTTTCTTTCCAAATTTTATTAACGCTGCTACCCCTGGTTTGCACATGAATTCCTCTTAAGTTAACACTTTTAATTGGGGTTATTCACATTATTAAAAGGTTGTTCTATGTTGTTTTGAGGTTATCCACATTTTGGTGTGAAAAAAGAAAAAGCTGCCCCTTGTGTTTTTACTGCCCGGATTTAAGTAGATTAAGGAGGTGTGGAAATGGGGAAAACTCGCCCGAAATGCTGTATTTTTATCCCCTTGTTAAGTATAAAATGCTGAGTCAGAATGACAATTTCGTATAACTGGTTGTGTGAATATTTGCCTGTAAAGCCCGAGATAGAAGCGCTGGGCCATATCCTTACCTCGGTAGGTCTGGAAGTAGAAGGTATTGAAAAACAGGAAGCTGTGCCCGGCGGATTGGCCGGAATGGTGATAGGAGAAGTGCTGGAATGTGAAAAACATCCGAATGCGGATAAACTGAGCATCACCAAAGTAAGCATAGGCTCCGGCGATCTGTTAAAGATCGTTTGCGGTGCGCCCAATGTGGCAGCCGGCCAGAAAGTGGTGGTAGCCACCATTGGCGCTACACTGTACCCAACCGGGGGCGAACCGTTTGTAATTAAAAGATCAAAGATCCGCGGCGAAGAAAGCGAAGGCATGATTTGCGCGGAAGATGAAATAGGCCTGGGCGAAAGCCATGCCGGTATTATGATACTGGATGGCGCTGCGGTGCCGGGTACGCCCGCTGCCGAGTACTTTAAACTGGCGGCGCCGGAGTATGTATACGAAATAGGGCTTACCCCCAACCGTATGGATGCCATGAGCCACCTGGGTGTAGCCCGCGATGTGTGCGCTTATTTGTCGCACCATACGGGGCAGCCCCATGCGGTAAAGTTTCCGGAAGTAAAGCAGCCCGAAGCGGCCAATGCCGTGCAGGTGAGCATTACCATCGAAAACAAAGAAGCCTGTAAGCGCTACGCTGGCATTACCCTGAGCAATATTAAAGTAGGCCCCTCGCCGGAATGGATGCAGCAGCACCTGAAAGCGATTGGTGTGCGCCCCATCAATAACGTGGTAGACATTACCAATTTTGTATTGCACGAATGTGGCCAGCCGCTGCACGCATTTGACCTGGCTGCGGTAAAGGGCAACGCGGTAATTGTGAAAAACCTGCCCGCAGGCACCCCGTTTGTAACCCTCGACGAAAAAGAAAGAAAACTCGATGCTGCCGATCTCATGATCTGCAATGCCGAAGCACCTATGTGCATAGCCGGTGTATTTGGCGGACTAAATAGTGGTGTGTCTGATGCCACTACAGACTTGTTTCTGGAGAGTGCTACGTTTGATGGCGGTAGTGTAAGGTCTACTTCTTTCCGGCATGGCCTGCGTACCGATGCGGCTGTGCGTTTTGAGAAAGGCACCGACATCAGCATGGTGCCATTTGCCCTGCAACGTGCGGTGCAACTGATTGCCGAAATAGCCGGTGGCAAAGTATCGGGCCCTATGCAGGACGTGTATCCAGCGCCTAAAGCCAAAACTACCGTAGAACTCAAATACAGCTACCTCGAAAAGGTGAGCGGCAAATATTATGCGCCCGAAACGGCCAAAAACATTCTGCAACTGCTGGGTTTTGAGCTGGTAGCGGACAATGAAACCGCAATGGTGGTGGCTGTGCCTTACCACAAAACAGACATTGCACTGGCGGTAGATGTGATTGAAGAAATTATGCGGATAGACGGGCTGGACAATGTGCTGATGCCCGACCAGCTGCGGGTGCCGCTGCGTGGCGCGCGTGGCAATGATCATGATGCGTGGAAAGATAAAGTAGCATCCTGGTTAAGTGGCAAGGGCTTTAGCGAGATCTTTACCAACTCTATCAGCAACAGTAAATATTACGAAGCCGAATTTGGCGACCAGATGGTGCGCATGATCAACAACCTCTCTGCGGAGCTGGATGTAATGCGCCCCTCTATTCTCGAAAGCGGACTGGAAGCGGTGGCCTACAATCTGAACCGGAAAAATGAACAATTGTTTTTCTACGAGTTTGGTAAAACTTACCACAAAGACGAGAAAGGATACCATGAACCAGAGAAATTGGGCATATGGATGTGTGGCAACAAGCAGGAAGCGGCCTGGAACCGTAAGGTGGAGAAAGTAGACATCTACTACGTAAAAGGCCTGGTAGAAAGCATGCTGGCCCGCACCGGACTCAACAAGTGCATGTGGCAGGTAGTAGAAAATAAAACCCTGCAACCTGCTTTGGAAATTGTGGTGAACAATAAAGTAATTGGCCGCATTGGTGCGGTTAACGCTGCGCAACTGAACCGTTTTGATATTAAAACAGCAGTATGGTTTGCAGAGCTGGACCTGGCACAATGGATTGCTTTGAGCAGCCGCAAAACACTGGAGTATAAAGAGATCTCTAAATTCCCGTCTATGCAGCGCGATCTGGCCCTGGTGCTGGATAAGGCGGTAGATTATGCCAAAGTAGAAGCGGCGGTTAAAGCCCTGCGTTCACCGATTTTGCAAAGCATGAATTTATTCGATAAGTTTGAAAGTGAGAAGCTGGGCGAAGGCAAGAAATCGTATGGTGTGAGCTTTACCTTCCTTGACCCGCAGAAAACACTTACCGATACAGAGATTGATGCCGAAATGGCGCGCCTTATCGGTAAATTTGAAAAAGACCTGAACGCGATTATCCGGAAATAATATGCAATTGATTGAGCAATTAGAAGAAAAGGTAAAACAACTGGTACGCAGGTACAGGCAGTTGCGGCAGGAGAATGCCGAGCTGCAGGAAAGGGTGTTTGGCCTGCTCAAATCGCTCGATCAGAAGCAACGCCAGATTGCAGAGCTGGAGCAGCGCATCCAGGGTATGCAGGTGGCCAATACGGGCAACAGCAACGATGATATGGATAAGAAGAAACTGAAAAAACAACTCAATGGTTATATCAAAGAGCTGGATAAGGTAATCGCTTCTTTGCGCAAAGATTAGCCTGAACGTACAATACGACAACTATGGAGCCGGATAAGCAAATCATCATCAACGTTTGGATAGCGGGGCGCAGCTACCGCATCAAGATCAATCCTGAAGAGGAAGAAGGGGTGCGTAAAGCGGTAAAAGTGGCCGAAGAACGGATTATGCGCCTGCGCAATTCCTACCACGGCAAAGACGACCAGGATTTTGTGGCCATGTGTCTGCTGATGTACGCATCTGATCCGCATATCTCTACCGATACCGGCAACCTGGTAATGTTTGACCTGGATGAAAAACTGCAACGCATCCACAACATGATCGACGAAGCAATGACCGAATAAGAAAATTGATCTGATATACAAAAAAGCCCCGTTCAGGGGCTTTTTTGTTGCCCTCTGGGATTTCGTGACCTGCCTGGTCCGAAGGTCCTGCCAGGTCTAAGCGACAAATAAGCAATGGCGGGTCAGGTATTTTTATTGCTTACACCTGACAGGACTTGCAGACCTGCCAGGTGTTCGGGAAAGATCTGATACTGTAATACTTTGTAACTCTATCATAACAGCTGCGCAGTTAACGGCTTTTGGTTACCGGCACCGATCGGTTGTTTAAATATATAGATCTGTTGACCCAATTATCCGCAATGGCGTATATCTTTATGGCAAAACTGCCAACACAATGATCATTACACCTATTATCGGAAACAGCGGGGGGATTGAAGTGACAGGTGAAATCCATGAACGCTGCCTGGAGATTCTCATAGGCGAACACTTGCCTAATGTAGAGTACTGCCAGTTCAAAGATTTTAAGCTGAATGTGAGCTTTACGGTAAGCAATTTTCCTAAAGTGAATTTCAGGTTCATTAATGGTAAAATTCACAGCCGCACGTTTAGCGTAGTCAACTGCGGTACGGTTATTCTCGAAGGTGGTGAACTGGATGTGATGAACTTCCTGGTATCCAACTCAACCGGATTGGAAATGACCGGTGTGCATGGCAAGATAGAAGCCATTACGGTAAGGAATACCGCTAAGAAGATTATTGATTGCAATTGTGTATAATTAGTTGTTGTATGCAACTAACTCGATTGCTATAAATTATAAGAAAGGCCAATCATCCGGTTAAGGGTTGATTGGCCTTTTTGTTGTTCCCGATTTATCACTGCGGGTTGTTTGTTAAAAAAGTTGTCATGCATCTTCGTGCAATATGCTAATAAAATAGTGTCAGCTTGCACGGTTGGGGCACCATGCCGGAGCAGGATCTCTTTTGAATAAGACTTTGAGAGATACTGCTTCCTCGTACCTCAATACAGCATGACAGGCACTTGGTTGCGAATAAGAACTGTTTTCTGAGTGTCATTCTACATTATGAGAGCACGAGCCGGTCTGCGGCCAGGCAGGGTCTCTTTGTTGACGATTATTTTTACCCCGCCCAGCCTTCTCTATCCAGACTACGGTAATGAATGGCTTCTGCAATATGGTTGGTCGTGATGAGCTCGCTGGCTTCGAGATCGGCTACGGTGCGCGATACTTTTAAGATACGGTCATAAGCCCTGGCCGATAAATGCAGTTTCTCCATAGCCATTTTGAGCACTTGCTCGGCTTCGGGTAATAGTTTGCAATAGGTGTTGAGTTGTTTGGTGCTCATTTGCGCGTTGCAGTATACACCTTCCATACCTTCAAACCTTTTCAATTGTATGTTTCGGGCTTCGATAACCCGTTTGCGGATGGCTTCGCTGGGTTCTGATGTTCTTGGTGTGGTAAGATCCTTGTAGGCCACAGGTGTAACTTCAATGTGCAGGTCAATGCGGTCGAGCAAGGGCCCCGATATTTTGTTCAGGTATTTGCGCACGATTTGTGAGTTGCAGGTGCATTCTTTTTCGGGATGGGTGTAGAACCCGCAAGGGCAGGGGTTCATAGCCGCTATGAGCATGAACGATGCCGGGAAATCCAGCGCTATCCTGGCCCGCGATATGGTTACTTTTCTTTCTTCCATAGGTTGGCGCATGACCTCCAGCACCGAGCGTTTAAACTCTGGCAGTTCGTCGAGAAACAATACGCCGTTGTGCGCCAACGAAATCTCTCCCGGTTGCGGAAAGCCACCACCACCCACCAACGCCACATCAGAAATAGTATGGTGCGGGGAGCGGAACGGCCTGCGCGAAATAAGCGAAGCATGCTCCGGCAGTTTGCCCGCTACACTATGGATTTTGGTGGTCTCCAAAGCCTCTGGTAATGATAAGGGCGGTAGAATGGTGGGCAGCCGTTTGGCGATCATGGTTTTGCCACCACCGGGTGGGCCAATGAGCAAGGCATTGTGTCCGCCGGCTGCAGCTATTTCCATTGCCCGCTTGGTGGTTTCCTGCCCTTTGATGTCGAAGAAATCTACATCCGATTGTAATTGCGATTCAAAAAATTCATCCCTGGTATTGACTACGACAGGCTCCAGCGCAGCTGTTTCTTTAAAGAAATCGATGACTTCGTTCAGGTGCTTTACGCCATAAGTATTAAGCTGGGTGACCATAGCGCCTTCCCTGGCATTGGATGCAGGCAGGATAAGGCCTTTAAAGCCTTCTTTGCGGGCTTGTATGGCCATAGGTAATGCACCTTTTATCGATTTAATGGCGCCATCGAGCGAAAGCTCGCCCATCATTACATATTCGTGTAAAGCCTCAGCAGGTATTTGGCCAGAGGCAGCAAGGATGCCCACAGCGATGGGGAGGTCGTAAGCCGATCCTGCTTTTTTAATATCGGCAGGCGCCAGGTTTACCACAATTCTCATGCGAGGCATTTTCATACCAATGTTGCGGAGCGCGAGTTCGATGCGGTGCATGCTTTCTTTTACCGCGTTGTCGGGTAGGCCTACAATAACATACTGGGTACCGGAAATAATGTCTACTTCAATAGTAATAGTCATGGCATTAACGCCGTAAACGGCGCTGCCAAAGGTTTTAACAAGCATAGGTTGGGTCGGGTTTTGGTTATAACTAAGATAAGGAAACCCGCCGGTAAATGGAAATCAGGATCTAAAGTTCAAGGCCTGCTGCTGTGTAGTGTGGCGTACTGTAAATAATCATAAGGGTAAAGCCAGTCATGCGCAATTGGGCTTACGCAAATACCACCAATTCTTCGCTGGTAAGGTTGCGGTAAAAATTCTGGAGTTCGTGCACATAACTGATTTTGTGCAGCGTAGTATCATTTACGGAAACGGTCCATTGTCCGTCTGCGCCCAGCTTTACCCCAATAGTCAGGGTGTCGTGCGTTTTTGAAAACGTTACCGCGTTAATGGCTTGCATTTGCAGGCGATTGGCCAGGCGGTCTTTGTTCAGGTCTATAGCTTCGAGTTTATGGTGGTTTTTGGCCCAGAAACTAATATTGTTCACATCAATGCGAATGAGTTCTTTACCATTTTCTCCATCAAAAAAGAAGATGTTGTTTACGCTTACTGCTGTATCCTTTACCATCCGGTAAAAATAAGCAAAAGTAGGCTTACGGCATTTTTCGCTGGTGTTGTAACGAAGAAAGCCAACCCTGGGGCTGGCTTTCTTCGTTATGCTGACATCAATCTATTTCTTTAAAACTTGCAGCATGGCCTCGCCCACACCTGCGGCAGATGCAGGGTTTTGCCCGGTAACCAACCGGCCATCGGTAACCACATGCGGCTGCCAGAGTCCTGATTTTTCAAACCTGGCACCGCGCTCAATCAATTTGCTTTCGAGCAGGAAGGGCACTACTTTTTCCAGTCCTACGGCGGTTTCTTCTTCGTTGGTAAAGGCATTTACATGTTTGCCATCAACAAGGTATTTGCCGTCTTTCAGTTTTACATTTACGAGTCCCGCAGGGCCGTGGCATACCGCGCCTACTGTGCCGCCCTGGTCGTAAATATCGGCGGCAATTTTAGACAGCGCAGCATTGTCTGCCAGGTCCCACATGGCACCGTGGCCACCTGCAAAATACACCGCCGCGTAGTCTTTGGTATTTACATCGCCGGGTTTCATGCTGTTGTCTATTTTGTTGTGCGCATCCTTATCGTCCCAGAATTTTTTGTTGATAGGATCGTCGAGGTTAAAACCATCTACAGGCGGTTTACCACCTTTGGGACTTACAAAATCGATTTCGTAACCTGCGTTGTGCAATACCTCCCAGGGATGGCTTACTTCGCCTAAATAATAACCGGTGGGTTCTCCGGTGCTGCCTTTGGTGTCGTGGCTGGTTACCACAAATAAGATCTTTTGTTTCATGTTTTTGGGGTGTTTGGATTGTGCGTGAATGTTGGTTATGCCTGAAAAAATCGTGCCGCTCAGCAGCAGTAATGTAAACAGGCTTAAAAGATTCCTTTTCATCAGCAATATGTTTTGTTTTGCTTCACAAAGTTGCGCACAATACACCGGCTGGCACAGGACAATCCGCACGGTTTTAGTGTGATGCAGATCACACCGACAGGCGGCTCAGTGTTTCGCGCGATACACCCAGGTAGGCGGCAATCTGGGTTTTAGGTACTCTTTGCAGCAGTTGTGGATATTGGTTCATCAGCAGCAAATACCGTTCCTTAGCATTGTTGTTGAGCAGCGATAAAATGCGTTGCTGCAAACCTATGTAACCCATATTCGATTTCCGGCGAAAAAAGTGCTCCATCTTATGCAGATCGGCACACAGCTTCTCTTTATTGGCCATTGAAATGCACAACACTTCTGTATTTTCGAGGCAACTGATCTGTAACGTGGCCGGGGCTTGCCGGGTATGTGCCTGGTAGTCGGATACCCACCAATTTTCCATCGCGAACTGGAGAATGTGCTCCTTACCTTCGGGATCGGTATGGTACGCTTTTACCAAGCCTTTTACTACAAAATGATCCAGCGGCGATGGGTCGCCTTCCTGCACCAGGAACTGGTGTTTCTTCAATTTTTTGGGCCTGAAATGCGATAGAATATAGTCAAATTCCGCATCGGTAAGCGGTGTAATCTCTTCAATATGTTGTCGTAATGCCTGGCTCATCTATACTTAGGGTGTGGATACTAAGTTCCGTATTTTATGCTTACCGGGACCAGCAGCATTAAACGGGCACGATGTATGTACGGTATAATGGGTAACCATTGCATAAGCTGGTTGCACAATCTGTTGTAAATTTGATTGGACTTTAATGGCATTGGCTGGCTTTTCCGCAGTTGGGCTATATTTTCTTCGCCTGGTTTTCCGCACTGTTTCATCCATAAATCTCCGTTATGAAAACAGCCTTCTGGATTACCCTCATTTGTACAGGTCTCGCCGCCTCGGCCTGGTCGGCCTACCACGATACTGCAAGTGACACTCTTACTTACGAACCCATGCCTGAGCCACGGTACTTCTGTGCGGCCACGATGCCCGAAGATGCATTGCCGGCAAGCAGTGCCGCACCTGAATTTAATGTGGTGCAATTGCCTTTTACCATTGCCAGTACATCTGCCAGGGCACGTAAGATGTTTAATCAGGGATTGGTATTGGCTTATGGTTTTAACCACGATGAAGCGGAGCGCTCGTTCCGTGCAGCGGCAGAGGCCGATCCCCGTTGCGGTATAGCCTGGTGGGGTGTAGCATTGGTCATGGGCCCCAACATTAATATGCCTATGGATACCGCCCGTTTGCGGCAGGCCAATATAGCGGTGAACGAAGCCATGGCCAGGCTCACCTTTGCCTCGCCCAAAGAAAGGTTGCTGATACAGGCTTTGCGCAGCCGTTACCCTTACGATAGCCTTATGAGCAAAAAACAGGACCCGTTTAACAATGCTTATGCTAATGAGATGAAGAAGGTGTACACTGCTTACCCCGATGATGCCGACATTGCAACATTGTATGCCGAAGCGCTGATGGATCTGCATCCCTGGAATTATTGGGGTGTGGATGGAAAGCCTTTGTCCTGGACCAACGAAATTCTGACAGTACTGCGTCGTGCCATAAAGATCAGCCCTTCGCACCCGGGTGCCAATCACCTGTATATTCATGCTATAGAAGCCTCGCCCAATGCTGTGCAGGCATTGCCCAGTGCCCGCCTGCTCGAAGATTTGGTGCCTGTGGCAGGCCACCTGGTGCATATGCCTTCGCATATTTACATCCGCACCGGAAGATACCACGAGGGTTCGCTGTCTAATGAACGAGCTATTACGGCTGATAGCCTGTATATAACCCGTAATAAAGTTCAGGGCATTTACCCAACCATGTATTACACCCACAACTATCATTTCCTGATGGCTACCAGTATGTTGGAAGGCAATACGGGTAAGTGTTTGCAGGTAGCGATGCAGGTACAACAAATGGTAGATCCTGCGGTGATGAAACAAGCGGGTATGGAAACGTTTCAGCACATTTACATTACACCTTATTATGTAATGGTACAGCTGGCTCGTTGGGATGATATTCTGCAATTGCCGGAACCGGATAAAGACCTGCTGTACCCACGTGCGATCTGGCATTACACGCGGGGCATGGCTTTGGTGGGTAAGGAACAATGGAAACAGGCCATGGGAGAGTGGCAGCAGGTAGAAATACTATTGCATGATACCAGTCTCAAAAACATGATATTGTTTGGGCTGAATCCTGCCGATCAGTTGGTGAAGATTGCTTCGCTGAATTTGAGAGGTGCGCTGGCTTATGCCCATAAAGATTATTCGCTGGCAGAAAGTTATTACCGTGATGCGGTAAGTGCAGAAGATCGTTTGAAATATAATGAGCCACCGGATTGGATGTATTCTTCGCGCCTGCAATTGGGCGATATGCTGCTGAATATGCGTAAGTATGGCGCTGCAAAAGAGGTGTTTGCAGAAGATCTGAAAAAATACCCTTCGAACGGGTGGGCATTAAAAGGCCTGGAACTCGCCTACCGGGGGTTGTATGCATCAGCCCAGGCAGATTCTGTTAATGCGTTGTATGCAGATGCCTGGAAATGGGCTGATGTGCAGCTAACAGGCCCCAGGTTGAAATGAAGCAGCTACTCATCTGCCAGGTGTGTGGAATTGAAATTGCTCACGGCGGCCCAGCGAAGCGGCGGGATTTTCTGCGTGGTTAGTATGTTTTCATTAATGCCGGACATCTGCGTAATCTGCGTGCTGTTCCTTCTGCGAGATCTGCGGGAAATAAAAAATAGGATGTTTTCTATAGAGACTTCAAGTTAAAAAGCTCACGGGAGCCTGTCCCGCCCAATGCGGGGACACAGCGGCGCGGCGGGATCGTCTGCGCAATCTGCATGCTGTTCCTTCTGCGCATACCTGCGGGAAATAAAAAGCAGGATGTTTTCCGAAGAGACTTCAGATTGAATTGCTCACGGCGGCCCAGCGAAGCAGAGAGATCGGTAGGTCTCAGTGATGCATTATCGATGCACTAAGGTTGAAATTCCGGTTAAATTGATCTACGCCAGTAGTTTGTCTATACCTTCTCTTTTAAGAATGAGCAGACCCAGTTTTTCATCGCTTACGCCATCTTTGAGCTGGTAAGTGTATTCGAAATGATCGTCGTCGTACAGCTTGGTTTCAAAATACTTGAAGTGGATTTTAGGATGTTCATCAAAGTGTACCGCTACTTCGTGCAGGTGTGTGCTGAGTACAAAAATGCAATTCTTCCTTTTCAGCAGCCCATCCATAACTGTTACAGAGCAGGCCAGTGCATCGGTATGGTTGGTGCCGCGAAACATTTCATCCATCAGCACCAGCCAGTTGCCCGGTTGGTTAATCTGGCGAATGGTGGCGCCCACACGTTGCACTTCATTAAAGAAATAACTCTCGCCTTTAAAAATATTGTCGGTTACATTAATGTTGGTGCAAATGCCCTCGTAAAAGCTCAACCGCATAGCCGCAGCAGGCACGGCCATGCCCAGGTGCGCCATGTATACAGCTGCACCCAACGAGCGGATAAAGGTACTTTTGCCGCTCATATTGGCACCGGTTAAAAAGAGGAAAGGATGTGAAGTGTCTGCATCCAAAGTATAACTCACTGCATCGGGCAGCAGCGGGTGAAACAGATTTTGGGTTTCGAACAAAGGTTCATCGCTTTTCAGCAACTCCGGAAAAGTGAAATGCATTTCTTTACCCACCTTAGCCAGGCTAAACCAGGAATCGAGCTTAAAAAAGTTTTCCATCATCAACCGGAGGCTTCGCTTGGCTTTGCGGCGAATGAGATGATCGGTTTGAAGGGTGTAGCGGGCCTGCAGCAATTTGTCTTTCTGGATTTCGGGCAGGTGCTCGGCCTGTAGCACATCGTTCAGCTGCTTGAGGCATTGCTGCAATTGGGCAGGCGTTTCTTTGTCCTTAAAGTAATCGAGCATCTGTTGCAACCCCCCCATAAAATCGGCGGTCTGCTCTACAGAAAACCGGATGAGGTTAAAATCGGTACGGTTAATGTTTTTGGTGAACCATGCTTTGAAAATGAGCATGGGGTCGTGCAGTTGTTCAATACAAGGCAGGTTGCTTTCCAGGTATTTTTCCAGCATCACAATGGTGCCATTGGTAATCTGTACGGGCCATGCCTGCAGGTGAGTGGTCAGGTACCGCACGGTGTCCTGCTGGGCAAGGATCTGTTCCGGCGTGTCGAGGCCATTCCGGAACAGATCGAGCAATTTTTTGCGGCCGCCATTGGTGGCGCTGCGGTCCAGCCTGTAAAACAGGGCGTATTCGTCTTCGGTACTGAAGAACGAAAGATCCTCAAGTGTTTGTTTATCTAAATGCATTAGCGGTTAAATAAGAGTCGTTGTCCCATTACAGATGCGTTAACTTGTCCATTTCCATAAACGAGATTACCATTCACAAAAGTATGTGTAACTACTGCAGGGAATGATTTTCCTTCTAACGGGCTCCATCCGCATTTATACAGGATGTTTTCTTTGGTCACGGTGTATTCCTGTTTCGGATCAATAATAACCAGATCGGCATGGTATCCTTCGCGGATGTAGCCACGGTCTTTGATCAGGAAACAGTCGGCCGGGGCATGACACATTTTTTCTACCACTTTCTCCAGTGTAATGCGGCCATCTTTAACATGCTTCAGCATCAGGTACAGGCTGTGTTGCACCAATGGCAGGCCAGATGGCGCTTTGAGGTAGGTTTGTTGTTTTTCATCCCAGGTGTGCGGCGCGTGGTCGGTGGCAATAATATCCAGGCGGTCGTCGTTCAGCGCCTCCCACAATGCTTCGCGGTTGCTGGCCGCTTTAATGGCGGGGTTGCATTTAATGAGGTTGCCTTGTGTAGCATAATCATCGGCGCTAAAAGTAAGGTGGTGCACACATACTTCAGAAGTAATGCGTTTGTCTTTTAACGGAAACAGGTTGGTAAACAGACGCAGTTCCTTCTCTGTACTAATGTGCAGGATGTGCAGGCGGCTATCATGCTGTTTAGCTAATTGTATAGCGGTAAGCGAAGACTGGAAACAGGCTTCCTCATTGCGGATGAGCGGATGGTAGGATGCATCCATGTTCTCGCCCACTTCGGCGGTGTACTTAGCCAGGTTTTCTTTAATGATCTTTTCATCCTCGCAGTGGGTGGCTATGAGCAGTTCGGTTTCGCCAAAGATTTTGTTCAGCGTTACAAAATTATCTACCAGCATGTTTCCGGTAGAGCTGCCCATAAATATTTTTACACCCGGCACACGGTCTTTCTTTTCGTTGGTGCGCAGCACTTCCTCCACATTATCGTTGGCCACGCCCATAAAGAAGGAGTAGTTGGCTACCGATGTATTAGCGCCAATATCATACTTGGCCTCCAGCAGTTCCTGGGTCAATGCCGCGGGATTGGTGTTGGGCATTTCCATAAAAGAAGTGGTACCACCCGCTATGGCCGCTGCCGCTTCAGAAGCAATATTGGCTTTGTGGGTAAGGCCCGGCTCCCGGAAATGCACCTGGTCGTCGATCACGCCGGGGATAAGCCATTTGCCTTCTCCGTTAATTTCTTCGGTGTTGGCATCGCTAACGCTGAGGGCCGAACCAATTTGTTCAATTCTGCCATCTTTGATCCAAACATCGCCATGCATCTGTTTCCCTTCATTAACGATCAGAATGTTTTTTATCAGGAAATTCTTCATTTGTACGTATTTTTCGTGGTTTATCAACCCGTGATTTAAATTTTAAACGGCATGAAATTACTCAAATATCCCCTAATTGCAGGTCTTTCCATGTTGGGGATGCTGCCGGTCAAGGCCCAATCGACCTATTTACCGCTCAATCACCCCGATTACCAGTTGCTGGACCGGGTAGAGATACTGAGCGGCAGGATCAACGACCAATTACACCTGGGCCTTAAACCGGTATCGCGCAAGGATATGGTGCGTTTCCTGGAGCAGATAGATTCTACTTCTGATGCAGGAGCCTTGCGGTTAAGCAAGATAGACGAATATAATTTGCGCAATGCCATTAGCGAAAGCGGCGAGTGGGCCTCGGATGAGGAAGAGGTGATCAAATCCAAACACCCTATCCTTAAAACGTTTTATAAAACACCTACCGATCTGCTGCGCATCAATACACCCGAGTTTTTTGCGGTGCTGAACCCCATTCTTTCGCTCGAAACCAGCAAACAGAATAATTACAACGGCGATCCCATTTTTCTGAACAAACGGGGAATTGAGGCACGTGGGTTGATCCTAAAAAAAATTGGTTTTTATACCATGATTACCGACAACCAGGAACGCCTACCCACTTATGCCGATGAATGGAAAAATACCCATCAGGCTGTGCCGGGGCAAGGGCGCTACAATCCGTTTAAAAGTAATGGTGTAGATTATATGGATGCCCGGGGGTATATTGATGTGGCCGCTATTAAAGACCACCTGGATATAAGCTTTGGGTACGATAAGCAGTTTGTAGGCGATGGGTACCGCAGCCTTTTTATGAGCGATTTTAGCAACAGTATGCTCTTCTTAAAGCTCAACCTGCGGGTTTGGAAACTGAATTACCAGATTACCGATATGGAGCTGATGCCGCAATTTATTAAAGGCGGCGATGAAGTGCTGCCCCGTAAGTATATGGCCATGCACCACCTGAGCATGAATGTAACCAAATGGCTGAACCTGGGCTTGTGGGAAGGGGTAATTATGCGCCGTACCGATCATTTCGATTACATGTACCTGGTACCTATCATCTTTCTGCGGGCGGCAGAGCGTAACGTAAACAGTCCCGATAACGCGATGGTGGGCTTTAACTTTAAAGCCAATGTGGCGCGTCATTTCTCATTTTATGGCCAACTCCTGTTCGATGAACTGCGTTTTGGCGAGCTAACGAGCGGCAAGGGCTGGTATGGCAACAAATGGGGCGTACAGTTGGGCGGTAAGTACATCAACGCATTTGGATTGAAGAACCTGGACCTGCAGGGTGAGGTAAATATGGTACGCCCTTACACCTATTCGCATTACCGCGAGCAAAGCGACAGCTTCCCGGTAGACAACCATACGCATTACAACCAACCGCTGGCGCACCCGCTGGGTGCAGGCTTTGTAGAAGTATTGGGTATTGTGCGCTACCAACCGATGAAGAACTTGTATGTGTTGGGCAAAGCCGGTATGTACCGCCAGGGTATCGACAGTGGCAGCACCAACTATGGCAGCAATATTTTCCTGGACTATACCACCGCTACCAGCCAGTACGGTGTAGGCATGATCAACGGGGTTACCGCCAATTGCCTGTATGCCAATCTTACGGTATCGTATGAGCTGCGGCAAAACCTGTTTTTTGACCTGGGCGTTACCCAGCGCAACTATTCGGTACCCGATATGCCTGCGCTTAATAACAATACTACACTGCTGAGTGTGGGCGTAAGGCTCAATATGGCACAGCGGAAATTAGATTTCTAAGCATCAATACATTTAAAAAAAGCCTGCCGGTAATGATACTCTGGCAGGCTTTTTTTTGTTCGTGTTTATGGGCGGATAACTGGCAGGACCTGCGGGTTCCGCAATGGCGGCACAGGCTCTGACAGGCAGACTCTCCTTGGCCAGTTCGTTCCCACTCGCGCCTATTCACTATTCACTATTGATGATTGACCCTTCACGATTCGTTTCTTACTCGCGCTTTCTCACCTCTCACCTTTGCCTTTTCACCTTTGACATACAACAAAAAACGGAGCCCGATAACCGGACTCCGTTTCTGTAAATATGTTAAACTGCTTATCCTTCTAAGTGAATAGAGATCATAACCATTCTCGATGTCATTTTATCCAGCATGGTATTGGCCAGGGTTTTGCCATCGTTGTACAGCAGGTTGTTGAAACCATTGGCAATCTTAATCTCCGGAGAGAAGATGAAGTTGGAGAAATAGAATTCAAATCCTACCCCCAGGTCATAGCCATAATCCAGTTTTTTAACTTTCAGGATCTCATCATCGCGGCGGCTGCGCGCGTTGGAGTTGAGGTCGAAGTTAAAAAAGCCACCAGCCAGCGCATAAAACCTGAAATTACCAATGCGGTCAGATTTAAATTTGAACTGTATAGGCACGTTAACTACAATCGACTCAATATTTTTTCGCGAAACCGAATCGTTCCTGAATGTAAACTCAAGATCCTTTTCCTGGAAAATGAGCGATGGAATCATGCGCAGGTCAATGTATTTATTGAGGCGCAGGTTGCCCATCAAACCCACACTAAAACCAGGGTTCCAGTAAGGCAGGATGCTTTTGATGGTATCGTTTTCTGAAAAATACTTGTTGGGAAAAGTCTTAAACTGCGAGTAGTTGATACCAAATGTCAACCCAAAATAATAGGGTTTGGCATCGTGGTCCAGCATGTTTGAAGCCGACTCACGGGTTTGAGCGGAGGCATTCATCAACAGGCTGCCGCATAAAGCAGCGATGAGTACTAAGCTTTTTCTCCAGTGTATATACTGCATATTCCTAATGTTAAGGGCTTGTGCTTGGGGTTCTTAAAACCTGCCTTTTGCATGATTTCGGTCATGGCTGTTCCCTGCGGAAAGCTTTGTACAGAATCGGGCAGGTAAGTATAGGCGCTGTCGCTTTTAGAAACGAGCTTGCCAATACCAGGCAGTATATAACGAAAATAGAAAGAGTATAATTGTTTTACCGGAAAATTTACTGGTTTGGAAAATTCCAGGATCACCGTTTTGCCGCCCGGCTTAAGCACGCGGTACATTTCTTTTAACCCTTTTTCGAGGTTTTCGAAGTTGCGTACGCCAAAACCGGCAGTAATGCCATCGAAGGTGTTATCGGGAAATTCGATGTGCTCACTATCGCCCGATTGGAGGGAAATAACCTGGTCCAGACCTTTTTTCTTCATTTTTTCGCGGCCAATGTTCAGCATACCTTCCGATATGTCTATGCCCACGATCTGCCTGGGTTTCAGCTTCATGGCAGCAATAGCCAGATCGCCGGTGCCCGTCGCTACATCCAGTATCATTTGCGGGTTTACCGTCTTTAGCTGGTTTATAGCTACTTTGCGCCAGTAATGATCAATACCAACGGAAAGAAAGTGGTTCAGAAAATCGTAACGGAACGCAATATTGTTGAACATTTGCGCTACTTGTTCCTTCTTGCTTAATTTTGAGTCTTTAAAAGGAACAACCGGGGTGGATGACTGTTGTTGATTCATGCGAGTTGCAAATTTACACTATAATCGTTAGCGAAATAATATGGAAATAAAATCGACCCAATTTCTGATCAGTAATACCGACCTGGCCAAGTGCCCAAAGGCAGATAAGGCCGAATATGCGTTTATCGGAAGATCGAATGTTGGAAAATCGTCATTGATTAATAGCCTGGCCAACAACCAGAAACTGGCCAAAGTATCGGGTACACCGGGTAAAACCCAGCTCATTAACCACTTTTTGGTTAAAAGCGGTACCGCAGGTAAAGATGATGTAACGCTGTGGTACCTGGTGGATTTGCCGGGTTATGGATTTGCCAAAGTATCGGCCAGGCAGCGCAAGCAGTGGGAAAAAATGATTGAAGGCTACCTGCGCAACCGCAGCAACCTGATTACGGTATTTGTACTAATCGATAGCCGCCATGAGCCGCAGCAACTCGATCTCGACTTTATAGACCAGTTGGGCGAGTGGGGCGTGCCGTTTAACCTCATTTTTACTAAAGCAGATAAGAGCAAGCAGTCGGAAGTGGCCCATAACGTAAAATCTTTTGTAAGTAAGTTGAAAGAGCATTGGGAAACGGTGCCCCGCACGTTTGTGACCTCTGCCGAAAAAGGTACCGGACGCCGCGAAGTGCTGTCTTATATTGATGAGCTCAACATTATGTTCGACGAAGATAAAAAGGCAGGATTGGTGCCCGAAGATACCAACGCTTAGCGGCGGTTACGGGGGATAAAAGCCTGATTGCTGTGTGCAACAGCAATGTAAAGTAAAGGGCCGGGCCATGAGTCTGGCCTTTTTTGCGGCTGGGCGGTAAGCCGGTTTAGTTCACCATCTTATCGGCGCAGCAGCTGCTGGCAAACGCTTCTGGTTTGGCTTTAAAGGCAAAGCCCATACCCAGAATGTAGCCCATAGCCTCGCGCAGGGCTTCGTTGCTTTTAAAATGCGGATTCGTGTTAATGTCGGCATGTACCTCCATATCCACATCATACAGCGTAAACAGGTCGCAAAGCTCGTAAGCGATCTCGATACTCTTAGCTACTTCCACCAGCATGCGCTCGCGGATGCTGAATACCTGCTGTGTTTTTTCGTTGTGGATAAACATGAATCCGCCGTGACCTTCGCGCAGAAAAACAATAACCGTAGCAAATTCAGTGTCTGCACCTTTCACCTGAGAGTCGGTGCCAATGCATACCTTAATTTTGTTACCAGCGTGGTTTTCCCGGTCCAGTACGTCTTCTACTGCCGCTTTAATGGGCAACTTAATGGCTTCACCATTGAATCTTCTCCAAAGCATATATTAAAGGTTTACCGAATTTAACCCTTTTAATGCCCGGATACGCATGATGAAAAAGTTAATTTTTCAACAGCATGTTAATATTGGCCGGTGGTAACGAGCACAAGGGTGCAGGCCTCTACCGGTTCAATGCCTTGTTTCCGGGCCATATCTTCAAGTTCAGCATTTTCAGTACCCGGGTTAAAGATGATGCGCCGTGGTTTAAGCTGCATCAGGTAGTCGTAATACTGGCGCTGTAAGGTAGGATTCAGGTATAGTGTAACGGTATCGATAGCTACATCATGGCCGGGTGTGCTGGTAAGAATAGGTACATCCTTTACCTGCCCGGCGCGGTTGCCTACTGCAACAACAGGAAAATCGTGCCCGCGCAGCATGTTGATCGCTTTGTTGCTGTACCGCTCCGGATTCTCTGAAGCCCCGATAACCAGTGTGATTGCTTGTTTTTCCATACTCCAATTTAACAAAAAATTGGGACATAAACCAGAGGGCTTTAAACGTTTTTTAAGCTGCTTAAAAATATTTTGCACTATTTTAGAACTCATGATAAGACTGCTATCCCTGTTTGTATTAATTGGCCTGTGTACTTTTTCTGCGATTGCCCAAAGGAGTATCCAGGGTAAAGTGACCGATTTTGGGAATAGTTTGTCTATGGAGCAGGTAGTGATTAAGAACATTTACACCGGCAGAGGGTTTATTACCGATACTTCGGGCCGTTTTAGCATGGAGGTTAAAAAAGGCGAACTTATCGAGTTTTCCAAAGTAGGGTACCAGACCGCCAGGGTGCGTATCTACAGCGACGATCAGCCGTCTTATTTCAACATCATCATGCGTAAAAAGCCTATCGAACTTAAAGAGGTGGAAGTGCGCGATAAGAACATGGTATATACCATCGACTCTGCCAAGCGTTTCGAAGATTACAAATTGCAGCTCAATAAACAGGCACCCGATGCACTCGATATTATTGCCAATCCGATGGATTACCTCAGCAAGTCTACCCGCGATAAAATCCGTTTCCGCGAGTTGTACTACGAGTTTGAAAAGGAAAAATTCATCGATTATTACTTCTCCGAAAAAGTGATTACACAAGTAACCGACCTGAGCCGCGATACGCTTAATGTGTTTATGCGCCTCTACCGTCCGTCTTATGATATGATGCGTGGCTGGAACGAATATGAGTACTACAGTTACCTCAAAGCCGCCGCCACAGAGATCCGCCGCAATTATTACCGGATAAAAAATATGGAACGGTAGGCTGTTTTATAGCCAGAACGTTAAAATTGGAATGGTTTCATAGCCATTCTTCAAACCACATTAGTTTTGTAGTCAGCTGAAGTAGTTTGTTGTATTTTGGGGCACGAACAGGAGCATTATAGCATGATGAATAATACATTGATTTCGCAAATTGATAATGTAGCAAGAATAGCTTCTTTATCTAAGGTGGGTAGGCTTATGCGTAATCCTTACCGGTATTTTAATGCTATTTTTTTCAGGGAAATGGTTTACCGGTTTACCAAAAAGGAAAAGATTGTATCGGCCGAGCTTTTCTTTGGCAGAAAGATGAAGATTGCGCTACCTGCAGCTACAGATATATATCTTACAGGTGGCAAGTCTCATTCTTCAGAGATCCGGCTGGCTAAGTTTCTTATTCTTAATCTGAAGAAAGGTGGTCATTTTCTGGATATTGGTGCACATTATGGCTACTTTACTTTACTTGCATCCGAAGCTATTGGTAACGAGGGTAAGGTAATGTCATTTGAGCCATCTTCTGTGGCATACAGGGTTTTAAACGACAATACAGACCAGCAAAAAAATATTACCATCACCCAAAGCGCAGTATCCAATTCCAGTGATAACCTGGTGTTTTATGAGTTTCCAAACCTGCATTCCGAATATAATTCTACAGATGTTTCCCAGTTCGAAAAGGAGAGCTGGTTTCAGCATTCCCAACCCGTTAGAGTAGAAGTAAAAGCCACTACAATAGACTTGATTACTGCGGACAGTCGCTTTTTGCCATCGATCATCAAGATTGATGTGGAAGGAGCTGAATTTAATGTAATACAGGGCGGGCTAAATTACTTTGAGCATCATGCTCCCGCAGTGGTAATGGAATACCTGGAGCCCAAAAGAAAAAATGAATCGCACCAAAAGGCCGCTCAATTATTGAAAAGCCTTGGGTTTCAATCGCATGTTATTGAGTCTGATGGCCGTTTGAGACCGGTAGCGGATATTGATGCATACCTGGAGGCCGAAAAACTAGACTCAGACAATATTGTATTTATCTGCAATCGTTAATGAAACACCTCGAAAAAGTGGCAGCATAACAGAATAATCTCCCGTTATGCTGCCACTTTTGTATGCACTTTCTTTTGTTATGATACTACCACGAGTCATTGCTCCCGCAGATCTCTCGCATTAGTATAAATCAGCGATCAGAGATCGGCGATCCCCCATTACCCATTAATCTTAATGCCTGCAAAATAAGTTCTGGGTCTAGCCGGGCCATAGATGTAATTGCTGTCGCGGTATGGTCCTGTATCAAAGTCCTTTTGAAAAGCGTTCAGTATGTTTTGCACCCCGATGCTGAACTCTATTTTTTGCGAGAACTTCTTAACTGGCAACACATAGTTGAGCTTGGTACCCAGTTCAAAAAAAGTAGGCGAGGTAAGCAATACATCGTTAGGCACACCCGGTGCGCCGCCATAGTGCGGCACCAGCATTGGGCCGGTAATGACCCCCGAAACCGAAGCGTTAAAAGCATTTTCCGGCAATGCAGTTACAATGAAGTAGCCGTATTGCTGTGGCGTTCTCAGAAATCTTTTTTCGGGCGCTATATCTACCGACCATTGCACCGGTTGGCTGTAAACCGATTGCTGTACGGTGTAAGCCGCTTCTAACTGAACCTTTTCATCGTAGTTGGCGCGTAACTCGGCAGTCATACCCTGTACAGTAGCATAACCGTTGTTGATGCGCAGCAGCATCATATTGCCATTGGCATCGGTACCGGTTTGTTGCAGGGCAAAGGCATTGTCTAAACGGGTACGGAACGCATCTAAGGTAAAACCCCAGATATAATGCTCGGCGGCATAGTTGTAATCTACAGAAGCCGAAATGCTGTTCGATCTCTCGGCTTTCAGGTTGGGGTCGATGCGGATAAGCGATACGCCGCCCCCGGCAAATGCAATGTGCATATCTGCTTCAAATGCTTGTGGCGCTTTAAACCCATTGGCATAGGATGCCCGGAACTGAAGCTGGTTGTTGAGCATTTTATACAACAAACTGATACGCGGAGTAATGATGGGCTGCGGCAGAAAATTGTGTGTATTAAGACGTGCACCAGCCAGCACCGTTAGCCGGCGGGTAATATCCCAGTCGCTTTGCGCAAAAAAACCGGATTGAACCGTGTTTTGATCTATCAGGTAATGGTAGGCGGGAATGGCATCGTAAGTATATTCGTTTAGTACTTCCATACCACCGGTGAGGGTGTTCTGTACTGTACCCAGCAGGTTTTTTACCGTATGGTTGTATTGTATGCCGCCGTTAATAGAATGGTTGCGGGTATTGCCCCAGCCATCGGTATGGTCTATGCCGGTATAGTGTCTGCGGCGGGTGTTTTGCCAGGCCACATACGCCATCAGGTTGCTGTTTTCTGAAAAGCGGTGCTGGTATTGTGCATCAGAAATTACAATGTCGTGGGTTCTTTCCTCTGCCTGGTCTGCCTGGTCGGCAGGAATATCCAGTTTATTGCCACCCCTGCGGTATTCGTGAATGCTCCATGCGCTGATGTTGATCTTGTCGTTGGCACTTGGTTTTAAAAAGGCCGATAAACCTGCCGATTGACCTTTGATACGTGGGATTTCTGTAAAACCATCACCATTGGCATCCCATTCCTGGCGGTCGCGGCGGTTCAGCATCAGGCTGATGCCCGCGTTCTGTTTTTCATTTACCAGGTTCAGGTTTGCATTTACCACATTATCGGTAGCCTGGCCGTTTATGAGGTTCAGTTGCTCGCTTACCTGGTAGCTGTTGGCGGTGGGCTCTTTGGTAATGATATTTACCGTTCCTGCAATGGCCGATGCGCCGTATAGTACCGAGCCGCCACCCCGCACAATTTCTACCCGGTCTATCAGGTTGGCAGGAATTTGCTCCAGTCCGTAAAGGCTGTTGAGTGAGCTAAACACCGGTTTGCTGTTGATGAGCATTTGAGAGTAGCCGCCTGCCAGCCCATTCATCCGCAATTGCGAAAAGCCGCAGGTCTGGCAATCGGTTTCCATTCTAAGACCGGGCTGGTAGCAGAGGCCCTGGCTCAGGTTAGATGCCCCTGTCAGTTGAAAGGTTTTGGCTTCCAGCACATTTACTGCTACGGGGTTATCGATCTTTCTGCGGGAGGTTCTTGTGCCTGTAACAACGTATTCGTTGAGGGCGCTCCAGCGGGATGGGATAATATAAGCTACCCTGGTGGTATCGGAGAGGGTATTGGCCGTAAAGGTCTTCTTTTCGTAGCCTACAGAAGAAACCTGAACCTGGTAGGTCTCTTTGGTTTTTAGACCTTCGATGCTAAAATAGCCTTTGTCGTTAGAATAAGCCTGTTTGTCGGCTTTATCTATGCGGATGGTGGCATTGCCCACCGGTAAGTGTCCGTCTGTTATACGGCCCTTTATGACGGCTTCCTGCGCTATTCCTATTGACGGGATGAAGTATAGGAGAAGTAGTGTTTTTTTCATCTAACTGTTAATTTCGGTTGTAAAAATATAAAAGTTAGACTAATCTAAAAATTAAATTAGTGTAAAGAAAAGCCGGACTGTATAGCCCGGCTTCCCAAATGGTTCAGGTTCTGTTTATTGAACCGTCAGTTTTTTAATGGCTTCGCCACCATCTTTGGTTTTCAGTTTCAGGATATAAATGCCTTTGGCCTGTGTACTCAGGTTAAACGTGGCTGTACCCGAATTGTTGGTCAGGGCCTGCTCGTAAACCTTAGTGCCGGTTACGTTGTAGATTTCAACAGTACCATTGGCTGCTGCAAACTGGTAATCGAGGTTAAACAGCCCGGTGGACGGGTTAGGATACACATCGGCCTGGTTTACATGGCCGGTAATATTGCTGGTACCTAACGGGAACTGTACCATAAACTCTTGCAGGATCTTGGTACCAAAATCGGCGTTGAAAGAAGCAAAAGCCTGGCCTGTACCCCTCAGCAGTCTTACAGAGCCGGTGCCATCTGCAGTATTGGCCCACCAGTTAAGTCCATCGTTGTTTAATGGGTTATTGGAAGGAGGAGGTCCGTCATCGTAAAACTCAAACCGGAAGCAACTGCCGCTGGGCAGGCTTACGGTATCGCGGTAGGTTTTATTGGCGGCAAAGTTATTGCGTTGGTACACAATATTGCCGGTTACAGCGTCTTTAATGTAATAGTAGTTTTCGGTAGGTGCGTTATTGCTCTGGAACAAAACAATTACTTTATTGTCTTTCAGCACCGGAGGTGTGGTAAAGGTGCTGGTTGCTTTGTTGTTGTAGGCAAACTCATCTGTAGTATTGTTGGGTTGCAGCAATTCTACTTCAAAAACATCGCTGTTGCGGTTCCAGTCCATACCCTGGTTTAAGGTAACGGTATCGGAAGCGAGGAAAGGCAGATTGCCGCTCCAGGTATAAACGCTTTTGGTACCGCCAGCTACGCCATAAGAGATTTTAAGATTGGTAAGATTGTTTTTACCATTGTTTTTAATCACAATGATGGGGGCACCGCAAATAGGGTTCATGCGCAGGTTGCCGTATTCGGTACTGGGGCTTATAATATTCGATACTTCAACATCGGTGCTGTAGGTAGGTGCTTTGTACTCTACCAGGTAAGAGCTGATTACCCAGTTGCCGTAGCTACCCGTAGAGGTATAAGGCTCCATGTCGATATCAAGGGTGTGCGAGCTGCCACCGGTAGTATTGGGTATGTACAGATCGTGGTTCTCCACTTTATCGCCAGGGCACCAGTTGGTACGGTCATACAGCCAGGTACCCGCTTGCGGAAACAGCGCGTTAAAGCCGCACATTTTCCATACATAACGCTCATCCAGTGTGCTGTTGTCGTATTTAACGGTACGCACTTTGGGGCAGAATTCTGCGCAGTTGTCAGAGGCATCCATACCATGCCCGGTCTGGATAATCTTGAGGTTGGCGTATTGTGTATGCTGGTCCAGGGTTACGCTTCTTGCTGCCAGCCTGTTTTCAATTGGATTAGCGGCATTGCCGTATTGGAAAACGCCGGTCCACATGGTATCCAGCTTGTTAATCTCCAATGGGGGCGTACCCTCAATGCAATAAAAGTTCAGATTTATTTTCCAGCCGCGGTCGTTTTTGGCTTCGTAACCAGAGTGTTCATAAATCAGTTCTACCGAATCGTGCAACAGTGGTGCAAAGTCGGTCATGTCGTAATACCAGCCGTGTTTCCAGTTGGCGGCAAAGTTCCAGCCATAAGGGGTAATGAAACGGCCCAGTTCCCATCCGAGGGAGTCGCCGGCTACACCACCTTTTTTACCGAGGTAAATGTGGTTGATATAATCCCACTCGCCACATTTAAGGCCTGGTGCGCACTCAAAAGTGAGGTAGGCATATACCTTGTAATACTTTTTAGATGCGTCGGGAAACTTTGCCCATACCGGGTAGCGGGTAGACCCTACAGAAGGGTCTGTTTGGATCACAACATCCTGGTGGGCCTGTACCTTCAGGGTGTCGCCCGAATTACTGAAGCCCTGGGTATAGCCGAGTACTAATGCTGCGGCCATCAATAGAAATTTTCTCATGCTTGTCTTTTAGGGAATGTCGAAATTATAAAAAACCTGGTATTTAAGCCGTATTATATGTGTTCCTGTCTGTCTTTTTTATGTAAAAAAAACGGGTGTTGCAACGTGTATTGGCTTGGGTGCAGACAAAAAAGAAAGCCATCCGCAGAGGGATGGCTTTCGGAATTATGTATGGAAACCTGCTTAAACGAGCATGGTAACCGGATTTTCTAACATGGTTTTGAGCGTTTGCAGGAAACGGGCTCCTACAGCGCCGTCTACGATGCGGTGATCGCAGCTCAGTGTGAGTTTCAGAATGTTACGTACCACTACATTGCCATCTTCTACCACTGGTGTAGGCGCAATTTTGCCCACAGCCAGGATGCAGGAATCCGGCGGGTTAATAATGGCAGTAAATTCATCAATATCCATCATGCCCAGGTTCGAGATCGTAAAGGTGTTGCCGGTAAATTCGTTTGGCTGCAGTTTACGGTTTTTCGCTTTGGTATTGAGTTCGTTGGTGTCGGCAGCAATCTGCGCCAGGCCTTTCTGGTCGGCAAAGCGAATTACTGGTACAATCAAACCATCTTCAATAGCTACGGCAGAACCGATGTGAATGTGCTGGTGGGTGCGGATAAAATCGCCCATCCAGCTGCTGTTTACTTCAGGGTGTTTACGCAAAGCCATAGCGCTGGCCTTGATAATCATATCGTTGAAGGAAACTTTATTGGGAGATACCACATTGATGGCTTTGCGGGCCTCCATAGCGTTATCCATATTTACAGAGATCTTGAGGTAGAAATGCGGCGCGGTAAACTTGCTTTCGCTCAGGCGCTGGGCAATTACCTTACGCATCTGGCTTACCGGGGTGTCGCTGTAACCTTCCTGGCCGCTTACTACAGGTGCAGTGGCAGCAGCAGGTGTGCTGGTTTTAGCAGCCGGGGTGTAAGATTCTACATCTTTGCGGGTTACACGTCCGCCATCGCCGCTTCCGGCAATCTGGCTAATGTCTAAACCTTTATCGGCAGCCATTTTCTTGGCCAGCGGAGATGCTTTTACCCTGCCATCGGTGCTTGTAGTGGCAGCAGGTATAGCAGCAGGAGCGGAAACTGCCGGTGCGGCGGTTGCTGTGGTAGCTGGAGCCTGGGCAGCAGCAGGTGCAGGTGCAGCGCTTTTGTTTTGCTCGGCAGCCAGCAGGCCGCTGATGTCGGTACCTTCTTTACCCACAATGGCAATAATGCCATTAACCGCGGCGCTGGAACCAGCAGGTACGCCAATGTGGAGCAAAGTGCCGTCGGCATAGCCCATTACTTCCATGGTAGCCTTATCGGTTTCCACTTCGGCCAGCACGTCGTCGCTTTTTACCTTGTCGCCTTCTTTCTTGTTCCAGTTTACGATTTTACC
Organism: Chitinophagaceae bacterium; assembly: GCA_031546985.1. Taxonomy (GTDB): domain Bacteria; phylum Bacteroidota; class Bacteroidia; order Chitinophagales; family Chitinophagaceae; genus JAVBJN01. Next base: position 145,929 of record JAVBJN010000022.1, read on the forward strand.
CTCTTTCATGGTGTCGCTCAGGAGCGGCATGCGCACTACGGTAACACCCAGGGCTTTTTCATCTATTGGCGCAGTAGCGGTAGCCGGCGCTGCTGCCGGGGCAGGAGCGGTTTCAGGTGCAGAAGTCGTTGGTGCAGCAGGTGTTGCAGAAGCGCTCTTACTCAGCAGGCTGCTGATGTCTTCGCCTTCTTTACCAATTACAGCAATGATTTCGTTTACCTTGGCGGCTTTTCCTTGTTCCACGCCAATATATAAAAGGGTACCGTCCACATAAGGGAGTACCTCCATGGTCGCCTTGTCGGTCTCTACTTCTGCCAACACATCGTCACTCTTCACCTTATCTCCCACCTTCTTGTGCCAAGCTGCAATAACGCCTTCTTTCATCGTATCGCTTAAAAGAGGCATTCTGATAACTTCTGCCATAGCTTTCTGCAAAATTTTCTCAAAAGTAATACATTTTTAATGCAAGCCGCATACCTTCAAAAATTTTAAAGAAGGGGTAATTAACAAATAATTTTCAATTGTTTACCAACCCCGTTGCGTTTCTTACTGTCTTATTTTCATGGAGTATATTTTGTATATTGGGAGTCAGCTAGAAAAGATAAAGAATTGCTTAACACGGAAAACGAACATAAAGACGAGCTTAATGCGCTTATTCGGGGGTGCGTGGAGAATGACCGTTCCTGCCAGGAACGGTTGTATAAGATGTTCTATTCCAAAATGTTGAGCATGGTTAGAAGGTATATTTCGCATTCGGAACAGGCAGAGGAAGTGTTGCAGAACGGGTTTTTAAGGGCCTTTAAAAAGGTAGATACATTCGCGTTTCAGGGGTCATTTGAGGGGTGGTTGCGAAGAATTGTGTTTAATGCTATATCTGACTATGTTAAACAAAATACGCAGTACCGCGAAAAAGTGGTGCTGGCAGAGAAAGAACAGAGTATAAGCGAAACCGCCGCCGGACGTTTACAATATAAGGAGCTGATAAAATTGGTACAGGGATTGCCTGAATCGACGCGGAACGTGTTTAACATGTTTGTGATCGAAGGTTTTTCTCACAAGGAAATAGCCAACCAGCTGAATATCAGCGAAGGAACGTCAAAGTGGCATGTGTCTGAAGGCAGGCGACTGCTGAAGGAAAAAATTGAAAAATTGTATTGATCAACCAAACCACACCGGTATGGGTAAAAATAATGAAGTAAACATAGACGATTTGGTAAGAGGCCTGATGGCGGAAGACGATTCCGCATCGGAGGCCGATGCCAATAAGTCTTGGGAGGGCATGAGGCAAATCCTGGACAGGGAGATGCCAGAGGACAAGGATCGAAACAGAACAGGGTTCTTCCTGCTGTTTGGTGTTCTGGTGCTTGGAGGATTACTGACCTGGGGAGGTATGAAAGTCTTCAGGAAAGGAGGTGGCGACAACGCCCGCATCGCCAGTCAGCATAATGCCGGATCCGGAACAAGTACTTATTCGGGTAAATCCGGATCGGGAACGGGACAGTCTGCGGCAAATGGCCATGCGGCTGATGATGTGCCTATGATCAGCGCTACTACTGGTGCTCCGGTAAATCCTGCAAGCGCTTCAGGTGCTGCTGGTAACGGAACGGAAGGCGCTGCCCAAAACGGTTCTATTGCCGCTACCGAAACTGGCCATGCCAATGCCGGTCACCAAACCGGAACACAAGGCCGCAACGCTGCGCAACAGGTTAATATTGGTGTGTCGCAAACGGCAACGGATGGCAGCCAGCATAACCAAACTGCAACCAATCCTGCCGCTGCCGGTCAGCAAGGTGCCCTGAACGGAAACACTGCAGATGGCAACCAGGTGTATGCCAGCGGTAATCAAAACGGAAACAAAAACACAGCTGCAAACACTGCTCTGGCTACCAATGCTGGTAACGACAATAGTAACAAAGCAGGCAATACTAATAATAAAGGAACCCAGAAAGGACAATCACCTGCTGCTGCATCGGCCACTGCCGGACAAGGCAACAGCCAGCAAGCCGAAAACGGTTTAACCGACGGGTTGTCTAATTCATCATCATCTAATAAAAACAATACTGCATCTGCAAATACTTCTACACCTGGTAAAATGGTAACCTTGCCGGTATCTATAATGGATAGGCTGAATGGTAAATCATACACCATAACCAACGATACCATTGTATGCTGCACTGGCAATACGCGCCTGGTGATTGTAAACGTGCCCGAATACCTGAAAGGTCCGGCGCTGGCTTCGACCAAACAGGAAAAAACGTCTAAATCTTCTGTAGGACTTAACAAAGTGCCTCAGCCTCAGGACGAACCTTTATCGGTTTCTGCCCGCAAAGGACTGGATGCAGACCAACCGTCCAATACAGGTAAAGAAGGTATGAATGTGAAACTGCCCAAAGATAACGGCGGCGTGAGCGGCAAGTCATCTGGCAGTGGTTATGCAGGTACTGTAGGCCGTGGCAATGTAGATAAGGGCGGCATGAAGAAAGAACTTTACTTTAAACTGCCTTTCCAGATCGGAGTTTCCGGTGGCGTGTACACCAGCATTATTCCGGCACAACCCAACTGGGGTTGGATGGGTGGGCTTAATGTAGTAGTGCCTTTCGACGAACGCTGGAGCATGATGATGGATGTGCGCTATATGCAGCACTACACCAACAAGTTTAACATTACCGATTACGCACTGCAAAAAGTTAGGGTAGACCAGACTATCATTAGCAACCAGACTGTTTATGGTACAGCATACGACTCTTTATCGCTCATTAACCATGTAAAGAGCTACAGCTCGCTGCAGGTGCCTATCGCGGTACAGCACATGGTGGGTAAAATGTTGCTCTATGCAGGCATCAACCTTAACTGGGTAATTAACTCACAGCTGGAAAGTGAAATGAAGAGCTTCCGCCTGTACCGTACCGATACGCTCGCTACCGGTCAGCCATTTACCGAGATGTCCAATACCAATTCTTCATTTAAGGCTTCTAGCCTGAGCCACAGACTGGGTGTGGGTTACACCTTTGGTATGAGTTATTATGTAGCGCCGGGTGTGTACATGGATGTGCGCCTTACCCAGGGCCTCACCGACAAAAAAGATCAGTTCAGCGGTCAGACAGCGCCTTACTTTAAAGCGCCGTTCCTGCAGTTCTCCGTAGGTTACCGTTTAGGTAGTCCTATCAGGGATCTGAGGAAATAACCAGTCAGCCGTCTTTATAAAAGAAAGGCCCCGCCAATTGGCGGGGCCTTTCTTTTATCTTGTTATTCCTGCGTTTGGGATGGATTGTTCTTACATGTAATCCAGTTCCAGGTTCAGACCGTCTTTCAATTCTTTAAGCAGGGGGTTTTTCTCTACCATTGCGGCAAATATTTCTGACTTAGACATTACGGTATGCACCTGTTGTTCCGGAGCCAGCTCGTTTAGTTTGATGTATACCTTGAGGCGTTTGTTGCCAAACTGTTGTTGCAGGTAATCGATCAGTGCAAGGCGTTCTGCATTGGCAAAAGTATAGGCCAGTGTAGAAGGGCAATCCATTGTAATATCCTCGGGGCCGGTAACCGAAATGTTGATTACCGAAAGGTTGGTATGGAGCGAACTCTTCTGTAATATTTTCAGGTTTTGGAGGTAGTGATGCCAGCACTCATGCAGGTTGTCTGCGTTTAATGGCAGCCCACTTGCTTCTATGCTGTTTTCATGATCTGTTTTTACTTTCTGAAGCAGCGATTGCAGGCCATTTTTTCCCAATGTGGTTTTAGGGGCACTGGTTGCCGTTGCAGTGGTAGTCTGCTGTGGCATGGGTGGCGGCGGTGCCGTTTGTGTAGTTGCCTGCGGTGCTTGTGCTACAGGGTTGTGGGCAGGTGTGGGCGCAGGTGTGTAAGTGGCTGGCCTTGGTTCCTGTACAGCGGCGGCAGGCTGAGTGTTGTAATCTGCCGGGGCATAATTATTCGAAGCCGCCGGTTGCGGCATCGCTTGTGGTTGCGGTGCAGGCGGTTGTTGCCTTACAGGAATAGGTTGTGCAATGGCTGCTTTAGACGGTGGAACTATTTGCTGAAAATGTTCAGTCAGTTTTTTTTTTAATGTCTGTCCGTCGGCAGATGAAGCAAGAATGATGGCCTGGTGAATATGGCAGAGCTTGATAAGCGCCATTTCTACATGCAATCTTTTGTTGCGTGCCTGCCTGTAGTTTACAATAGCATCGTTCAGCACATTGAGCGCACTCAGGATAAAGGAATTGCTTATCTGGGTAGCTTTATCGTAATAGCGTTTTTTCAGGTTATTGCTCACTTCCATCAGTTTGGCAATGCGAATGTCTTTACACATCAGCAGTGTGCGGAAGTGCTCCGCAAACCCATCGAGGAAGTTGTCGCCTTCAAAACCTTTGCTTACAATTTCGTCGTACAGCAGCATTACCTGGCCCAGATCTTCGGCCAGCAGCGCGTCGGTTATTTTAAAGAAATAGTCGTAATCGAGAATGTTCAGGTGCTCCAGCGTGTTTTCGAAAGTAAGGTTACCGCTGGTAAAGCTTACGATCTTATCCATAATAGAGAGGGAGTCGCGCATGCAACCTTCACTCTTTTGCGCAATGAGGTGCAGGGCATCACGCTCTGCCAGGGTGCTTTCGCGTTGGCAGATCTGATCCAGGTGGTCTACCGTATCCTTAATGGTAATGCGGTTAAAGTCAAAAATCTGACACCGGCTCAGGATGGTAGGCAGGATCTTGTGTTTCTCTGTTGTAGCCAGGATGAAAATAGCGTAGGAGGGCGGCTCTTCCAGTGTTTTAAGAAAGGCATTGAACGCCGCCGTACTCAGCATGTGCACCTCATCTATAATATACACCTTATATTTTCCGCTTTGTGGCGCAAAACGAACCTGTTCTATCAGGCTGCGGATGTCCTCTACCGAGTTGTTACTCGCGGCATCCAGCTCGTGTACATTAAAGGAGGTATTGTTTCGAAACGAAGTACAGCTTTCACAAGTGCCGCAGGCCTCTTCATCTGCTGTACGGTTGGTACAGTTAATGGTACGGGCAAGAATACGGGCACAGGTGGTTTTGCCCACACCACGGGGGCCGCAAAACAAAAAAGCATGGGCAAGGTGATTGCTCCGGATGGCATTTTTGAGGGTCGTCGTAATGTGAGATTGCCCCACAACAGTATCAAACGTCTGGGGACGGTATTTAAGGGCCGAAACTACAAACTGATCGCTCATAACAAGCTTCGAAGATAGAGAAAAGGAATGGTTTGCGGAATAATGTTTTGTCACCAATGTGGAAAACCGGGAGGAAAATGATGCCGTAAAACATTTGCAGATTGTTTGGCAGAAGGGTGCTTGTTTTTTGTGAATAATCTGCGCTAAGTATTACATTTTGAGTAAGTTAAAGGCGGTAGGTGTGAAAAAGCAGTATGGGTTAAGGTACAGGTTTTTGTAATAGCGCGAATACACTGTACGGTTTGTGAGGTGGTGTGGTATAAGCATGTGCATATGGGTGCTGTATTTTGGGTGAAGTCACTTATATTTACATAAGAAGTCACTAGTAAACACGCTTATGTTTAAAAGAATTTTACTCTCTTTGGCTGGGGCCGCATTATTATCTGTAAGTGCAAAGGCACAAAATAATTACGGCTGTTTTACGCCCATGCATAAGGCTACTACCTTATTTGGTATTCAGCTTACGCCGGGTGTGCCTTTCTTAAGCCACCAGAATAATTATGGCAATCCCAAGCTGAATTCCAAGCCATCTTTTAAATGTGGTATCGGGGTTAATCTTGGTTTTTTGGTGTCTAATAAAGATGTGATTCAGATAGAGGCCAATTACCAGCCCATGGGCAATAAATATTCGGGCACCACCTACAAAGGCCCGCTGGAGCGGGATGTGAATCTGGTGTACTGGAGTATTCCGGTGTTGTATAAACACTATTTCTTTAACGATGAGCTGGTAGAATCGGTATCGGCAGATAAGCCGGGCAAGCTGAAATGGTATATCGAAGGTGGCCCCTATGTGGCGATGCTGGCCAGTGTGGACGTGAAGAACACTATTAACGGGCAGTCTGTAACCATCCAGGAGGCTACAGCTACCGAGAGCGGCTCCAACACAACCGTGCAGGACGTGGGCGATCCGCAGCAACTATACCTGAAAAATGACTGGGGCTTTCAGTTAGGCTGTGGTTTGGATATTGCGCTGATGGAAGGTTTGTACATTAACCTGGGTATGCGCGGCATTGCAGGTTTAAAAGATATTAACCCCGAGAAATTCAGGGCCAAAGATCCGCAGGGCAATTATAAGCCAACACAGAACGGAATGGTAGGCGCCAGATTAGGATTACAAATGCGTTTTTAAGCGACATGATAATAAAGCAAAAGGGAAGCAGATCTGCTTCCCTTTTTTGTATACGTGTGTTTCGTTTTTAAACTGTGGTCAGGCGTTTCTGCCCGGACGGTTTTTGATGAGTACGGTTTCTGAAGTGTTTTCCACATCGTTTGTTTTCTCTACGATTTCGTGGATAATATTATCCAGCTGTTGGGCCGTTAGTTTAAGGTTAGAAAGCACTTCGCGGTTGGCAGGATCGGCAGGATTGCTGTAATTAAATATATTGAGCAGCCCCTGGATGGTGGCTACCGGCGCGCGCACCCCATGCGATTGCAGCCAGGCTATTTCCTGCAGCAGTTCGTTCTGACGCTCTATTTTAATGCGGTAGAGTTTGCTTTCGGTAATGTCGCGGGCATGGCAGCTTACGCCTATTACCGAATTGTCTACATCTTTAATGGGGTTAAAGCTTACTTCTGTAAAGTGGCTCTGGCCTTTTTGCGGTGGCGTGGCTATCTCTACCAGGTAGGCTTCGCCCAGCAATGCCTGTTCGTAAAACGATTTCCACTGCTCTTTACGCTCTGGGGCAAAAGCCTGTATAAGCGATGGCGTGTAAATATCGGTGCCCGATGAGGTGCGTTTAATAATCTTTCCATACCGCTCGTTGGCAGAGATAATGTTTAAGTCTTTATCTACCGACCACATGGCCCCATCTGTATTGTTGATCAGCGATTGCAGGTTTTGCTGGTTGCGTTGCTCTTTGGCAAAAGAGCGCTTGAGCATAAAGTAAAGCAGCGTGGTGGTAATGATAATAAACAGGATGCCTTTAGACGATGCCAGCACCTCCTGCGTTTCGGTATTCAACAATCCGCTTTTGCCGAGTTGTAAAAGGAGTTTGTCGCTGAGGATAATCCACAAAGCTCCTACTACAAAATATATGAATGAAATCTTTCTGGCCATGATACTGGTATAAAGATAAGACACGCAAGCCGTTCTATTTGCAATTTACTGCCAATTACGCGTTTGTAAATATCTTATTTGTTTTCAATGTTATGTGTGGTGGTTCAAAAAAAGCCGCCCCTGCAATCGTGCAGGAGCGGCTTCTGCAAATCTTTATCTAACCCTAGAATCCTACGGTTACGCCCAGCATCCAGTTAAAGCCTGCCTGTGGGTAGTAATAGTTTTCTGTTGTTTTGCTTCCGCCGGATACGTAGCTGAAGGTATAACCGTTGGCTTCGTACTTTTTATCGAGCATGTTATTTAACGCTAAAGTAACACCGATATTGCGGAAAGGTTTACCAGTAAAATGATACCTCAGCCGGCTGTCAAAAAGGCCATAGTTGCTGATGCTGCGTGCGTCGTTGGAGGTATTGTCCAGGAACTGTTTGCCCACATATTTGCCCAGCAGGTCTATCTCGAAATGGTGCAGCCCGCTGTTGCGGTGCAGCAATGCCATTGGGTTAAAGGTAAGGCCGCCACCGGCTATAACGTTAGGCGAGAACGAGATATCGGTTTCGGGGTACAGTTTCGACTCCTGGATATTGGTATCGTAGTTGTCGGTATACTCCGTAAAGTTTTTGATCTTATTGCGGGAGAAGGTCACATTGGCAAACATGCTTACCGAGGGGTGCAGTTGAATGGCTCCGGCCAGTTCCACACCTGCACGATAGCTATCTGCAATGTTTTCGCGGGTATATGCGCCTACATCGTTGATTTTGCCGGTGAGTACCAGCTGATCGCGGTATTTCATGTAAAACACATTGGCCGACCAATTGTAGCGACGGGATTTTTGCTCAAACCCGGCTTCTACATCCTGCATATGCTCTGGCTTGGGCAGGTTGGCGGCAGCAGCCTCAAAATCATCGCGGTTGGGCTCTTTGTTGGCCACGGCATAAGAGGCGTAAGCCTTATTGCTGGTATGGTCTCCTGCAAAAAGGTAGGAAACGCCCGTTTTGGGGTTAAAGAAATTGTAGTTGATATTGTGCCGTATATCCGGATTGTTGCGGAAACCATTGATGATGTAGGCAATATTGCGGTATTGCAGGTCGCCGAAGAACACAAAGCGGTTGAGCTGGTACTCTGCCTTGGCATAGGTGTTAAAATCGTTTTTTTGTGCATCGAGGTTGTACCAGCGGTAATGATCGGGCACGTTGTACATGGCCCAGGTTATATCGCCGTAGTGCTTACCAATATATTGGTTCCATCCTCCGCCCAGTGTTACTTTAAGCCGGTTGGTCATGTACAGGAACGAGAAAATGCCCCCATAGAAATGGTTGTCGAGCCAGAGCTGGCGCACCAGGTCTGTCTTGGTAATGGTATCGGTATTTTGAATGTAGTTGGGCAAGCCGTATTTACTGTAAGCCTCACCCATTTTGTACTCTTCGTAGTATCCTTTGCCACGGGTGTAATGCAGCGCGGCATTGAACTGCAGGCGGTGGTTGATGGTATGGTTCAGAAACAGCTGGTAATGATCCTGCTGGTAGTTGTCGGTTTGGTTGTTGTAAAAACTGCCATCGGCTTTTTGGCCCAGTCCGTTATAGGTACGGTTGGTTTGCAGCGAATCCTGCGGTACGCCATTCCAGGCCTGCCCGGTTTTTTCGGTACCGGTAAAGTAGTTGAATTTAATAGAAGACCGCTTTTGGTTAAACAGGTAACCGGCGGTGAGTTGCGCGCTCTTAAGATCGGAGCCCGAACGGTCTATATACCCGTCAGACGATAGTTTGGAGAGGCGGGCGTTTACAAAAAAATGATCGTTGATAAGCCCGGTAGTTGCTTTTACCGTATGCTTCCATGTGTTGAAAGAGCCATAGCTGCCGCTGTACTCTGCCGAAGCCTTATCGGTGGTTTCCATGGTGCTCAGGTTAATGGTTCCGCCAAAAGCGCCGGCGCCATTGGTAGAGGTACCCACGCCCCGTTGTATCTGCACCGATTGGGTAGAAGAAGCCATGTCCGGAAAGTCTACAAACAATGCCACCTGGCTTTCGCCATCGTTCATAGGGATGCCGTTTACCGTAAGGTTAATGCGGGTAAGATCGGTACCCCGCAGGCGGAGCCCGGAGTAGCCCACGCCATTGCCCGCATCGGAGGTTACCACTACAGAAGGTGTGAGGTTAAGCAGGTAGGGCAGGTCCTGACCCAGGTTGCCTTTCTGCAATTCCTGCTTGCTTACGGTGCTTTGGGTAAAAGGACTGTTTTCTCCGGCACGGATGGCCCTAACCTCAACGGGCGTAAGATCGAGCGTGTCGGATAGTTTGCGTTGCGCGTGTACCTGCAAGGATGCGAAGGCGCCCAGGCCCGTAGCGATCCAGAACATTGGTTTCATATAGCGATAAAAATATTTTCGATAACAGCATACGCTACACCTGTGGCTGACACAGATATAGCTATTTTTAAATTCAATGGTAAGCAGGGAAAATATCGCTGTTCTTACCTTTCCTAACCAGCATTACCCGGTCCAGGTTCAACGGGTCTGATCTCAGCCTGACAGTAAGGCACCCCGAGGTGAAACCAACATCTGTAGCGAAGGTATACAGAGGTTTCCGCGGCAAAGATAGGCAGAATAGCGTAATAAGCGCAATGGCTGCTTTAAGAGCGTGTTTTGACCACTGTAAAATATTGTAACTTACCGGGAGTTATAGCATTATGAAAACATGGAAATTTTTACTGGCAGCGCTTGCGGTGCCGGTTTTTGCACACGCCCAGGAGGAGCGGGTGTTGTACCAGGCCAGCGGGTTGCTTACCACCTTATCATCCGACCAGACCGGATGCGTAGTAGAACTGAAGACCGGCAAAGTGACCTTGAAGTTCGATGCCCAACGTAAGGGATATACTGTAGAAACAGATTTAGGCGTAGCCGCGCTGGATGCCGGAGCGCCCGCTGTACCCAAAGTGCCTTACAGCCTGCAGGTGCCTGGCGATGCCGGAGCCGTAATGCAACTGGTAGCGGCCGATTCGGTTATGGTAGATAATATTGATCTGCTGCCGGGTTTGGGAAACACATACCGTAACCAGGGCCGCCCGGCGCAGGCCAACAAGAGCAAAGCCTACTCCAAAGATGCTTACTATCCTGGCTATACCGAAGCCCCGCGCCCGGTACACCAGATTCGTGGTGTATTTGGACAAGCATTTTGGGTATACCCCGTGCAATACAACCCAATAAAAAAGCAGCTGAAGATCTATACCCAAATGAAATGGGTGGTTACCTATAGCAAGGCTTTTGAAAATGCCAACCCATTGGGTAATGAACCCCGGGAATGGCAGGAATTGCTGCAGCATCGCTGGCTCAATGCTGGTTCTGTTGCTGCCCAAACAGCTACTGTGTCGTTGCCGGAGGAGGGCAGCCTCCTGGTTTTTACCAAAGCCACGCACCTGAATACACTGCAGCCGTTTGTACGGTGGAAACAGCAGTGTGGCCGCAAGGTGATCGTGGTGAATATTGATACATTAAGCGGTGGCGCCGGAGCCTCTGATGTCCGGACTTATATAGCGCAGCATTACCTGCCTTTAAACGTGGTATATGTATTGCTGGTAGGCGATAACGATGAGGTACCCGCCTTGCAGGAAGCCTGGCTCGGTGGCCCGTCAGATGCGGGTTACGGCATGGTGGCAGGTGTAGACCATTACCCCGATCTGATGGTGGGCCGTTTTTCCTGCAACTCCGAAGCCGATCTGCAAACGCAGGTAACCCGCAGCATGCTTTATGAAAAAGAACCTTCGCTGTTGCCCGGCAGTTTCAACAACGCTATGGGCATTGCCTCCGAAGAAGGGCCCGGCGATAACAATGAACTGGATTGGGAGCATATGCGCCACATTCGCGTTGTGCTGCAAGGCTATGGCTATGCTGGTGTGGCAGAATTATATGATGGTTCGCAGGGCGGTGCGGATGCGGCAGGTAACCCCACGGCAACCGATGTGATAAATGCACTGAACAGCGGCGCTGGATTGCTCAATTACATCGGGCATGGCAATGCGTTGGCTTTTCAAACATCGGGCTTTACCGTTAATCATGTGCCGCAATTGCGCAACACTGGCGGGGCCTGGCCATTTGCCATAAGTGTAGCCTGCTCTACCGGCGATTTTATGAGCCAAACCTGCCTGGGTGAGGCTTTGGTGCGATCGCAATACAATAACCAGCCAACAGGCGCAGTAGGCGCTTACATGAGCAGCATTCTGCAAAGCTGGGACCCGCCCATGAAAGCCCAGGACGATATGATGAACGCGCTGGCTATACAAGGCGCCGCTGGTAATGCCCGCTCCCTCGGCGGACTCACTACCGATGGCTGTATAGGTATGAACGATGCATATGGCAACGATGGCGCGGAAATGACCGATACCTGGATATTGTTTGGCGATCCTTCCTTACGGTTACGAACCCGAAAGCCTGATACCTTTATTGTGCAGCATACTGCGCAGGTGCCTTTTAATACTACGCAACTTACCGTTCAGGTAAACCAGCCGGGCCGTGTTACACTGTTCTACAAAGATTCTATTCTCTCTGTTGCCGATGCCGTGGGTGGGCAAAGCGTGCACAGTTTTGCACCGCTTACCGCTTTTGATTCGCTCACCGTAACCGTTACCGCACCTGAGTTTAAGCCCTACCAGGGCAAGGTTGTGGTGGGTACTGCTATTGGTATAGACGAAGTGCATCCGGCTGCTTTATGTAACGTATATCCTAATCCGGTAAGAGATATGCTCTACCTGTCCGGGTTGCAGGAACCTGCTAGCGTTCGTTTATATAGCGTAACAGGGCAGCTCGTTAAAGAGGCTCGTGTTTTACCCAATCGCGCCCAGTTTAATGTAGGTATGCTTCCTGCGGGTGTTTACCACATCGTAGTTGCACCAGACCATGCGCCGGCTTTCGCTCTCCGCGCTGTGGTGAAATTGTAATTCCCTTCTCTTTTAGTTGCGTACTGCAACCATTATTTTTCTTCAACTTAATATATCGTATAAGCATGCTAAGCGCGTGTAGGATGCTGGCGCATGCATGTGCAATAGCAGATTTTACATTTAATTATTTCACATGTTATGAAATATGATTAAATTTCAGTTGGGTTCCGGGTAGTAGCCGGAAAAATTGGAGCCGGATTTTACCAAAATCCGGCACAGGCATAGGCAGGCATAGTGGCCGCAGGTATTTGCTTTTAGATTCTTATTCGAGCATTTTTTACCTCTAAATAGTATGTTATGACAGACCAATTCATCACCCGATTCCAGCAATTGATAACTCCCGAACGAATAGAAAAATTAAAAGACATTTTTGGTGATGAGCCAGCCCAGATCAGCAATGCTTTCTCGGCCTCATTGCCCGTGGTGCTTAATGCTGCGGCAGATAAAGCCAGTAGCGCAGATGGGGCGGCCAGCATCCTGAATAGCATTCATGAAGTACATGGCCACCACATTATGGTAGATGCCGATAATGTGTTTTCGGGCGGAGGTGAATGGGGCCACAAAGGCGGCAATCTGTTGCATGGCTTATTGGGGGATAACGAAAGTCATGTGTCGGAGCGGATTGCCGATTTCTCCGGTGCCAAAAAATCGACCGCACACAACATACTGCGCATTACAACGCTGCTGGTGATGGACCTGTTGGGCAGCGAAGCCAAAGTAGATAAAACCGATAAGCGCAAACTGGTGCAATACCTGCATCCCCGGATGGACGCACTGGGCGCTTTCCCCGCCGGGCTTACCGCAGCAGGCCTGGGCCTTACAGATACGAGCATAATAAAAGGCAGGTTGCAAGATAGCCTGGATGTGATGAACGGCACCAATACGCCGGAAGGCCGTAAAAAGAAACCCGTTTGGGTATTTCCGCTCATTATCGCGGGTGGGCTGGGTGTGCTGTTGTGGTGGTTCCTATCTGGCCGGAATAATATGGAAGATCCTGTAGCGCCTGTGGTAAAAACAGATACCATGGCAACGGTTGTAGTGCATAAAGCCACTATTGATACGGTGGCCCGCACCATTACCTTGCCCGATGCTTCAACTTTTAATGTATCGAAAGGTACAATGGAATATAAACTGGTAGAGTTCCTCAACGATGATAGCCGGGCCGCGGGTAAAGACGTGTGGTTCGATTTCGACGATGTGAATTTTGACCTGGATAAAGCTACCCTTACGCCCAACAGCCAGGTACAGATTACCAATATTGTAGCCATTCTTAAAGCTTACCCCCAAACCAAGGTTAAGGTAGGCGGCTATACCGATAAGACCGGCGACGAAAAACACAATATGAAACTATCGCAGGAGCGGGCCGATGAGGTGTTGAAAGCGCTCCAGAGCGGAGGCGTGCCCGATGGCCAGCTGCAAGGCGCAGAAGGCTACGGTTCGCAGTTTGCAAAAGCAGCTGCAAATGCAACAGATGAGCAACGCCGTGGCGACCGCAGAATGTCGTTAAGTGTAAGAGAAAAATAAGGGGTTCTTATACCCGGTTAAAAAGCCGTTATCCTGCACCGGGTAACGGATTTTTTTATGTCTTTTACCGTAGTCGTTATGATTTTTGGCCGCTACCGAAGCTGTTAAGGGGCAATGAGCTATGCCATTCTTAATGTCTATTTATTGCTGCGTTTTGAAGGTTATGATCTGCCAGTAAGGGCATTACATAACACAGGCAGATTTGATCTTAATCATATTTCCCGAAATTCTTTTGATTTTGGCGGTAAACCGTTACCTTTGCGCAAATTTTCACATAGTTTATAATTATTATAAATTACTTCTATGCCTAACGTTGGTAAAATCAAGCAAATCATTGGTCCGGTAATTGACGTACACTTTGATTCGGACAATAAACTTCCAGAGATCTACAACTCACTGGAAGTAGTACGTGAAAATGCACAACCCCTGGTGCTGGAAGTTCAACAACACCTGGGTGAAGATAGTGTTCGTTGCGTTGCAATGGACGGTACCGAAGGTTTGGTTCGCGGAATGGCAGTAGTAGATACTGGCAAACCAATTTCCATGCCTATTGGTGAAGGAATCAATGGTCGTCTGTTTAACGTAACCGGTGACGCGATTGACGGTTTGCCTCAGCTGAGCAAAGCAAACGGTAGTCGTTCTATCCACGCTAAACCTCCTGCTTTTGATGAACTGAGCACTGCTACTGAAGTATTGTTTACTGGTATTAAAGTAATTGACCTGATCGAACCTTATGCAAAAGGTGGTAAGATTGGTTTGTTTGGTGGTGCGGGTGTAGGTAAAACCGTACTGATCCAGGAGCTGATCAACAACATCGCAAAAGGTCACGGCGGTTTGTCAGTATTTGCCGGTGTGGGTGAGCGTACCCGCGAAGGTAATGACCTGATGCGCGAGATGATCGAAGCAGGCATTATCAAATATGGCGATAAATTCATCCACTCCCTTGAAGAAGGCGGTTGGGATCTGAGTGCGGTAGATATGGAAGGTCTGAAAGATTCTAAAGCTACCTTCGTATTCGGTCAGATGAACGAACCTCCCGGAGCCCGTGCCCGTGTAGCCCTTTCTGGTTTGACTATCGCTGAGTATTTCCGCGATGGCGACGGTGCAGGAAAAGGTAAAGACATCCTGTTCTTCGTAGATAATATCTTCCGTTTTACCCAGGCTGGTTCCGAAGTATCGGCGCTGCTGGGTCGTATGCCATCTGCAGTAGGTTACCAACCTACACTGGCTACAGAAATGGGTCTGATGCAAGAGCGTATTACCTCAACCAAAAACGGTTCTATTACCTCCGTACAGGCGGTATATGTACCTGCGGATGACTTGACAGATCCGGCTCCTGCAACAACCTTTGCCCACCTGGATGCTACCACCGTACTTTCCCGTAAAATTGCGGATCTGGGTATCTATCCTGCGGTAGATCCTTTGGATTCTACTTCACGTATCCTGAGCCCTTCTGTAGTAGGCGACGCGCACTACAACTGTGCACAGCGTGTAAAAATGATCCTGCAACGCTACAAAGAGCTGCAAGACATTATTGCGATCCTGGGTATGGACGAGTTGAGCGACGATGATAAACTGACTGTAAGCCGCGCACGTCGTGTGCAG
>JAVBJN010000044.1:0-77725 GCA_031546985.1 Chitinophagaceae bacterium
TGCATAATATTGCGCTGTTAGTTTTAGCCAATCAACATGAAAAGAAAATTATTAGGCAGTGCGCTGGCGCTGGTGTGCCTATTTGGGTACAGTTGTAAAAAGGAAACTCCTGTTGCCGCCAGCATGCCCAATGTGCATTCATTTTCCCGGGAAGCCGGAGAATCGCAGGTTGTTCAATTAGGAAAACAATACAACGACCCTTATGCTTTATCCAATATGGATAAAGTGGTGTATGATTTGAAAGCCAGTGGTCAGGTGCCGGGTTATGTTTCTGTAAATCCGACAGATTTTTACGTAAAATTTAAACCGAAAACCTGGGCGGAATATGACTTGCTAAAGTCTGATGTTAGCCTGGAGTTGTACGATTATCCGCTGGATTATGAACTCTTGAATGAAGGGGATAGCTACCATGATCCGGAAGTGCCCGTAGATTCCCCTACATACCAGTACGCGGCGGTTCCTGCCGACTATAAATTTGATGGTGAGGTAGATTACGAAGTGTTACAGCCATTATTTATACCAGGACATAGCGCAGAAGTAACGAATGATCAGAATGCAGTTGCATTAATCGGGGTTATTGAAGAAACGGCCGAATTGCAGGCTAATCCCGAATTGATTGCCCTGGAGCAGCAAATGGCCATGAAAACATCGAACAGCTATAAGACGAGCGATTATAATCCTACGGGGAGAATACGGGTTCATGACTCGCGGTTGAACACGCTAATTCCTTTAGCAGGCGTAAAAAATTAGGGCCAGAAGATGGAGTAATACAGAGACTGCTGTAACGAATAGTGGCGGCGATTTTAAAATCAATCATAGTTTTAAGAATCCTGTTAATTATTCAATGGTTTATGAAAGAGATAATTTTGATATAAGATCTGGCACTTTTGGACAAGCTGTATGGGATGGACCAAAACAAAGTAGTGCCTGGAACTTTGATATTTGGGGTGGCGTGCATCGTTTTTATGCACATATCTTCAGAGCGGCTGTAAGATATCATTATGGAAATGTGGGTGTGTTAAGGAAGCCTAATTTTAATTTTAAATTGAAGTATGCAGCTTATGATAAGAAGGGGCCAGATCAGGGCAAAAACGTAGGAAATTGGTCATTGTTTGAGATCAATCCTAATATTTTTGTTTATCGCTATGGTGATAACGGAGAATGTAATTCAGATGAGGTTTTTAGCACAACAATACATGAAACAGCGCATTCGATACATTGGAAGATAATGTCCACGTCTTTACAATTTGCTCAGGTCAATAGGATTATACAAGAAAGTTATGCCATTGCAGTTGAATGGCAGATTACGCAGATGGAATATAGAGAGAGGGGAATTTCTAATTATTCAGATCCCTTTTATTCTGTAGTGGCATCATATCCAATCCCATATGCATATCAATATTGGCAAAAAGGAATGTTGGCTAATTATACTTCTGTGTTTATCGATATTATTGACGATTACAATCAAATAGGGATGCCATTTATCTTGCCTGGCAATCAACTCTCGGGAAAGATAAATGATCAGGTAAGGGGATACCGGTTTGATTTTATAGAAAATATAATGAGTAGAGTATATAATCTGAATGATCTATCCAAAGAGTTGAAAAATAATAAGCCTGTTAATGTTACCGATCAACAAATAGACCTGTTGATAAACTCGTTTATTCCATAATTTAATAACTCTACCATGAAGAATCATAAAAATGTATTGATGCTCTTACTTGTTGGGAGTTTGGCTGCCTGTGTCAAAGAGGGTACTCATAAAACCACGGAATATATGGTTAATGAAACAGGTCATGAAATCTCTTTTACTTACTATAGGGATAATTTTCTTGACACAGTGACTAAAAATTTACCAGTTGGAACACAGGTTGTTTTTCTTGAGCAAGGCAGTGGTAAACATATTGGTGTTGTATTTCCACACAGCTTGGAGTTATATGACTCTGTGATGGTGAAGTTCGACGATGACAAAAAACTGATTCATTACCCTGAGAACCCTAGAGGCTCAAATCCTGATGCTATCCGTTTTGAAGATGGAGATAATCTGTACAATCCTAAGAACTATAAAGAGGTAATAATCTCGGAGTCCCGGCATTCGGCTGTAACGGAGTATTACTTTTATTTTCCTTTAAGCGTTTACCAAAGAGCTAAATAAGAATAAGCCCCGGTTGTGTCGGGGCTTATTCTATTAATCACCCGCTAAAGGCAGCTGGGAGAGTACATCCCAATTGATCTTAGCGTTGATGGTCTGTTCGATTTGTATAAAGCGGGCCGCCACAAGCGGGCTTACCGATTTGCTTATTTTCTTAAAGTATTTCTTTTGCAGCTTCAGGTTTTCCGACTGATTGTCGAGGGTGGTATTCATCACTTCTGTAGATGTGGCCACATTAGAACTATCAATGTTGTCGATGAACTTTTTTAATACGGCCAGTCTTTTCTCGCTTATGATCTTGCGTTCGACTTCGTATTGGTCATAAATTCCCCAAAAGGCAGTGGATTGTGCATCTGTCATTTTTAAATTGTCTGAAACAATGGAACGGTGCTCGGCCTGAAACAATTTGCGTACTACTTCTTCATCGCCTTTGGCGTCCTGGGCGCTTACGGATGCAGCAGAGAACAGGAGGACGAAGACTGTAAAAACGAGATTGACTTTCTTCATAATAAACCTTGTTTTAAGGGTGAAAAGTTTAAAATTTGAATAGCGGCAGCAGGTAATTGGTGCCGCATGTTTTTATGGCATACCCGATAGGGTTGTCTTTAATTGGAACCTTTCTCTAAGATAGGAATATAATTAAAGCATTAATATTTGCCGTAATGAATTATTTATTAAATGCGTATTCAGGCGCCGCTTCCTGATTGTTTATATCGGGTAATATTACCCGGCAGGCATACCACCAATCTAATTTTCTGCTACCTTTGAATAGCGGTATGCCACGATCTGTTTTCTCATTCTTTAGAGTTTTTGCCAAGAGTATTCTGCTGATAATCAATATTGTATTGGCAGTGCTACTGCTTTGCTGCCATTTTATTGTGAGTAAAGGGCCTACTGTTTTCTGGCCTTTAGGCATACTGGGACTGGTGTTTCCGCTTATCCTGTTCTTCAACCTTGTTTTTATTGTATGGTGGGTTATATTCCGCAAATGGTGGTTTATTTCCGTTTCGGTACTGGCCATTATCCTGAGCTGGAAATTTGTTTCGGTTACACTGGCCTGGAACTATTGGGGGAAGAATGAAATGTTTCGCAAGCCTGGTAGTTTTAAAGTGCTGGGTTGGAATGTGGAGCATTTTGATATTGCCAATTACAAGAAAGATAAGTCGGTTAAGGAGCGAATGGTAAAGCTCATCCAAACCGAAGAGCCCGATATTTTATGCTTCCAGGAATTTGTGTGCGACGACCGGCACAAGAAAAGAGCGCTTTTCCAGCTCGATAGTTTTGAAAATGCTTTTGGTACCCCTTATTCTTTTTACGCTTACGATAAAACGCTCGATTTCGATGCGTACCACCATTTTGGTATCGTCATCTTTAGCCGTTACCCCATCGTTAATAAATACTTTCACCAGGGTACAGAGCGCAACTACAATTCGATATACCAGTTTGCAGATATCGTAGTGAAGAAAGATACTTTCCGCATCATTAACATTCACCTGCAGTCCACCAAGTTTAGCAACGAAGAGCATGAGTTTGCCTACCGTCCCGATTTTGATAACCGGGATACCGCGCTTATCAAAAGTAAAGGCATTATAAGAAAGCTAAAACATGCTTACCAGCTCCGGAGCGAGCAGGCCAACCAGATTAAAAAAGCGGTATCAGGCAGTCCTTACCCGGTGATCCTGTGTGGCGATTTTAACGACATTCCCACTTCGTACGCCTATTTTACAGTAAAACAGCGCCTTTCCGATGCTTTTTTGGGCAAAGGATGGGGCTTTGGGCAGACATTTAACAAGATATTTCCCACCCTGCGCATCGATAATGTGTTTTACGATGCTACCGCTATGCAGGTAATTGGCTACCGCAAATACAAAACCCCGCTGGTAGATCACTATCCGCAGTTTGCCAATTTTGTGGTGAAAGGTGAGAGGGGAGAAGTGAAAGGGCAAAAGTGAGAAGTCAAAAGTGAGAGGTGAGCTGTAATTCCGCTGCGCCGTTGTGCCACCTTGAAAAATATAGGAGCAGTGAAAGGTGAATAGGAGCGAGGCACTGCACTGCTCATGATTGTGTTCCTCTTGCGTCTTTGCGTGCAATTTTCCCGTATTCGCCATGTCCCCGCATGGGCGGGACCGGCTGCTGCGCGAAATAAAGTAAGTCCTGCCAGGTCTGGTCAAAAATTGAAATAACCTGCTGCAAAACAAGGCGCTTAGTGTATTTTTGACGCATGTTGTACGCAGAAGTAATCGGTCACATACCTGTAAAAACCAAATTTATCCAGCTTTTTGCCCAAACCCGGCTTCCGCACGCTATTTTGCTATTGGGTCCGGAGGGTACAGGCGGTTTGCCCATGGCTATGGCACTGGCGCAATACATAATGTGTACCAGCAAAACGGAATTCGACAGCTGTGGAACCTGTTCCAACTGCCAGAAAGCCGCTAAAATGCAGCACCCCGATATCCTGTTTTCATTTCCCAGCATCAATAAAGATGGAACTAAAGCGCTGAGCCAGAATTATATGGCTGAGTTTCGCGAGTTTACTTCCCAAACGCCTTATGGCAATATTTATGAGTGGCTCCAGTTTTTGGGCGCAGAAAACAAGCAGGGCAATATTACCGCGGAGGAGTGCCGCAAAATTATTGAGCATTTTAACCTGAGGGCCTACGAAGGCGAATATAAGATTATGGTCATGTGGCGGCCAGAGTTCCTGGGCAATGAGGGTAATATGTTGCTCAAGCTTATAGAAGAACCACCACCCAATACGATTCTGCTGTTTGTGGCCGAAAACCAGGAGCAGATCCTGAATACGATCTTATCGCGGGTACAATTGATAAAACTTAGCCCGCTGCCCGCTACCGAAATACAGAAAACATTGGTTTCCAGGAATAACCTGCCCGAGCAGCAAGCGGTGCAGCTGGCCAGGCTGGCCAATGGCAGCTATGGCGAAGCGCTGCGCCTTATGCAGCATACCGAAAACGACCTGCTGCCCATTTACCGGGAGTGGCTCAACTATCTTTTTACGAACAAAGGCTCGGAGCTAAGCGAGTGGATTGTGCGGGTGGCCGATATGGGCCGCGAGACCCAAAAGCAGTTTCTGGCCTATTGCCTTACCCTTTTTGAACAAGGCGTACGGTTAGAGCATATGGGGATGGAACAGCTGTATTTGCTCGACGAAGAGCGTGTACTGCTCCAGAAAATGATGCAACTGGGCTTCCATACCTGGCATTTTGGCAATATGTCGGTGCTGGTAAACGATGCCATTTACCATGTAGAAAGGAATGCGAACCCTAAAATCCTGTTTCATGCCCTATCCATAAGGCTCAGACAGGTTATGCAAACAAAAGCGTAACTTCGCAGGTATTGCCGTAACGTTTACGGTATATATATAGTATATTCAAGGTTTAAATTTGACATATGGGATGTGGAAACTGTGGGGTGAAGTCTGACGGTAAACCTGCAGGATGCGGGAGCAGCGGCGGATGTAGCTCTGGAGGTTGTAATAAGATGAATGTTTATGATTGGTTAGCAGAATTACCTATAGCAGACAGTCTGGCACCATTTAATATATTAGAAGTAAGCTTTAATAACGGTAGTCGTAAAGAGTTCTATAAAAATAACGGAAACCTGCATTTAGACAGGGGAGAGCTGGTAACAGTAGAGGGGATTGGCGGTTTTGATGTAGGATCCGTGAACCTTACGGGCGAGCTGGTAAAGTTACAGCTGAAAAAAATGGGCGTAAAATGGGAACGTACAGAATTTAAACGTGTTTTACGCCGTGCCAGTGATGAAGATATGGCCAAGCTGGAAGAAACCAAAATCCGTGAAGTAACGGCTTTGGTACGCTCCCGGGCTATTGCCCGCCAACTGAATCTGAATATGAAGCTCAGCGAAGTTGAGATTCAGGCAGATGGTAAAAAGGCAACCTTCTTCTATACTGCTGATGATAGGGTAGATTTTCGTGAACTGATCAAAATATTCGCCTCCGAATTCAAAGTAAAAGTAGAAATGCGCCAGATTGGCGCTCGTCAGGAATCGGCTAAAGTAGGTGGCATTGGCACCTGCGGCCGGGAATTGTGCTGCTCTACATGGCTTACCGATTTTAAATCGGTAAATACCTCTGCAGCCCGTTACCAAAACCTGAGTATCAACCAGACCAAGTTATCCGGACAGTGCGGCCGCCTCAAATGCTGCCTCAACTATGAGCTGGATACTTACCTGGATGCGCTGCGGGTATTCCCCGACAATGCAGAAACGATTGATACGGCAAGCGGACCAGCTTACCTGCTTAAGAAAGACATTTTCAAAAACCTGATGTGGTACACTTACAGCGATAGCAATAAGCAATACCCATTAACGATTTCCCGCGTGCGGGAAATACAGGAGATGAACCGTCGTGGCCAAAAGCCCGAAGAGCTGAAAGCGGTAGAACTGGAAAGCAAAAATCCTAAACAGATTGCCGATATCGGTTTTGTAGATGTGGTAGGCCAGATCTCGCTCAAAAACCTGGAAAAATCGTCGCGCAAGCCGCAAAACAAGAAACGCAGAAGCGGTGGCGAACAACCACAGGGTGGAAAAGAAGAGCAAGGCCAGCAGCCGCAACAACAGCAGCAGCCACGTGAGCAACGTTCGCAACAGCCGCGCCAGGGTGGACAACCCCGCCGCGACAATCGTGATAACCGGGAACCCCGTGAGCCACGTGAACCGCGCCAGCAGCAGGGCAATAGGCCGCAGGCAGGAAATGCTCCAAAGGCAGAACCGCAGCCGGGCCAGCAGCCGCAACAAGGGCAGCAGCCACGTGAGCAACGTCCGCAGCAGCAACGCCAGGGTGGGCCCCGCCGGGATAACCGCGAAAACCGGGAACCTCGTGAGCCACGCGAACCGCGCCAGCAACAAGCCCCTAACCCGGGAGGAGATGCGCCGCAGCCGGGCAGCCGTAACCACGACCGTCCGCGCAACCCACGCTCTCCGCGCCGTCCGCAACAATCAGGTAACAAACCTGACCAAAATAGTAACAACGAAAAAAAGGCTGAGTAATCAGCCTTTTTTCTTTTGTACCGCTTCGAGCATTGCCGCTTCGTAAGCATCAATAATATGGGGCCAGCTGTAATCGTTGGCTATACGCTGCCGGTTGGTCTCCAGCCAGTTGCGATATTCGTTTTTGTCCAGCACCTTTTGCAGTGTCCCGGTTACATCTTCGGGGGTTTCAAAGTAAAACGCCTCATCTTTCAGTACCGTTTTATTAAAAATGTTTTCGTGGGCCGCAATCAGGCAGTCTGCCGCCATAGCTTCCAGCAAAGAAGGATTGGTGCCACCTACAGAGTGCCCGTGAAAATAAAGCTGGCTGTAGTAGCGCAGGTTGTTGATGATGCCCATATCATAAATACCACCCACAAACCGCAGCCGGTTATCGGGGTAGGTATCTCTAAGATATTGGCCAAAGTCATTGTCTGTTTTGCCCACCAGCATAAGCGGGTAAGGTGAGTTGCTTTGCAGGTACCCTTTAATAATCATTTCGATATTGTTCTCGGGCTCCATCCGCGCAATCAATAAATGATACTGGTAGGGTTGCACGCCATAATTGCCCAGTGCATGCGGCCGTGGCATATCGAACAGCTCTGCACCGTAAGGAATAAATATAGACGGCTTGCCGTAAGCATTTTTCAAATGTTGCTGAATGCCCAGGGAGTCGGCAATAAGCACATCGCCATGTTTGGCAGCCCAGCGTTCGGCATGTTTCAGAAACCACTGCACTTTCTTACTGTATTTGCTCCGTTTCCATTCCAGCCCGTCCATGTTTACCATGTTCACCATGTTTCGGGGCCACATCCAATACCAAACGCTGCTGCTGGTATAGCCCAGTTGCAACAAGAGATCGAATTTACGCTTGCGTGCATCCTTGAAACAGTTAAAATCGTAAATGAACTGCCCGGCGGTACCCATTTTATCTTCGGAGTCCTCGCAATGAATGAGTTGTACGCCGTGGTAGGTTTTTTCCTGGTAGGGATGCAGGCTCGAGTTGTATACCGATACTTCGTGCCCGCGCGCTACCAGCCCTACAGAGAGGTATTGTGCAAATTGTTCGAACCCGCCATAATGGTTGGGAATGCCACGGGTGCCTAAAATGCCGATTTTCATAGCTGGTTTATTGTGCTTTGGAAGGATAAAGAACAGTCTGGTAGGCCTTGAGGGTTTCCTCGGCCGCTTTCTGCCAGGTATACTCCTGCAGGATTTTGGTGCGGAAGGTCTCATTGAAGGGCGCCGCATATGCCTCTTCGATGGCTTTGCGGATAGATGCAGTATCGTCCGGGTTGCAGAACCAGGCATTACCTTCAAAATATTCTACCGTGTCGCCTTTGTCTGTTACTACAATATTGCAACCCATCACCGCCGCTTCGAGTGAGGAGAGGCCGGTGGTCTCAAAGTAGCTGGGCAGGATATGCACTTTGGCCGAGTAGAACATTTCGTACAGCTCTTCTTCGCTCAGCCAGGTGGTGAAGTGAATGTTCTCTGCGGCTTCTGCCTTACACTGGTCGTAATAACCGGTATTGTTGGGCGATGGCTTGCCGTGAATAAAAACTTTATAGGGCGTATTGTTCATGGCCCGTATGAGATTAAGCTGGTTTTTGCGGCCTTCTACCCTGGCTACGCAAAGCACGGCCTGGTCGTATTTTTCGTTTTTCTTTGAAGTGCGCTGTGCCAGTCCCGCGTCAATGCCGTTGGGAATAAAACGGTAAGGCCGGCTCAGGTTGTATTTGGCAGCAAGCCTGTTGTATTCGTTATGAGAGTTGGGTAGCAGCATGCCGGCATGCCGGGCTACATACTTAATGGACTTGCGGTGCCCCCAGAGCAGGTATTTTTTGCTGGTAATTTTTTCGCCGTTTACCACCCAGCGCCCAACTGCTTTTACGTATTCGATCTGGTCTTCGCTCAGTACTTTATTCATAAGCCCCATAAGGCCTTTGCGCGATTTTTTTTCAAACTCGCCATAATCCAGGAAAATGGTAGATACCACATAGGGCTTGCCCGCCTGGGCAATATGGTGCATAATATCGGCCGGGCGAATGATGTTAAAAAAGTGCAGCAGATCGTACCCGCTGTAATCAATCGTTTCGTTCGTCAGCTTAATGTCTACCGTTATGCCCAGCTCACGGAGATACGCCGCCGTAAGATCGATCTGTTTGGTATCGCCTCCGGGGGTGCTGTACAGGGTAGCTCTTGTAATAAATAAAACTTTCATATTGTGGTAGTAGCCCATGCCTGCAACGTTGCAAAAGCAGGTTGCAAAGGTAACTTTTTTACCTGTGGTTGCAGGGCTTTAGGGGTAAGAGTCGTGTTTAAAACGTACTTTGTGAGCAATTTTGGAGGAACAGTAACCATATGCTCAGGGCCGAATCTTATAAAAAAGGATTGATTTATTCTACCGGGTTAAATGTCCTGAACAAGGGTCTGGTCTTCCTCAACAGCCTTGTTATTGCTTATTTTTTTGGTACACGACTCAGCGTTGATGTGTATTTCTATGCTTTCAACACTATTGTGCTGCTAGGTACTTATCTCAACAGCCTCAATGTATCGGTACTCATTCCGGAATCGATTTACTTGCGGTCATCTGGCAACAGCCGGCAGTCGATGCGGTTCCTTAATTTTTTTCTGTACATCTATCTCGCACTTACAGCGGTCATTGTGTTATTGTTTGCCATCAATCCTGTAGCTGCTTTTAGTTTCATCTCCAGGTTTGATGCCGATAAACTCACCAGCAATAACCATATTCTGTATCTGTCACTGCCCATGATCGCCTTACTCACTATTAACACATATCTCACGGAGATACTCACTTCCTACCGGTTTTTTGTGTTGCCCATGATTGCAGGTATCATTAATGCAGTGCTGTCTATGGGATTTGTTCTGTTGTTTCATAATGTGCTGGATGTGACCAGTATATCCATTGGTTTGCTGGTAGCATATGTGCTCAATTTTGTGATCCTTATTTATTTGATGCGGCGTAGTCTATCCTGGCGTTTCCGTTTCAAAAAGGTGCATATCGAAAAAAGAATCCTGAAAAATATGGGTTGGGCACAAGCTGGCAACCTGGTAACCCTTTTGGGGGCGTATGCTCCGTTTTATTTTTTGAGTGGTATGGGTAATGGGGTAATCGCAGCCTTTAACTATGCCCAACAAGTTGCCAACCAACCCACGGCACTCATAACCAACCAGTTTTCCAATGTAACCCGTATTAAGATTAACGAGCTGTTTGTATCGGGTAAGGAGCAGGAATTGGATAAAGTGATGCAATCATCTATCCGTGTTCTTTTGTTTCTGCTAATGCCTATAGCTTGTGGCGTGTTTTTATATGCGTCAGACATTGTGCGGTTGTTGTTTCAGCGGGGCAATTTCACCGAAGAGTCGGCTATTCTTTCTTCTGCGATGCTCCGCTATCTGGTGCTGGCTATTCCTTTTACCGCAATGTATTCCATTATTGGTAACCTCTACGTTTCGGCCCGCATTGTAAAACATACCGTTATCTACCAGATTGCGAATAACCTGGTGTTGATTGTGCTTACCTGGTTCTTACTGAAACAACTGGGATTTGTAGGATATCCACTGGCATTGCTGGGGGTGAGTCTGCTAAACCTGCTTTCTGTATATATTTATCAACGTCGTTTCTTCTCGTTTTTCCGGTATACCGCTTTGTTATTGCATATGCTATTACTGGTAGGGCTGAATATAGTTATTGGTACCATTGTCTTTTATGCTGTGGCTTATATGCAGCCGCAAATCCTGTGGCTCAAATTGGGGGCTGCGGTAGGGTTGTATGGTACACTAATGGCTGTTCTCTTATGGGTATTCCCCATTAATAAGGAATTGCATGTCATTTTCAAGCGTTTGACAAACCGGTAATGTAGTAGGGGCGGGAGTCCTGGAGGGTGGAATTAGTGTATGTGGCCTTTAAATAATAACTTGCAGGCTTGTTTTAAAGCGTATACTGTACCAATACCCATGAACCATCATTTTACATATACACTTACTGGTGGCGAAAAAGAAAAGCTGACAGCTTTTTATCAACGCCTCGCGTTCAAAACTATTGAACAGCATCCGGATTGGGCCGGAGTGGAGGGGTATACCGGAAAACGCTGTTATTATTGGCTCGAAAAAGATGACAATATTGTAGCAGCTGCGGTAATCCGCGAGCAGTATAAGTGGGTGGTAAAAAATGCTTCGGTACCATTTGGGCCGTTGTTTAGCGATATATTATACCTGCCTTTAGCGATTGACGCCATTTTTGCGCATTGTCGACAGGAGGGTTTTACCTCTGTTACCATTCAACCTGCCATGCCTACAGGCACAGAGGCGGACTGGATGGAATACCAGGTGGCCGGGCAATGGCCAGTGCAATATCGTTTTGACCGGGAAAACTGGTCCTCGATCCGAGTGGATCTTTCTGCTGATTTGGATACGCTTTTGCGAAATTTTTCGAAAGGACATAAGAGCGATGTAAAGAAGGCGCAAAAACTGCAATTGCAGGCGGTTACTGCAACCGGAGATGCTGCCCGAAAAACATTTATTGATATTTACCTCCGGATGCTGGATGCCCGTGGCTTAGGCAAAAATAGAATAACAGAAATGGCCATGTTGCAGCGAGCAATTGATTGGATAGAGGTGCAGCAAATGGGGCGGTTGATCTTGGTTGTTAATCTGGAGGGACAAACGCTTGGTGGGATCATTGTGTTATATCAGGGTGATACTGTGAGGTATTTTAAAGGCGCTGCCGATCCTGATGTGAAAGGAGTGCCTGTGTTGCATCCAGCTATGTGGGAAGCCATGCAGCAGTCCAAGGCGGCCGGTTTTGCCTGGTTCGATTTTTGGGGCTACAACCACATGGTAAGCGAAGGTGATCAGGTGTATAATATCAATAAATTTAAAAAGGGCTTTGGAGGGTCGTTCGTCTTTTATCCAAAGAAGATGTACCTGGTTTTCCAACCTTTGAAATACTATTTATTTAAACTGGCGCTTGGCATCAAACAAAAGATGGGGCGATAACCATATAAAGAAAATTAAAGCATGTGTGGTTTTGCGGGAATATTGAACGCGCAGGTTAGCGAAGCGCAATTGAATAGTGTAGCCGACCGGGTAAAATTCCGTGGGCCGGATGCGCGTGGCGTAAGCATTTGGCAGCCCGATGGCGGTGCCAGTACTTCTGGTGTGTTCTTTAACCGGCTGGCTATTATGGACCTTGATGCCCGCAGCAACCAACCTTTTGAAGATGATACGCATCTGCTGGTCTTTAACGGCGAGATTTATAACTATACCGCGCTGAAACAGGAACTGGCGCAAAAAGGTATTTCTTTTCATACCACTTCCGATACCGAAGTGTTGTTTCATGCTCTAATACATTGGGGGCCTGCGGCTGTGGCCAGGCTCAATGGCATGTTTGCCTTCTTTTTTGTGCATAAGCCATCGGGCCGTTTTATCATTGCCAGAGACCGGGTAGGGATTAAGCCTGTGTATTACAGCCATCGCAATGGCAAGCTGGCTTTTGGATCAGAGATGCAATCGGTAACGGCGCTTATGCAAGAAACGTTTGAGCTTAACCGGCCCATGTTATCGGCCTATCTCTGGCTGCAGGATATTCCTACGCCACATACCGCTTTGCAGGACGTGCATAAACTGCCTCCGGGGCACACCATTGAGGGCCGTATCGATGAGCTGAACCAGCCACTGCGCATCACAGCTTTCTGGGATGTGTATGCGGTGGCAGGCGAGGCTGCCCAATCCCGCACTGCCGATTGCGAATCGATGCTTAAAGACAGTCTGGACCGTCAAATGATTGCCGATGTACCGCTGGGACTTTTTCTGAGTTCGGGGGTAGATTCTTCGTTGCTGGCGGCGATGGTGCACCACCACTTTGCCAAAGACCGGGTGTTTAATTTTTATACCGTGGCTTTTAACGAAGCTACCGATAGTGATGAGAGTGCCGCTGCAGCCCATTACCTTAAAGGGTTTGACAACAAGGCGCTGCACCATCATTTACTGCATATAGACCAACAGGAGATTGCCGACCGCTTGTTGCGGTTATACGATTATGTAGATGAGCCTTTTGGCGATCCTGCTGTGTTGCTCAACTGGGCTATTTCTGATAAAGCCCGGGAGCATGTTACTGTAGCACTATCGGGCGATGGGGCTGATGAATTGTTTTGGGGCTATGGCCGCTATGCGCAATGGCAAAGGCCCGGCATGAAGGTGAAACAAAAATACCACCTGTCGCCATTACTCGCTAAGGCCGTGATGCCCTTTGTAAAAGATCCTTATTATAAAAGAAAAGCATTGCTCGAAATGGAACCCGATGCACTGCAAAGATATTTTAACCTGTACCTCTCGCCCTCTGCCTCAGAATGGATGCCCCACAAGATATGGGAGCAGCCGCTTTGGGCGATGCAGGGTGTAGAAAAAATAAGTAAACGCAAGGATATGGCTTCGCTGCTGGATATGAAAACCTATCTGCCCGATGCCATGTTGTATAAAGTAGACCGCTCCAGCATGGCCTCCAGCCTGGAGGTGCGCGTGCCTTACCTCGATAATACAGTGGTAGACTACGCTTTGCACTTGCCGCTCGAAGCCAAATCTGACGGGCATTACCGGCACAAAGCCGTGCTGAAACATTTGCTGGGCAAGCTGGCACCGCATTACCGCATTGATACGCCCAAAAAAGGATTCAGTTTTCCGTTGGATACCTGGCTGCGCAGCAATTGGGCCGAGCTTACCAGGGACCTGCTCACTGCTACTTTCTTTAAAGAAATGGGTTGGGAGCCTGCGCCTTTACAGCAAATGGTGACCGAATATTTTAATGGCGATAAGCGTCATTATACCATTGTGTGGTATTTGCTAAACCTGGCTTTGTGGTGGCAAAAAATGCAACAACCCGCTAAAATTCATTGCTGATGAAAGTATTCCTCACCATAACAATTGATGTGGAGCCGGATTGCAGCAGCAATTGGGTGTATTCCAATCCGCTTACTTTTCGTGGTGTATCCGAAGGGATACAAAACCGCTTGCAGCCACTATTTAACAAGTATGGTATGGTGCCTACTTATCTCATCAATAATGTGGTGCTCGAAGATAAAGGCAGTGTAGAAGTGTTTCGCAAGCTGCAGGGCAATTTTGAGTTAGGTACCCACCTGCATCCAGAGTTTATTGCACCGCAAAAAGAACACGAGGTATACGCGGGTAAGAAGGGCATTGCCAATTGTTGCTTTTATGCGCCGGAGATTGAAACAGGCAAGCTCGAAAGTATTACCCGCTTGTTTGAAAATAACTTTGGCTACGCGCCGGTATCGTTCCGGGCAGGGCGGTATAGCGCTGGCAACAATACGATTAAAAGCCTTATGGCATTGGGTTACAAAGTAGACACCAGTGTAACGCCACACCTTATCTGGAACGATAAAACCCGCGAGCAGCCGGTAGATTTTCGCCAGGCGCCGGAGCAGCCCTATTTTATTGGTCCGCACAGCATGACAGCGCCTGCAACCGGAAGTGCGCTGCTGGAGGTGCCTGTAGGCATAGCGGCTTTTGACCGCAATAAAGTAAAAGAACTGTTGGTTTCAGGAGCCGGATTGCGGCATAAAATGAGAAGCCACAAACACATTTGGCTACGCCCCTATTACGCCACGGCACAACAAATGGAAAGCATAGCGGCGCAATACACGCAGCGGTATAGCAGCAACGATATTGTGGTGCTCAATATGATGTTCCATAATGTAGAAGTTTTGCCTGGCTTGAGTCCGTATTGCGCTACAGAAGCCGATTGTGCCCGTTACCTTGCAAGTCTCGAAACCTTTTTTCAATATTGTACCCGTCAGCAGATCCAGGGTATTTCGCTGCAACAATTGTATGAGCACTACCAATCCTAAACCTTTACGCATCGCAATGCTGGTGCAGGGCTTACCGCCTATGCCGGCTGGTGGTGCAGAGATGCAGGCCCTTCGCCTGGGCAGGCAGCTTACTGCCTGGGGGCACGAGGTGTTTTTCTTTATGCCTGGCAAAGCAGCTTGCAACGGAAACGATACCATACAGGGTATGCCGGCTTACCGCTTGTATAACCTGGCCATGCGCTTGTTTGAAGCACTGGCCCGTAAAAACAAACAACAAAAACCAGTTGCCGTAAAGATCGAGTTTGACGACACGGCAGAGGTGACCAATAAAATTACCCGCAAGGCCGGCTGGCCCACCTGGGTGTATTACAATATTTTTTTTTGGAGCAGTTTGCTACTGCTGTGGCGCAAACGTAAGACCATAGATGTGATTCACACCCATACGATGGAGTGGCCCGCAATTGTAGCCGTAAGGTTGGGCAAATGGTTAAAGAAACCGGTACTCATAAAAGAGTCTACCATGAATGGTTTTGAAACCTTATCGCGCTACAAAAAAGGAAAGTTGCATCAACAATCTATTACCAGCAGTGCACACCTGGTGGCTATGACCAGTGTGATACATGCTAACCTGGTGAAGGAAGGCATTCCGGAGTCGCACATTGCCGATATTCCCAATGGTATTGAAGTGCCTGTTAAAATGGCGGTACGCAAGCCGGGCGAAGATCCGGTGGTGTTGTTTGTGGGCAATTTGTACCAGCAACCGGCCAAGGGCATCGATATTTTACTCAAAGCCTGGGTAAAGGTTGCCGAAGTGTTTCCCACTGCGCAATTACAGATTGTAGGCGATGGCGCTACGCCCGAATATGATGCATATGTGCGTAGTTTGGGCATACAGGATAGCGTTATTTTCGCCGGGCGCCAATCGCAACTCGACAGCTATTATGAAGCTGCGCACTGTTTTGTGTTGCCCTCCCGCCGCGAAGGTATGAGCAATGCCCTGATGGAAGCTATGCTGCATGGTGTGCCTTGTGTGGCTACCAACATCTCCGGCTCGGCCGATCTTATTCATAATAGTTTTAGCGGATTGCTGGTGCCACCCGCACAGGTGCTGCCGCTGGTAGAAGCAATTCTACTTATTCTCAGAAACCCCAGACAGGCCGAAGAAATGGGCAGGCAAGGGGCGGTTTCTGTAGCGCACCAATGCAGTATGCAGGTGGTGGCCCGCCGTTATGAAGCATTGTATTACCAATTGCTGCACAACTGATTACACTTATGGAGCACAAGAAAAATATTATCCTCTTTATATTTCGATTGTTTGGCGGTGGGGCCGAGCGTATGGTGAGCAACCTGAGCCTCGAACTGTCCGACGAGTTTAACATTACCATTGTAACCTATGATAAACCCGGCAAGACCTATGCTTTTGGTGGGGAACATCGTGTCATTACATTGCCTTACGCCGATGATCCGCATAATAATACTGTAATTCAACGGGCCCGGCGCTTGTTGGTGCTGTCGAGAGAACTGCGAAGGATTAAGAAAGAAAAGAACGCCAGCGTGGTAGTAAGCTTTGCAGAGCAGGCCAATATTATTAACCTTATTACTGGCGGCCCCGGTCAAAAAATGATCAGCGTGCGCACCCTCCTTTCCAAAGAACTGGAGCATTCTCCCAAGGTAAAGAAACTGTTGCCTGTAATAAGGCGGTTGTACAATCGGGCACGTACCATTATCGTTCCCGCCAGTATGATTGGTATCGATATGGAGCAGGCCCTGCAATTGTCGCACAGTAAGATAAAAGTGTTGTACAACTTTATTGAACCCTCCCGTATAGATCCGTTGGCGGCGGAGCCTTTGACAGATACGCTGGTAGCCCGGCTTTTTGCAGAGCATCCTGTATTGCTGAACGTAGGCCGCATTAGTAAGGAAAAAGGACAATGGTTGTTGCTGCACCTTATGCATCGGCTTAAACAACAAGGCGAAAAAGCTAAATTGGTGATTATTGGTACCGCCCGCTCCGAAGGCGCATTGATTGAGCACCTGCTGCAACTGGCCCGTGCATTTAACCTCTCTGTGTTTGATGGTACCGAAGGTGGCGCGCCAGACAGCCTGCAATACGATGTGTTTTTTCTCGGGTTTCAGAAAAACCCTTACCAGTTTATGCACCGCAGCCGTGCAGTGTTACTCCCTTCTGTGTTTGAGGGATTTCCCAATACCCTGCTCGAAGCTATGCAGTGTGGTGTACCTGTAATGGCTGCCGATTGCCTCTCCGGCATTAAAGAAATACTGGCACCCGAAGCGCCATTGGAGCAATTTACCTCCGTACTTCAATATGGTAAATATGGTTTGTTAGCACCAGCGGTAACCGATACTACAACTTTTATGGTACCTGACCAGGTTGCCGGGGAGTGGGTAAGAGGAGTGCAGGTGTTACTGCATGACGATAAGCAGTATACTCAATATATAACCATGGCACCTGAATGTATAGCCAGGTTCGATAAAAAACTGATCCTCAGCCAATGGAAAGCCTTGTTCAGACAGCAGGCGTAGCCGTTTCTTTTTCTTTTACTTCCCGGATGTTCAGCAGCATCATAATTTCGAATACAATTACCAGTGAAAAGTATTCGAACCAGTAGTCTGTAACAAAAAACAGCAGCAGTGCGGGCAGCAGGTAGCGGCCATAGGTAAGGTAGCGCCAGCGCCGCATAAAATAACCCACATAACCAAACAGGAACAGTGCAGCGCCAATCAGCCCATATTCGCCCAAAATCTGATTTACGGTAGAGAAAGGGTAGTTCAGGTTGGAGTGTTCTGCCGCCGGGAGCATATAATAATGCATAAAAGTAGCCCAATGGTTGGCTTCAAAAGCCGCCGACCTGTAACCGTATTGGGCAGGATACCGCCCCAATATTTCTGCACCACCCACCCGGAAAGCCAGTTTAGATGAAAAATTACCGATGCCTGCACCGAACAGTGCATGAATAGGATCGGCCGCCAGGTAATTAGCCGTTTGCAGGAAGGAAATGAATTTACCGGGTTTGGTATAAAAAGCTACAGAATCAATACGGAACAAGCCATGAGCAGTGGGCCAGGGTATTTCTGCCGGAGCTATTACAGGTGGTGGCGCCGCCTCTTCTGTTTTTGCCTGGTTCTGTGCTTCAACGTGTTTCTCCTGTACCTCAGTTTTTTTCTCTTGTACTTCGGTGTGTTTCTCCTGATGATAATATTCTTCGGGTGGGGCAATAGATTCTGGCTTGGAAGTAGCTTTAAGCCATACTATCCACATGTATTCGCGGTTGGAGGGAGATGAGTACAGGTAGCTGCCTAGCAGGAACACCAGTACGC
This sequence comes from Chitinophagaceae bacterium, assembly GCA_031546985.1. GTDB lineage: Bacteria > Bacteroidota > Bacteroidia > Chitinophagales > Chitinophagaceae > JAVBJN01. The sequence continues at coordinate 18,349 of JAVBJN010000044.1, forward strand.
CTGCAGATAACCAGCGGTGGTACCGCAGCCGGGTGGTAAGGAAAAAGATAACCAATACCGCCAAACTGATGAATAGGGTAATATTGCTGGTGCACATGACAATAACCGCCAGGCATAATGCCGCCATCAGTTTCTCTTTGCGGTGCATAAAGTAAATGAGGCCCAACAGGTTAATTGCCGCATTCACTGCAGAAGAATCGAGGCTAACACCTAGTATTGCATCGCCGGCAGATGGGTGTCCAAGCCGTAAGTCAGCGCCGTGCCCCCAATACCCCAGCCATTGCGGATGCATTAAAAGTATAGCGAAAAAGAAAAAAGAGACAAGCGTGTTGATGCTGAAAAATATTTTAATAGTAGCAGCAGTTGCCTGGGCGCTGTATTGCCCGCACAAACGTTTGAGCTGCGCAAAACCAGCAATGCACAATGCCCACTGAAAACAACCCAAACCCAAAGTAAGCAGGTAGTTTACCTCAAAAATCTGGGTAATAAAAAGGTATTTAATGACTTCAATAACGAGAATGGCAGAATAAAAAACCGGTGCTTTGGCAGAAACACCTTCGGTTGGTTCCTTTTTTATATATTTAGAATAGATAAACACACCTGCAAGCGCAAGTAGTTTTACAGGCAGTTTAGCATTCAGAAAAAGGAGAAGAAATGCCAGTAATGGCCCGTTAAATTCACTTGAATTTAAAAACTTTTTGGCTAGCGCCTTCATCAATATCTGGTTAATCGGTGTACAACAACAGCGGCAGGTAAGGCTGCCAAGAGATAGTTAAGTGTAAATATATCAATTTGTATTTTGTTGCTTCAATTTACATTGCGGATAATGCAATTGTGTATTTTAGCGGAGATTTAGAGTTAACCAACCGGAAGCGATATCCCCAACATCAATAATATTAACATCAATGCCATTTCTTAAAGCCCAGGTACACCAGTTTATACATGTATCCCTCTTGTGTTTGATCGCTTTTGGTATGCCTTTTCCCATACTGGTCGAAAGCTACCTGATTGTGCTGCTTACCTTAAACTGGGTATTGATGTGGAATTTTAAGACCAAGTGGCGCAACCTGCAAATGAACCCGTTTGCAGTAATTTATATTCTCTTTTTCTTTATTCACTTTGCCAGTGTGTTTTACAGCAGTAACCAGGCCGAGGCATGGCTGATACTCGAAAAGAAACTCAGTTTCTTTGTGTTGCCACTGGTAATAGGTACTACCGGGCTGGAGGATGAGCGGGTAATTAAAAAAATAATCAGTTGGTTTGTAGCCGGTTGTGTTACAGCCGGTGTCATTTGCCTGGGCCATGCTTTTTACCAGTTTAACCTTACCGGGCTCTACGATCATTTCTTTTACCATTCCTTTAGCCGCGTAATAGATCTGCATTCGGTTTATTTTTCTGCATATGTGCTGTTTGCCATTGGAGTGTTCCTGTTCGATGCCAAAAACATTTTTCTGCCGGATTTCTGTTATAAGTCCCTATGGCGCTCGCTTACGCTATGTTTTTTGCTGCTCCTCATGTTACTGCTCTCCTCTAAGCTCATGCTGGGCCTTATGTCGTTGATGCTCATGCTTTATATTGTGCTTCACCTGGTAAAAAGCCGCAGGTTCGACCTGGCCTATTCCAGTGTGGCGCAGCTTATCATTGTGCTGGTATTTATGGGCTCATTGCTTAGCCTGTTTGTATTTGGTAACCCTGTAAAGCAACGCTTCCAGGAAATTGCCAGTAATGATTATTCGGTATTAAAGCGGGAGCAACTGAGCGAAAAGGATTACCAGTTTAACGGGCTCACAATACGCCTGGCATTTTTGCGTTTTGGAAAGGAGATTTTAGATGAAAAAGGGCATTGGCTGAGCGGAACAGGGGTTGGCGACACACAGGATGAGCTGAACAAAGAATTTCTGAAACACCATTTATACATGGGCGATCCGGCCATTAACGACCCGGGTTACTGGAATTACAATTTTCACAACCAATACCTGCAAACTATGGTGCAACTGGGCTTAGGAGGTCTTATCATTCTGATAGTGATCATTTTAGTGCCCTTTTTTATCAAAACCTTTACATATAAAAGTCTATTTTTGTTGTTTAATTCCATTTTTGGTTGTTTTATGCTTACCGAGTCTGCCCTGGAAGCGCAGCACGGTATAGTATATTTTGTGTTTTTCAGCGTACTGTTTATGATGCTGGGCATTAAAAGCAGAGCGATTTAACACAACAATGACCATTTGTGGTATGTGCTTTGCACTTGAATAACCACCGTCCAGAAAATGCAGGCAGTACTAAACGATACGAGAACATTAACACCCATATTTAATGGGAACTCTGAAATAACAGAAATCCGTCTGTTGTTCAGAGAAATAAACCGTTCTACCATCCGGGAGTCGAACAGCGACTTTTACCTGATGGCCAAGCGGATATTGGATTTAAGCGTAGCGTTAGTTTTTATGGCATTGGTGATGAGCTGGTTGTTTCCGCTGATTGCACTGCTTATTAAACTGGATTCCCGCGGGCCTATATTCTTTATCCAGAAGCGTACGGGTTACAAAGGAAAAGACTTTAACTGTTATAAGTTCCGCACCATGACGGTTAATGATGATGCCGACCGCAAGCAGGCTACTGCTAATGATAAACGCATCACCAGGGTAGGGAAGTTTTTACGTGCCACCTACCTGGACGAAACTGCCCAGTTCTTTAATGTATTGTTTGGCGATATGAGCATTGTAGGCCCTCGCCCGCATATGCTGTACCATACCGAGTATTATTCTGCCATTATACCTTACTATCACTTACGCCACGAAGTAACACCAGGTATGACCGGTATGGCGCAGGTAAAAGGATATGTAGGTGAGATTGTGGTAGAGCGCGATTTGCGCAAACGCATCCAGTGGGATGTGTATTATCTTAAACACCGCAGTTTCTGGCTCGATATCCGCATCATCTTTACCACATTCTTCCAGGTTATCGGCAAAGGACTAAACATATTGAAACGCAACGAAGACGATAGAATATAAAAAGGGACCACAGCCATGTGGTCTTTTTTTATGCAGTTGTGTAACGGGATTTCCCCACTTTCCCCGTTTTGTAGTAATAATACTACAACAAACATTGGTTTGATCTTAATAGTTTTGCTGCCGAACCGTATCAAATGTTAAGAATGAAAACAACAAGCTTCCTTTTACCATTATTTCAAAACTCCGTAACAGCCGGTTATAATAAGTAGTCCGGAGATCCGAACCTCTTTAACCTTAATCTCCGGGCCTTAGGGCAGATGAGCTTGTATAAGCTTATCTGCAGGCTGTTGCATGCTGTTGTGACAAGATCTTGCCCGTATAAATGATATGCCCGGAAAAGGGGTTTCTGCTTTAATAACGCAACCATTGCATCCGGTTGCATAATGTGTAAAACTCATCAACATATAATAAGCATACAGCCACGCTGCTTTTAAGAATCAAGGTTCGGTGGTGTTTAACGGTTGGCCTCTTCGGAGGCCACCGTTTTTTTGCGCAATGAATGTTTAGAAGTAAATGTCTACGTAATCGGTAACCATATTGCCTTCGCAGTTATCCATCTCCTGCAGGCGCCAGTATTTACGGGTACCCGTGGCTTTAAAATAGTAGGTGCCTTCTCGTCTGCACAATTTCCCGTTATTCACATATGGTATTTGAATATCAATGGTGCCTTCAAACAGCAGATCTGTTTTGGCAGTCTGTTTTATCTTGCCCGCCACACGAAGAAATTCGTTTTTGTCTTTTCCGTATTGCTCGCCCTTAACGGTGCGGTACCCATCTTGGCCCGGTGCCGATACTTCAATGGTTCCTTTTTGCTCCCAGCTTATCCATTGCAGGGTTAGAGAGTGCTTGCCTGTGCGTATAGGCGTGTAGGATTGTGCGTAGGTTGCCACAGTCATGATAAGGCAGGTTGCCATCACGAAAAACTTAAAAATTCTTTTACCCATTTGTTGATTGGTTTTTGGCGAATGTAAGGCCAATTTTTTGTTGCCGGATACTGGGCTAGATTTTAACCAGAATGGATCATTTTGGGCTGTAAACAGGGCTTTGGGCGCAATGTTTGAAATAGGTATGCCGAGGGGGTAAAAAAACAAATACCCATAACATTTGCTATGGGTATTTGTTGTATGACTTGAGATTGGTTATCTACATTTTCTTTGCGCCCAGGGTATAGTTTACACCCACCTGACCACCGAGGTAGTGAATGGTTTGCTTGTCTTTAATACTGTAATGATCGGTGAGTCCGGCTTTGAACAACGGCATAACAGAAACGCTGAAGTTGTGACATACTTTAAAATCGGCTTCAAATCCTACCAGGGCCGACATTTGAAAGCGGGTATAGGCAGTTGGGGTTACCGAACCTTCATGTTTGGTGCCACCTGCAATGTAGGTCCATTTTTCATCGGCAAAGTTGGCTGTTGCGCCCACTGTTGGTGTAAGTGTAAGTCTTGATTTTTGATAAACGGCATACCCCAGTGTAGCCTGAATCATGGTAGCCTTGTGCCTGTAAGCAATATCGGGCAAGGGCCCCTGCTGCGGGTATAATAACAATACAGGAGGTGGCTGGTCTTTATAGGCATAAGAACTGCGCCCCACACCTAAGCCAATATGCCAGTGTTTGGCAACGAGCGTGCCCTGTACACCATAAGAATAAAATATACCAGGGCTTGGCCTGGTAGTGCCAATGGTATTGCCATTTACATCCGTCATGGTTATTTCCGGAAAGCCTGCAGGCATGGAAGCACCCAATTCAGAGAAGAGGCCCAGGCGAATGGTTTGCGCATTGCTGTTTACAGCCGCGGTGGTAATCGCGCATAATAACAAAGCCGTTTTTTTCATAGCTATAGGGGTTTTGTTTGGGGATGTTTGCTGTTTTCTGTAACTATCGTTTAATATAACTAATAATTTTTAGAAATGTTGTGGGGACAGGAGTAATAGTCTTCTCACAAAATGGGAAACTTGGTTGTTATGAGTAGGGATCAAAAAGGTTGACTTAATTGAACAGACGAAGCAGGAAATGGATTTTTGTCTAATTATTTATTATGAATAACAGGAAAATAATATAAACAAGTAATTCATTTATTTTTTTAATTTTGCACAAATTTTTTAAAATGAAAAAAATATTATTTGTTGCTGCCATGTTTAGCGGTAGTTCTCTGTTGGCACAAAACACGTTTCCTGCAACAGGGAATGTGGGTATTACAACTACGACTCCAAAGACGAATTTGGATATTGGAGAGTTACGTTTGGGGAGATTATCCACTTTTTCTACAGAAGGGTCTATAGGAGAAGGCATATGGGGAAATTATATCGTTGGGGATGCTACCAACTCGCAGAAGTTAAGAATTGGTGTTTCTAATGATGGGTATACAAGGGCCGAATTATTTATTGATAATAGTAATCGACAGGATGGAACAATTTCTTTGAAAACTGTTTATGGCACTGGCGGTGCTCAAACCCGATTGTTTATTGACGGAAATGGGAATATTGGAGTAGGCACAGTTGCTCCTCAAAATAAGCTTGAAGTGTGTGGGACTATTCGTGCTAAAGAAATTAAAGTAGAAACGGGTTGGTGCGATTATGTATTTGAAGATAATTATCAGTTGAGGTCTATCGAGGAGTTAGAGTCTTTTATTAAAGAAAATAAGCACCTACCTGAAATTCCTACGGCTGCGGATGTTGAAGCTCATGGTGTCAACCTGGGAAATGCAACATCTAAGCTTTTGTTGAAAATAGAAGAGTTGACGCTTTATATGATTCAGCAACAGAAAGAGATCGAAGTATTAAAAATGAAGCTGAACCAACCCAAAAATTAACTAAACATGAGTGTAATTAATTGTATTAGCAAATGTCGAATTGCTCATTTATGTTTTATGTTTTTTTTGTTCTTTTCAGTTGGTGCTTCGGCTCAGATAGCGCAAACAACTACCGAGAACCTGCTAAAATATTGGCAACTTAGAGGACGATTTTTAGGGAATGACGAAAATCGAGAGAAATTTAATGGCTTTGTAAAAGTAGGAACATCGGCGGGAATGAGTCTTCCTGCTGCGAAAAGATACCCTGGCGGGACTGTTCAATCTGTATATGATTTTGCATCAGATTGTTTAAGTCAGAATAATGGATGGCCGAGTAATCCTAGCAATCTTGATCCTAGAGATGGTCAGCTTAAAAAAGGCGTAATGCTTTGGGGGGATGTGCCTAGTGATATGGGGTTTTATGTAACCATGCTAGCTTTTGAGTGGGATTTATATTGGCGTGAAGGACAGAACCAGGCAAAGACCGTAGAGGAGTTATATTATGCTTTAAAGGCTATTCAGCGCATTGATCTTGCAGGAGAGACTTTATATGGAGGGATGATGCCTAATGAAAATGGTTTTTTATCTCGAGATGATGTTCCTGAGAATTTTGCAATTAACTATATGGGTAGAAACTATGATCTTGTTAGTTCCTCTATGAGCTGCCGGATGGGGGATGGGAATGATAACGACTGTAAACCTAAAAAAGCGAATCCGGTAATAAAAGCAGCTTTTAGTTTTGATCATATGATTGGGTTATTGATGGGGTTGGCAGCAGTCGAATATAAAATTCCAAGTCAGGTATCGTATAATGGCGAAGGTTTAAAACAGTTAGCAAAATCAATTGGAACAAATCTTATTACATACGCTCACAATGGTGGGTGGAAGTTAAAGGATCCTGAAATTGATAGGCAATTAGTTTGCCGGGGGGCAACGGGTGGAATGTTTTATGCATATCCTTTATCGGTACTCGGGAGAATGTTTTCGGGTGATAATTCGAGGTTTCGCGATGAATATTCTCAAACAATTGGAAAAGCGATTTGGGCGGCATTGAAATTGGCGTATGGAAAAAACGACATTAGCAGCGTTTTTTTGTCATTACCCCCTTCCGCTGCCCAAGATTTAGGCCTGCCTAGTGGACAATTGTGGCAGTACCAAAATGGAAGTGGTAATGATAACATGACCCAATTCCTTCAATTGGCAACTGCATCACGAACAGCGGGAACTGTTGGTGACAACAAGGGACGAAATCTTATAAATCAAGTCTCATTGTATTCGCATAAGCAATTTTATGATATGCTAGGCGCTGTTTTTTGTGGTTATAATCCCAAGATTAGTGCTGATTGGTGGATTACGGAATTCAGTAAATTGAATTGTGCTTCATGTAATTGTGTCCAAAAAGAGGTGTATCCTGCTCAAAATGATTGTATCCATTACGATCTGACTCCGAGTGCGGCACAGGATCCCGCTATTGATAATTATGCTTATCCCTGGACTACTAATAATAGGTGGGAGCATTGGATGGATCCTACTGTTCTGGCTCATTCTTCCTTTACTGAGTTTAACGGGTTGGATTACATGACAGCTTTTAATATTTTTCTTTACAAATACTCACCGGATGGGTACTACAATAAATTAAATTTTAATATAACTGGTGCTATTCCTTTTTATTCAGGGAATAGTAGTGTAGGGATATTGGGGATATCGACCAATCCTTTCGTAGGGAAAGCCGTGTTTAATATAGATGCAACAGGGCAAGTGTCGTATCTCGCCAATGCAAGATTTGAGGCGGGTCAACGAATTTCTCTTAAGCCAGGATTTACTGCTCAGGAGGGTTCAAAATTTGTAGCTACCATTAAAGACTTTGATTGCAAATCTAATGTCTCTGATGTTTTTGGTTGGAAAACTACAGCTGGAGAAAGTTCAGATTCTAACCAATCACTGGTTGATTATTTTAATCCAACAATAGCATTTACAATGGATGATTCTACCCGGAATGATCCTTATGATGATAGTTATGACTCAACTATTATTAAAATTGAATACAGGGGAGATTCAGTAATTATTGGATTGCAACCATGTTATGATGTGAACGAATTAAATGAAATCGTCAACATTTGTGAGGGGGGAGCCAGTATTCAGCGCATTATGCGTTCAATTAAAGGTATTAATATTTCTCCTAACCCGGCAAGACAGTATGTGAATCTAGGGTATGAGTTGTATGAACCGACAAAGGTTACAATTAAGGTAATAGACATCTTGGGTAGATCATATGAAAATTTGGCACCTAGGGTTGATGGTAAGCAAGAGGTCGGTAGTTATAAGTTAAGAGTGAATACAGAGTCATTGACTCCCGGATTGTATATTTTCGAAATCACTTTAGGGGATAAAAAAACGACCCGAAAGGTTTCAATCCTATAAGTATTTGAGATGTAATTCTTTCCAAGATATTTTAGTTACTAAGAAAAAAGCTGCACCGATAGGGCAGCTTTTTTCTTAGTAACGCCCCCTTCAGGACTTGACTCTGAGACCCCCTGATTAATCCCGCATGTGCGGGACTCTAACCAACTGAGCTAATGTTCCATCCGGAACAAATTCGGGGTCAATCATTTTTTCAATAAGTTTTCTTGATTTCTGCTGCTTTACCCATCGTTCGATTTTTAGGGCTTCGGATCTGGTTGGTCCGCAGGAGAAGACGGCGACTAAAATCCATGGTCGGTACTTGGTGGTAAAAGTATTTTTGTCGGTAGTGTTGTGCTGCAATAGCCTGGCCCAAGGATCTTCGCTGGAACCGGTGTAATAAATGTTGAACTCTGGGCTGTGCAGCACGTATAAGTAAAACATAAAAGGTTGTTGAGGGTTAGGGGAAAGGTATAAAACAAAACACCCGAAGCGTGTGCTTCGGGTGTTTAAGGTGCTCCCCCTTCAGGACTTGATAATTAATTGAATATCAAGTATATATTGTTGTGGTGCAATATAAAATGCAATAGTTTTTAATGATATCTCATTTATGTCTTTTCTGCATAAAATACCTAAATTAAGGACATATTCCGTGAATAGTACCAGAGAGAATAGGGGAATTAAACACAGCGTTTGTAATATCAGTCATCATTGAGCCCTCTTTATTTCCCTTAAAAAGTGCCACGAGAAGCTTTATTTTTCCCATACTACACTTAACACTGTACTGTATTTAGGTGTTATAATACAAAACTCAAACATGGGAGTGTCCGAATCGTAATCCCTTAATTCAAACCATGTTGATTTGGATATTATCTGGTCAGAATCGTTTTTGAGGTATATTCTATTTTTAGAGTAAAATTCCTCAGCAACTGAATCACTCGGTACGTTTAATTTAGTTCTATCAGGAATCCAATACCTGAATTGGTCCGATTTTTTCCAATACTGAATCTTTCGGTCTTTGCTGTAAAAGACGCAAAGTGGATGTGGGCCAAGTTCAACATATCTGTAAATGGTTGAGGTAAGACTCGTATTAAATCTGTTGGACAAATTTCTTATTAGTTCGGCTCCAAATTTTTGTTTGAAGCAAGCTTTTTTGAATAGTTCTGAAGGCATTAATAGCTCCGTAGCAAAATCATTCGCCTCTTTTTCTTGTATTCCATGTTTGTATGCTTCAAGAGTAGAATAATCATCCGAAAAGGTCGCTTCTTTATTAGCATGAAGCAATATATGACCTAATTCATGAGCCAGGACAAAGCGTTTTTTTTGAGGAAACTCAATGGCACAATTCAATGAAACTATTGACTTGCCGTTTTTCATCACCATCCTTCCATCACAGTTGTTTAACGGAATTTCTTGAACAATGCCATCATGGTAAATTATTAAATCCTCAATCGATGTTTGCGTGGGGTCATCTATACCCAAAGAAGAAAGTAGCTGTTTTGCCTTTAAGACAGGATTGAGATTCATTGCTGATCAGTCTTTTCTAATTTATCAATCAAATCTAAAATCTCAGTTTCATTAAGGATTTGCCGTAAATTCTCCTCATCCAGCTTCTCTAGGTTTCGAAATTGGAGGCTAGGGGATCTTTGTTGTAGCAGGCAAAATATAGCTTCTTTAGAATCCACAGCAGCAACTTGAACTAAGGAAATAGCCTTTGCGTATAAGTCCATCATGACTTTTTTCTTTGAAGCTACCTGGTGCTGGAAAAATAATTGTCTAATCTTTTGAACCCCCGTAGTTTCAATTTTTAAGGGGTCATAGCCATATTCTTTTAATGCCTCATCCAAAGCTAACGCGTCGGAAGTCGAAGCTTCCATATATGACTCTATGAGTGTTTCTAAATTGATTTTTTTCGTTGCCATTTTTTTGCGTTATTAGTGAGCGTATATTTTAGTAATGATCCGCTTACCCTTCTTTATCGTATTATATACATTCTTTACATCAATGCTGTAATTTTCTGCAATTACTCGAGGAGGTATTTCATCCAGCCATTCGCAGAAAACAATAAAGCTATCAGCATCTTCCCCAAAAGCAGCTTCAATTTGGCCCCATCTTTCTTGTGTAATAATTATTTCTAACTGCGTTTCTCTATCCACCCCTCCTTCTACTCTACAACAATCTTCTAATGCTTCTTGCTCATTAAACTGATCTGAGTTCATGCCATTGTCGGCAAATGAAGGTTCAGTTTTTTGCACAATCGATTTAACGGAAGATTTTATATGGTTCGAAATCAGGCTTTTTACGACAAGTTTCAAGTGGATAAGCAAATCCGGATGTTTGGCATGATCCCATTTCCTTTCCCCTTCAAACAACTTCTTAATGGCTTCCATAGCAAAATCCTCTCCATTAACGGAGTCGATTTCTGATCTGGGTTCAAATCCAATTCTATTAAGCCGAAGCTCGGCATATATAATTAGTTGTTTTAATATTGTACTCCATTGATTATCAGTTAATTTATGAAGCAGGGTTAAGGTTTCTAGGTTGGCTGCCATCGTTAAAATAATATTCTTGTCTCTAAATATATGCTCCATTTTCTCATTTTTTGCCAGGCGTGGCAAAAAATGTAACAGCAGGAGCATATTTAGTAAAGAACGATTTTCTAATTAATAAAATTAAAGGTTAAAGTATGGGTCAGTATAGTACCAAAAGCAAACTGCATGTGCGAATCAGGAACTTTGTTGATTGGATTGCGCCTGAGAAAGAAAAAAGAGACGCGATCAAAGCACAATCGGATGAAATCAGGAAAAAAATTAAAGCCAAGGCTGAAGAAGATGGCCTTACTGTAACGGATATGCCGTATTCCGGGTCTTTTGCATCAAAAACAGGCTTGAGACGACATTTACGGGGAGAAACTACTGTAGAGGGGCAGGATATTGATATCCCATTCGTAGTAAAAAAGGATAAGGAAACGGAGTTCGAACCTCTGATTAAGCGGTTCAAAACTTATGCAGAGAAGGCGTATCCCACGACAAAAATATCCACGACAAAAAGTTCCGTTAAAATGGAGTTTGAAGGCTCTAAACTTACGTACGACATTGTGCCCATGTTTGCGACAGATGATTCTTGCAAGCAGATATTGATTCGGGAGAATGGAGATATAATTAAAACGTCCATTCAGGATCACCGCAAATTTATTCGTAATCGGACAAAAAAAACTGATGATGAGGCCGGAGTTGTTGCGTTTAATGAAATGATCAGGTTATTAAAATGGTGGCGTGAAAACAAACAGCAAGCATCTAATGAGATTATTGTTTTACCTAGCTTTCTGGTCAACCTATTAGCAGCCAAAGCATTAGAAGTATGCAAGGTAGATACAACTTATGCTCAGACATTGGCAAATTGGTTTTCATATCTGGCCTTCATAATAAAAGAGAAAAATACAGTTTGGTTCGACGATTATTATAAGGTGCCTAAGCCGGACTCTACAAAGTCTTGGAATGTTTTAGACCCGGTAATGGTGGACAATAATGTAGCAAAATCATGGAGTAGTTGGGAGGTACAAGAACTGGCAGATTGGTTGCAGGAAGCCGCTGAGGTCATGAATAGGGCAATTGTAGCGGACATGCAAGGGCGTGACAATGATAGCCTTCAGCAGATGCAGATACTTTTTGGTAAAATATTTTCGTCACACTGTGACTAATAAATAAAATGAAAAAAATGAGTATGAGTTATACATTTTCGGGGACAGATACCTATTCGGTAGCAGACGTAAAGGCTGTTATGCAAAGTACTTATGAAGACATTATTGGCTTTGCAAATCGTAAAATGGCAGAATATGGCCAGACGGAAAAGTGGATTGAGGATTTAACCTATTTACTTAAGAAAAGGGCTTTAAAAGCTTTCGAACTTCAGCTGTACAATGCAAACGGTAGCTTTAAAAGTTACCGCTATGATGTCAATGCTTGGGGCGTATTGTCTTCTGGAGAGAAGTCAGGTGGTATAAATTACTTTGAATTTCCTTCTGATACAAAAGTGAAGTTGTATGCTGAATTGAATGCAGAAAGTACTGCTTATAATGAAGTTTACACTGAATTGGTTGATAATCGAGGATGGGGTACTTCTGGTTCAGCCATGAATGGAAGCTCCACATATGAGAGAAGCTACGTTAGCAATGATCTACAGTTAAAAAGATCGGTAATAACAAAATAAACGAGATGGATTTACAATTGATTGAATCGAGACACCCAGTTGAACCTGCTCAACTGGCATATGATAGTCTTGTAGCTATTGATGCGCAGAAAAATGCGCTGCTAAGTATGTTGAGCTTTTTCTTCGACAAAGGGCGGTTGGAATCGTGGCACAAAAAGCATCACCAATCTAAACTTGTCTTTCTGAATAATGTAGTAACGGGAACTCCTTTGATTATACTTGAAGGTGATGTTGGTTGCGGAAAAACCGCACTGGCAAACTGCATAGCAACACCTTTGGGGAAGTTATTAGAAAAGCGAGTATTCTGTTTTGAAACACCATCTAACATAAGGGGTGGAGGAAAGGTTGGTGAGATATCCAACCGCATAACCGAAGCCTTCACGCAAGCAAAGTCAAAGATCAAAGGGCATGATATCGGAATCTTCATTATTGACGAAGCTGATGATTTAGCAACGGATCGAGAGCAAAATCAGGCTCACCATGAAGATAAGGCTGGGCTAAATGTGTTGATCAAGCAAATTGACTCTATTGCCAAGGAAAAAGCCAATTTGGCAATTATTCTTATCACGAACCGCTTGAAGGCGCTGGATCCTGCAGTAGTTCGAAGGGCCACTCAGGTAATTACTTTCGTCAGGCCAGATCAGGTAGGACGAAAAAAGGTGTTTCAATCTTTACTACTGGGTACCAAAACCACTGAGAAAGATCTTGATGAGTTGGTTACAGCCTCCGGGAAGAAGGATAGACTTTACAGTTTTTCAGATTTAGTACAGAGGGTTGGACGGCAAGCATTACTTAGAGCGATTGAAGAAGATAGATCGTTTGATAAAACAATTTTGCTTGAAACCTTAAGTTCTGTAGAACCATCACCAACCATTAAATAAAGTTCGAATGAATAAAGAAACGAAACCGCTAATAATAATTGCGCACTACGGGTTAGATAAGAAAATTACTAGAGAACAATGTGAGGCCGTACTTGTTGAGAAGGATTTTTCGATTGTGGAGTTTGTTGATTTTGAAGCAGGTTACGCAAAGCTCAATGAGTTGTATGATCTCCCTTTTGAGAATATAGCCTTAGCTCAACAAAGAAAGTTTGCAGATATAGTAAAGCCCCTGTTGGATAAATATCCCAATGGACATATTGCCTATTTTGGCCTGACTCCGATACCAGTAGCCTTTCATTTTGGATATTTAGTCGGCAATACTCATTCTTTTACTATTTATCAGTGGCACCACCAACAACAAAAGTGGTTTGCAGAAGTTGAGCCGCCTTCCGCAGGATATTTATTTGAGATTAAACCATTATTGTTACCACAGGAAGTACAAAAGGGCAAGGGGGATATAACTATAAGGATTAGCACTTCATTTAGAATTGATCCTTCAGCCACCACTGAAGTTGTTCCCAACCCTGCAAATGAATTTGACATTGAGCTAACGAACCCTCATGTTGATTCTCTTTATAGTCAAGCTAATATTATGGCTGTAACGAATGAATTTCAGGATGTTTTGAATACTTATTCGAACAAGTTAAGTGACCGAGAACAGATTCACCTTTTTATGGCAGTATCCTCAGGTCTTCCCTTTGCTTTGGGAACAAGGATTAATACCAATATTTATCCTTTCATTCAAACTTATCAATTTAGCAGGGATCAAACGCCAAAGTACCGTGAGGCTATCCCTATATCGAGTGAGGTCAATGATAGAGTCCTTCTAACAGAAGACGATAAGGCGTTAGCTGATGGTATAAGGCATGAATGGGAAACGCAGTTACAACAGAAAATAAAGCCTTTTATTAAGGCAGTAACAGGCAAGAAACCCGTGAACTGGATAGAGTCTATCTGCGAAACCGATGACGAGTATTCAAACGTAAGTCAGCATTTAAAAATGCCTTGGAGCCAAGTTACGGATATTGGGGGAACTACCTTAAAAGATGATAAAATTGACTTGGATGAGAAAAACGTTGATGATGGTTTCGAATATATTGAGAAAAATAACTCTTGGTTACTTGATGATGGCTTTTTGTCGGGGCTAAAAAAAAGGTTAGATAAAAATAAGAACACTGATTTAAAGCAGGCAGGAAGATTATTTTTCTTTCATGAGGCGCTGCATTACAGTAAAAATGGCCACCGCCTAACAAAGGAAATCGCAAACGGAATTGGACAGTTCCCTAAAGTGATAGAAGAGGCGGACTACCAGGCTGATGTATGGGCGTTACTTAGCGAGTATAAATATTGTCAGATACACGATCCTGAAAAGCTAAAAGATGGTGTAAAAGTGTTCTTTTGTAATGCAATTGAAACTGCTGTAGAAACAATGTGGAGTTTTATGGATAATGGCGCTGAACTTAATTCTATTCAAGTCCGTGGGATGAATAGGTTTCTAAATTGGTACTGGCAATGGGTAAAGATTGAGGATTTGGATGGTCAAGGGAAGCTTGAAGAAATAGTATGTATCTTTTTTGATAAACCTACAATTGAATTTGCAGGAGCGCCTATGACTTTGCGTGCACATCGTACGTATTTTAAGCTAAATGTCAGGCAGCAAGAAATTTTTCAACTGGCTGCATTTTTAAAAAACCGTGTGTATCGTTTTGCTCCGAATTCTATCCAAAGTATAGTTGATGGGTTTATGCAAATGAATGGAGAAAAAATAAAAAATTGTCTTAAAAATTTCCAAGCTACTATCCTGTAGCTATTTAATTATTAATGAGAATGATGTGAAGCGCTATTTATTTTTTGTAGCCTGTATGTGTATTTTATTAATAAACCGCTATTTCATATCTTTAGTTGTTACCTACCCATAAATTAATAACGGGCTATGCCATTTTGGTATGGCCCGCTTATTTTTGAAATGGTGTAAGGCTTATTTTGCTCCCTCTTGTGCGCTTAAATGAGGGGGTGTAGTTGATATAGCCATACTCACTAAGTTCCCTCATACACTTGTAATAAGTTTTTGGAGAAGACACTTTTGCTAAATTCATTATTTCGGATTTGAATGCCACCAAAGGCGAGGCGAAATCCTGGTCCATCCAATATTTTAACAATGCCGCATAGATTCCAATATGGGTGATGCTGATCCTCTGATCATTTTCAATGGCCGAAAAGAAATCTGACAATGGTTTTAGCGTGTCATTCATAAATCACCTATTTATCGAACTATTCGCATACTATTTCGCTTCGTTAAAGCCTCTTTGTGACGCTCATCTAGCTTAGTGGTTAGCTTTAATGCTTCCTGCATTCTGTTGCCTAAAGCAGTGGTCAGGGTTATTTTCCTAGAGTACTCGTCGTAGATGTTTACTGATTTAAACTGTGGATTGGCTTCAATGTAAAACTGTTGTTCCTTACCATCCTTTAGAAAACTTACAGATTGTCGTGATCCTTGTTTCAGCGAATCCATTAATTTTTCAAATTCACCCTTATTCAATAGTTCCTTCAATGGAAGTCTTTGCAAAGTTGTTTCGATATCATACCCATAATCCGTTTTGAACTCCTTAATTCGATAATTCCCTTGTGCATCCTTATCACTAAAATCAAACTGTACCCAAGTATCATTTTTTTGTACTGAACGCCCTGAAAGCAGGTTGTAGGCTTGTAGCACACTTAGGTCACTGTCATACTTCATGCTGAAATACTGTTGCTTGTTTTCTTCCGGTTTCAGCACATTATGCACCGCCAATAGATATCCTTCAAACTGGTATTGACCAGTTTGATCTTTTGTAAACGTGAGTTGATGATCCAATCTTTCTTTGTCGGAGATATAGTATGAAACGGGTAGGGTAAACTGTTGTTGGCCCAGTTTAATACTTTCTTCAAGTTTGGGGGTGAAGCCAGTAAAGCCACTCCGCTGTAATTTGGATGTCAACAAATGAAAATTCTGCTCAAATTGTTTGGCATCCTTTCGTATAGCGGCCTGCTGTTTAAGTGGAGCAACCAACATCCTACGTACCACCCGAACCATTAAGTTGGGGTAAAGTTGTTTTTCAATCGTATTTCGCTCCTGTTTTAACATGCGCAAAGCGAAACGTTCTTCCTGATCAAGAGTATCTTTATACTTTATGGCTACACTTTCATAAAAGAGACTCTTTTCCTTTAGCAATGATCTGTTGGAGGAAAGGCTGGTCGGAAAAATCTTGGTAAAGCGTTCTTCCCGTGATCGCCACTGGTTCAGCTCTGCCTCTACTCTGTTAATTGAATGTTGGTTGCTCATTACTTCTATTTTTATTGTAGCATTCGCTACAATGAATTGGATTGCCTATTCTTCTTTTTCTTCTCTGGCTTTGGAGGCTCCGGACCATCGGCATCTCCGGAATTTTGGATATTGTTGCTTTCTTTCTTCGCAGCTTGTCCCTGACTTTCTGATTGCCCCTCTTTTTTAGCGTTTTGCACGCCTTGCTTGCGCATGGAGCTGTCATAGATCGTAATGCTTTTGAATTGTGGGTTCGCCTCAATGAAGCATGCTTGGTCTTTTCCATCTTTCTGTATGGTGACAGATTGCCGGTTCCCCCTTTCAAGAGAGGCCATGAGTCTTTCTCTTGATTGACTCTCATTTAGGTCTTTAATAGAAAGTTTTGAAATTTCGTTTTCCAGATTGAACCCATAGTTTTCGTTAAACTTTTGAGTCTTGAAATTGCCAGAAGCATCTGTTTCCTTAAAGTCGAGCTTAACCCAGGCATTGTACTTCTGATCTTCTTTGTTGGTGAGTTCTTTATAAACTGCCCGGCCACACAGGAGATTATACGCCTCTTTGAAGGTGTAATTGTTTTCTTTACCTACATAGAAGGTTTGACTCGCCTTTTCTTTATTAGGCTGTTCAAGGCTTACCTGAAAGGAGTTGAAGTAATACATATCACTTTTAGCATCCTTTCGGAAATTAAGGATTGCATTTGCCGTCTCATTACCGTGCTTGACCTGGTGGGAAAGCGTAAAGGCCGGCTCCTGTTTTTCCAGCTTTTCCTTTAATTCGTTGGCCAAACCCTCTCCGAAGCCTGTGTATTTTACCTGGTCTTTCAGGAATTCATAGTTTTTCTGGTTCATGATTTTTGAATTTTGATTGTTGTTTAATTGTTCGGTTTCTAATCTCCTATACCACTTGACTACCATTAAGGATATATCAATAGAGCCATCTTTTTCAATCACGAGATCGTTGTTTTTTACCGCCTCTGACATAGCTCTGTATGCAGACCTTATTGCCAGATAGTTGTAGGTGTCCACATCGGTTGACATTTCATAGCAGAACTTCTGAACCTCGCTTTGTTCTGAGAAAGAAAATAGTTCTTCCTTGTTAGCAGAGATTAGGTCGTTATGGAAGGCAATAAATTCATCTCCTTCACTACGTTTTCTTAACAAGAATTCAAGCGTATCCTGAAAGTCCTCTTCTTTAATTTTCATATGCAAAGAGTATTTATGTGAATGGAGTCACTTTGACGCGAATAGAATGGTTGCTGATGGTACTTGGTCCGATAGAGCCTGTACCTTTCCTATTTAATGCTCTTCAATTCCTGATCTATCGTGCGGGCCTTGACGATTATTTTGTTCTTTATCTGTAACTCCAAGTGTCTGCCCCCGTTCTTTTCCATTACTTGAATGAAAAGTTGCTTTTGATCCGGGATCGTCATTTTGGGTAGTGCATAGACAATTGTATGTTGGCTTTGGCCATCTACAACCCCTGTATTGTCGTGGATGTGTATTGGAGTTACCTCAATCTCCTGACGGGCGGTTCGTTTGGCTATCTTCTTGTCCCGGATATAGAACCGCAATTGGTCAATGTCGTAATTGATATTGGAATAGTTCTGAATGTTTACCCTGTAATACATGACGTTATCCAGAATAAAGAGTCCATTCATTTGAACGTGGATTCCGAATTTCTTACCCTTTATCATACAGGTTTTTCTTTCGGCAGCAGCAACTTTTCGCGAAGCATTTTCTACCTCCGCTATATTATAATTCTCAGTTGTTAAGGTGGCCAATTGGGCTATTGGCTCCGTATTGAGGAATGCTAAGTTCAATACCGGGGGGTGGGCAGCATAATTCAATAAAAATGAATAGAGCCTACCTTCTGCGGTGATCACCGTAAGGTTGGTTTCTTTGAAATCTTCGTTACCTGCCTTTATCTGGAGGATGTTTTCAGCTCCTATCGCCTTCTGTGCTAAAATAGATTGACTGCCTCTGTCCACACTCTTGATGGCATAAGGAAATACCAGGTTTGTCGTTTTGAGATAGGTTATTGAAAGTTGGTATGATTCAATAGGCGATACAGTGAACTTTACGTTCTGTGAAAATGCCTTAGCATTGAAGAAAAAAAGAATAATTCCTGCTATTGCTACACAAATCTTTTTCATCTTGGATTTTTTTGAATAATAAAATGTTGTTGTACTGTCTGTGAAGAGGATATCAGTTTGCCTGTTTTTCATCCCGTAGGAGAATGCGGTAACCAGCTTTAATGGTTACTTTTACGAGCTTTACCTTTTTGCCGATTAAACTTCGGGCAGCCTCTATGCCTGCACTCGCTGCCTGTGCACCCAATGAAGGATCTAAGGATGTTAGTCCGAAACTCTGGACGCTTCGCTCTGCGGATTGTTTGGCAACGTCCCTTGAAATAGCTCCGGGAATGTAAATTCCATCCATCCCATCCATATCAAACACTGACAATTGCACTGGAAAGAGATTGTTATGGTGGCGTAAACCTTTAATCTTAATAACCAGCCTTTCGCCATTTAATTTAGCCTCACCATACAGGAAACTGTTTTTGGGAATAAGCTCGCCATTGATGAATACATCATTTTCCAGCATCAATTTCACGGTAGATCCATCTACTACGGTCTGAGTTTCATAGACAATGGCTTGAATTGCATTTGGAGACTGGTTTGAAGGAGCAGGATCGTTTAATGAATAAAATCCATTTTGTTGAATATCACTTTGCGGTAATTCATGTAATAGTGATACTGGTATTTCCGTACTGGACGTTGAAACAGCGAATACCTGGTCTTTTTTTAATTCCGAAGCTTGTCTTGTTTTTTCCTTTACGCGATCAGGATGCTGTATGTCAAGAATCTTTTCTAGCATACCATTGAGTTGCTTCAGTTCGGGGTCTTCGCTATTAGATTGGTTCATCATATCCATCATTTGCTCCAGGCGCTCAACTTCTGGGTTATCTACCGCTGCACTCGCCGGGCTCCTCTTATAGGAGGTATAATCCTCCGATTCAGACATTGCCTGCTGCGGCTTATTTAATTCTTTATCTAGTTCGGCCAACTTTTGGTAAATCTTCTGTTCATTAGAAGGGGTGGAAGAACGATCACTTGATGTATTTAGGCCACTACCAGATAATGACTGATCAAAGATTTCCTCTTCTACCGTATCGGAAAACATTGCGCTACTGTAATTGGGGTCATTTTGTATCAACTCCTTAAATTTCATTGAATCGGCCTGCGCCAAGTCATAGTAGCTCAATTTATCCATCGCTTTATCTTCCTTTAAATTAGCATCTGGAAGGTTACTGTTAAATCCCGCTATTTGAGAGGGTTGAGCCTCTACTTTTTGTGGGTTACCACCGCCAAGTGCCCAAAAGATCATAGTGATAAAGGGAAGGGCAAGTAAAGGGAGAACTATGAACAACTTGCGTTGCCTTTTTACCTTTTCATTTTGCTTATTCATAAAACCTATTTTTTTTGTGAATGATAATATTGTTCCAGTGCCTGTATGCTATCCATTAGCCCGGGCCTTTGGTAAAGAATGCTGTCGTATTTCCTACTGCCATCAGGACTTCGGGCCAGACTATCCATGAATTGCTTATATCTCCGGATACGCTGGAATTCGACCTCCTGCATCAGAGCTTTTATAGGTGGATCACCCGTTTGGGTCATGCAAGCTGGCTTGCGGATATGCGTAATCCTAATCAAAGAGATGGCAGGGGAATAGAGACTATTTATTATTAGGTAACCGCTATAGCCCCCTGATAGAAGAACAAACAAAAGGAGAATAACAGTCCAATTTTTTTTGGACAGTCTGGCGGTACGCCTGGCCATCCATTTCGCCCAACGTATTTGTAACCGTTTGTATAGTGAGGGCAATTCAGGATGCCGGTTTTCTTTATTTGCCTCCCCTGTGACAACTCTTTTTCTTTTAAATAATTTCAACATGGTATTTCGTTTTATTGCCTTCTGTTTTCTGTTTTCAAATCCCGGTTTTCAATAGTATTCCAGCGTTCGATGAGGAATCCGTGAGGGTTATTATCACTGCGGGAAACGTTACGTAATGCCCCTTCGGTCGTAAGGCTTCGCATCGTAATGCTGGTTGGGCGGATAATGTTTTGCGTAGCATAACAACGGAAGCGATATGGGTATTCATTAATATCAATCGTCACACTATCGACTTTAATGGTCTGGTTAATGTTTCCTGAGATTAAACCTGCGTAGTAGCCATTTTCCTTCAGATCGTCATAGGTTCTTTTTGCACTGCCATCAGCGAGATAAAGGGCTTTCGTGATCCCACTTTGGATCGCTTTGTCATCTGGGTCTAGCGTGAAAAATAAATTGTGAAATGTTTTGACATGGTCCCTCGCTTCGATAGGTATGTTATCTTTTCTTTCAGATGAATACGCCTCCAACGCCTTTCCGTTTGCCAGGATGTAAATCTTGCCCTGCATCTGGGATATGAGCATAAAACTCTTGTAGACAGCAAAACAGGATATTAGCATGCACCCAACAATGACGAGCATAGTAAACCCCCTTACATGCTTAAAAGCCGTATCAATATTTTTCATTTTGGTGAACATGTTGGTGGTATTTAGTATTAGGTGTTGCCTTTTAATTTGTCGCCCATGTAACCAGATGAGCCGGAATCGGACTTGTCGTTGAAGTAAGGAGCTGATGAACCGTGATTTGCCATGCTCTGTGACATTCGACCTGCCGCATTACCCATTGCATCTGCGGCAATGCTAGCTCCGGAAGAAACTGCTCCGATAGCACTACTTGATGAACTGCTGAACATATTGGTAACTTTTTGACCCAATGCACCGCCGCCACCGGCATTGACAATGTAGTTGGCAACAGAAGGAACTGTGAAATACCCAACTATCCCGATAATCATAAAAACGAGATAGGCCATGTCCGTTCGGCTAAAGAAAGTATCACCATAAGCCTGGACCTGCGATAAATCCAGCTCCAGCATTTTTTCCTGGATCTTGCCGATAATGCTGCCAAAGATGTTGGCGACCGGTAACCATAAGAAAATATTAATATAACGTGCCAGCCAGACCGTAAGGGTATGCTGAAACCCATCAAAGACCGAAATGCCAAATACCAAGGGTCCCAATATGGACAACACAACCAATTGGAAGGTGCGTAGGGTGTCAATACACAATGCGGCAGCCTCAAATAATACCCGTAGTACTTCACTCATCCATTCTTTGACAGAATTGCGAAAATTATAGGAGGCCTTTGACATTGCGAATTTGATATCATTACCAATGCCTTCAATAAAACCTTCGTCTGAAGGATCTGCATTATCGTTGGTGTATTTATACCATTTATCCTGATCGCCACTTCCATTTTCTCCCACATACATTTGCCAGGCATTTGTTTTTTTGATGGCCTCTTCTTTCTTTTTCAGCAGAACCGCAATGGCCTTGTTGGAACCCTCCACCATTGCAGATGTAGCAGTTACAGTCGGTTGCATTACACCATTGATCATCCCCAAAACTGAAGGGAAAATCAGGATACAGAAACCTATAACAAATGGCCGGAATAGGGGATAGAAGTCGATAGGTTCCGCTCGGGCAAGGTGTCCCCATATTCGGGATGCGATGAACCATATAGCACCAAATCCAGCGATGCCTCGACCTACACCGATGAGTTTACTACATAACGGCATCATCTCATCATACAGCTTGGCCAGAACGCTATGTAAGCTGTTCATTTCATCTGCAATGCCTTGTGCATTGCTCATATAAGGCAATACCATTCCCACTACCGCCAGTATGGCGGTTATTCTTCTCTTTGCCATGGGTTTATTTTTTAATCTTTTACACCATATACGCTCCTAAGCGTTGTAGCATCGTTTTTTTCTTTGGCCCGCTGCACCGCGAGTACCGTCGTATTGTTATTGAAATAGCGTAGGAACGTTAATTTGTCCTGCATTTCGAGATAGATTTGATCGATGGCCTTCAATCGCTCATCATCTGTCATCCGCATTTTGTTGGCGGTAATTACACCTGCGAGTTCATCCAGGTTTCTCAGGCTTTGTTGAAACAAGTTGTTGTATACGCGTCCCAGATAGACCAACTCTTGTTCGTTAAAGTTGTTGTCTTTCTGAAAGCGGTTAAATGCGCTTTTGTATTCCTGGATAAGAATGATCTGATAGTTGATGATGTCTGCCACCCGTTTGTATTTTTTTACGGAAGGATTAACTTGTAGTAAGCCATCCAAAAAGGCTTTATGAAGACTGAAATTCCCCTCGGAGATACTCTTTACAGTATTGTAACCGCCTTCCAGGATTTGGTATCCTGCTTTCATGTCTTTTAGAATTTGCTTAAACTGGGCTAATTTTTCTACATTCAACAGCAGTTGTGCGATCTCATCGACCTGGGCTGATGCCTTAAGGACAGTCAGTGCCGCACATACTGATAGGCAGGTAATGATTAGTATCTTTTTCATGTCAGGTTATTTTTTAATGCCTTGCCATACACGGCTGGTTTGTATAGCCGTGTTTTCCCTTATTCTCGAAATTGCCTGAGTCTTTAACTCGTTACTAAACTTTTGTGAGAAGGTGTATTGATCCTGTACATCCAGATAAAGCTTGTCTATCCTTGCTATGCGTGCGTGATCTTCCATTTCCAGTTGACCGTTCGTCGTAATCAGGGTCAGTTCGTCTAAAGTGCGTCCGCAATCGTCCAGTAGCCGTTCAAAAACGCTTCGGATGTAATCCAGCTCTTCTTCATTAAAAGCATTACTTCGGGTAACCTGCCTATAGTTTCGTTTGTACTCCTGCAGGATTCTTACCTGCATCGCTACGATGTCAGCTACTTTGGCGTACTGCTTTATTTGAGGGTTTACCTTTTTCAGCGAATTGAAGTAGTCTCCATGTAAGTTCAATTCTCCTTTGGTCAGCCCACTGATGGTTGTTAGCCCTTCTTTGGCTATTTTATACCCCTTCTGCCCATATTCGAGATAAACCTGCAATGCTGCAATCTGTTGGATCAGGTATTTCTTTTGCGTCTTTTTCTGCTGGAACCATTCAGCAGATGTCTGGGCGTTAATGGTTTCGGATACTGTAGTAAGGATGAACAGGAGCAAGCATATCTTCTTCATAATTGACCTATTTAATTCCATAAAGTGTTTTCACTACGTCTACCTCGTGTTGCGTCTTGGCCCGTTGAAGACTCAGCAATATGTTTTGCTGGTTGAATCGGGTGAGGTCACTATAATTGTTGTCCACCTGGTCAGCCGCCTTGTTGATAATGTCTAATCGTTGGGCATCACTCATTTGCATCGTAAAGGATTTTACGATCAAGGTGATTTGGTCGATGTTCTTCAGGCTTTCCGCCAATATGCCCGAATAGACCTTAGCCATGTATTCCAGTTCGTTTGTTGTGAAATGCCGGTCCTTGTTCAATACATTCCAGATACGGTTGTATTCCTCCATCAACCTGACTTGCTTTTGGGATATATCACGAATCCGCTGGTAATAGGAGATGATTGATTTTACTTTGGCCAGCTCTTCATAATATTTACGGTACTGTTCCTTTTGCTTTTCAGCCCATCCGGAAATTTCCTTGAGTTTTAGTTTAGATAAGGTGTTTTCCAGTGTTTTTTGGGCATTCTGGAGCCAGATGGTTTTGTTTTGTAACCGTTGTATCTGCAAGTCAACAGCCTTAATGACTTTTATCACCGCTTTTTTGATGATCTCCAAAATGGCTATTGGTGTAGCATTCGCCTGGTTGGTTGGAAGCACAGTTAAGGAAAGACATAATGCCAACGTCAGCATCTTCATCACTTTTTTCATATCACATAGGTTTTAATTCATACTTCTTAAATCTTCCGCCATTGCGGAAATAGCTTTCTGTATGTTTCCCCCAAACTTATCAGCGTATTCCATGAGCTTTACCTTTTCTGTCTGCTCAGTAGTGTAGGCGAGGTATTCTTCCAATGAAACTTCAGTGCGGTAAACTTTACTTATTGTCCCGCCCAGGCTGATGAATACCTCTTTGTATTTTTTAGTAGGATCATTGGATTTGTTTACAGAAAGTACCAATGCTTTTTCTTTTTCTGTTAACCCCAAGAGTTCCTGTATTTGATCGAACTTGTTTTGGTATTTGGATTGGTCCAATAGGATCTTACAGTCACTATTATTGATGATGGCCTGTTTAACTACGGGTGAAGAGATGATGTCTTCGACTTCTTGGGTGACAACAATCGCTTCCCCAAAGAATTTGCGGACGGTTTTGAAGAGGTATTTGATGTATTCCGCAAACCCTTCTTTCATCAGGGCTTTCCAGGCTTCCTCAATGAGTATCATTTTACGAACGCCCTTCATTTTACGCATCTTGTTGATGAATACTTCCATGATGATGATCGTAACCACCGGGAAGAGAATGGGGTGATCCTTGATCGCATCAAGCTCGAAAACGATGAACCGTTCTTGCAGCAGGTTTAAATTCTCGGTGGCATTTAGAAGGTAGTCAAATTCACCTCCTTCGAAATAGGGCCGTAGAACATATAAGAAGTTGTCAATGTCAAAATCCTTTTCTTTGACGTTATCATTTTTGAGCACCTGAATGTAGCTGTCCAGTAGGAAAGTATATAAGCTGTTGAAACAGGGGAAAATAGCCGGATGATTTTCCAAGTGGGTGTAGTACCCGCCTATTGCGTTGGATAGAGCCACATACTCACTACGCTTAAATGTCTCGTCGTCTTTTTTCCATAGTGCCAGCAGTAGGGTTTTAATACTCTCCTTCTTTTCAGTATCTAAATTATCTCCGGCTCCAATAAAGAAGGGATTAAAACGTATGGGGTTTTCTTCGCTGTAGGTGAAGTAATAACCATTGACCATGTCGCACAGTCCTTTGTAGCTATGCCCCACATCAACCAACACAACATGCGTACCTTGCTCATAATAGCTACGAACCATGTGGTTCGTAAAGAAGGATTTACCAGAGCCTGAAGGACCTAGGATAAACTTGTTGCGATTGGTACAGATGCCTTTTTTAACAGGCTCATCCGAAATGTCCACATGCACAGGGTTACCCGTCAGCCGGTCGCCCAAACGGATGCCCATTGGGCTGATCGAAGAACGATAACCGGTTTCCAGGTTGAGGAAACATGCAGCTTGTTCCGCGAATGTGTCAAAGGAATCGTTCATCGGGAAATCGGCGGCATTTCCGGGAATGCCAGCCCAGAATATTTGGGGCGCACCGATTGTTTCCTGTTTGGCCACCGCGTCCATTTGTGCGAGGGCCGAGGAAACCATGTTTTTGAGTTCCTTCAGTTCTTCTTTTTCATCCGTCCATACCAAAACATTATAATGAGCCTTTACAGGTAGTCGTTGTTGGCTGATCGCCTCATTTAAGAAATCGTTGGTTGCGTCTCTCGCGATCAGGTTTTCCCTGCTATAGGCGGATAGGGATTGAAGTCTGAGCCTTTTGCTTTCCAGCTTTTGAATGGTCTTCTGTGCATCTTCGATAAAGATGTACTGGTTGTAGATATGGGAGCAAGAAAGAAGTTGTCCCAAGGTGGCAGCAAACCCAACGCTAAATTTGGTTTTATCGGTAGAGTACCGGTCGTAATTAATGCGGCTGCCACAAAGCGCAGGTAAGTCTGCCGCGTCCCCCAATGTGTATAGTTGGCAATGTTTAGGCCCCACTTGTAAACCATCACTGAAAGCAATATCGCTGATGCTCAATGGGGTGTTAGCATCACCTAAACCACAGTATTGTTCAATAAGTCCCATTTTTCTACTGTGGCTAATGAGATCATCCTCCTTCAAACGGGTAAGCTGTATAAAGCCACTGTCTTCTAGAATCCTTTTGAACTGACCGGCGCAATCTAAGAAGTCCTGTAGGAGCCCAGGCTTTAGTGTTTCTTCCGGAACAATAGATTTACGCAGTAAGCTGGAGAAGAGAGACGAAGATGGTTTTCTCCCCATTGGCTTTTGGGTGAGCATGATATAGCAGGAATGATTCAGAAATGGCCTTTCGTTAAAGAATCGATCACTGCTCCTGCTCAGAAAACTGGTGTCCTCGTTTCTAAAGTCAGGTTTGAAGGTGTCTTTTAAAAACCAGTCCTGCTTGTGAAAAATGCTAAACCGGGGTAATACCTTAATCGCCTTTATCCATGTCTGGTGGAATGCTTCGTACTCATGATCAGATAGCGTAAATATCTCTGGCAGTTCGGCTTTAAATACAATGGTAATATCTCCCTGTTTGCTTAGTATGCAATCATGTTCGACATCCATGATCGGTAAAATTTCATCCAACACTTTTTCCATCTTACTTTTATTTTAATGGTTCTCACTCTTAGAACATCATAGTTTGGTACCTCTGCGTTGTCGCTTTATGGATTGATCCGATACTTTCGTTTGCTGCGACTCTGATTGTTGTCTTTGTAATTTTTTGATGTTCTCATTTATCGTTTCTTCAATACCGGTCTCTTTCCAATGAATTATTTTGGCCTCGAAATGTGGTTTAATATTGATTTTCTTTAAGTCTTCCGTTTCCGCATAACCCCATTTTCTATTAACCCCAACAGGATCTAATACCCGCTCATGAGGAAATTCAATTACAATCAATTCTTTAGGGATAGCTAGGATGGTGTTAAAGTCTGGTTCCTGAAACTCGCGTGTTCTTGGGTTGTAGGGAATGATATACCGGTTCTTTACTTCGTCGTAATAATTGTCTATTTCGCTAAACTGGATTCCTTTGGAATGAAAGTCATCTTTTGGTCGAAGCATATCCATTGGAATATCTACATAGAATAGATGACCAGCAATATCAATGGTAGTTAGCCTTCCCATTTGCCTTTGTTGCAGTGCTGACTGGTCGACCATCAAGTCAAAATCAGTTTTCCCCTTAATGTTTCGCATCGAAATCCCATATTTTTCGGCCATTCCTACAGGGTCGAGATCGACCATCTCTGGTATTTGTAAGGTTGTAATCTCTTGATCCGTGCCAAAAAGGGATGGTAGGTTTTTATCCTTTATGCTATAGTCAAAGACATATCCATTGCCGACATCCTTCATTTCAAAGAAAGAAATGACATTTTCAGGATTTGATTTTTCTCTCAATTCAACCTTGTCTACATCTACAAGAAAGTCGGTTCCTTCAATAGTATAAATCGGAAGTTTTCTTTTCATGGTCTTTTAGTTTTAATGAGTATGAAAACTTTTCTACTCCGGGATTTAATCACTTTAGGTACCTGTTTACGGGCAAGGCTTTTCATTAGACCATGTTCACCATATTTATTGCTCATGCGATAAATGCGTATGACCAGAAAAGTGCCAGCAGTAAGAATAACTCCGATGCATATAAGAGATGGTATTCCAATGATGTACATGATGGCAAAGAGAATAAGCAGGATCACCACTCCGCCGCACAGATACCATATATACTGGGCCTTTAAGCCTTTGAACTCAATGCTCTGGTTAATGCCCTTATTGATTTTGTAAACGCTGTTTGCCATTTGTTATGAATATTTCAGTATTCTACTGCTGATCTACTAATGGATATGGTTATGTATCTGCTCGATGATGGCATATCTTAAATGCCGGTTATTTTCGGTCTCTACAGAAAACTCAAAGCTTTCGAAACAGTCTTTACATGCATTGATCACGTCAATGATCTCGGAGGTCAGGGTGCCATTCTCTTTCAGCCGGTAGTAATGATCCTCGAACTCTTCTTCCAGCACAGATCGGATATATAGAAATTTAGAAGGCTTGAGTTGCTTTGTCATTTCTTCCAGGCATAATTCTTCAATGGCATATAGGGGCCTACCTTCTGCTTGCAGTTTCTCCACAAGAGGTAGAACACCATTTACTTTTTCCTCCAGGTACTGCGTGACGGAAAAATCATTTTGTAGGCTAATCATCAGATCCGGATTATGGTGAACGATGTAAGCCCACATTTTTTCTTTCAGGATGTTTTGCATAACTCCGATTTAGATTCCAAAGAAGGATTTGATAACAGTGGTAACAACAACCAGGAAAACACAGCTGCCAAACCATGCCGCGGCCACTTTTCCTGTGTCCTGGTCACCTGCGTTCCACTTTTGATACACTTTCACAGCTCCAATAAGGCCGACAATAGCACCTACTGCGTACATAAGGTTCGTGCCTGCCGCGAAGTAGCTGCGAACCTTTTGGTTCGCTTCATTGATTCCGGCGATGCCATCCTGGGCAAATGCCGAATAACGACAAACGATAATAGCCGCCATTGTGATACCGAAGGAGATTAACTTCTTTCGGTTCAGCTTTACTTGTTTCTTTCTCTTCATTTCCATAACACACATTTTTTAAAGCTTTGAATAGGAATAAAAAAGCGGAGGATCTCGCCGACACATACCCGTTTCCTGTCACACCATGCTATTCCGCACCGGGACGGTCAGGGAGATGCCTCCGCAATGGACTATACGCTGGCCCTCCACAACAAATCCATTCTACTTTCACTCAGCGTATGCGTCCCATATTTTTGGGTTTCTGAAACAATAAGATTGTTGATTGCCTCCCGGAATGCAGGTTTGTTCAGAGCGGGGTATTGTTTGATCTGGCTATGCAGTGCCGTCAGAAACTCTTCTTGGATGTAATTTTTATCGGAAGCGTCCTGTATTATTCTCTTTAAAAGACCGGAGAGTTCGTTGGCTTGCTTGAACAGAAGGTCTGTTTCCTCATCCGCGATTAGGGGGATAACCGCAGCGCCGGGCGTGGTAACATCTTCAGCTGTGTTAAATTCATCTTTACGCAAAAATGTATCACGACCATACCGGTTCTTGCCAGATAGTAGTTGTTTAATGTCGCCTTTAAAGTATTTAATCAGGACTACGAAATAGTAGAGGGTAGACAGCAGCAGTATTGCTGTTAGGTATTGTCCCCAGGAGATGTTTGTAAACATAGTTGTGTTTTTTTCTGACACAAAAATGCTTTGAGTGGGAAACCTTAATTCACAGCTTTTCCCAGCTGGGAAAAATTTATTTTAGCACCTAAAGTGGTAAGCGTTGATCTAAATAGAAGCATTGTTGGACGAAGAATAGGTGGTAAGTGGCCATTTTCATCCTTTTTGACCCTTATTTTAAGGGTATGCTAGTTGGTCAGTCAATCAATGGAAATCATTGTTTATTGCATTTAAACTAGTAAGCCCTAACTTACATTGATATATAGATTTGGGCTTGGTAAGTTGAGCCGACGGGCAAGTGTATATGCTGATGACTATTATTCAAATATCTCTTTCAGATAGTGAGGATTATCTTCGACAGCTTTTATGTCTTGCCAAAGTTTGTTAGCGATATATTGTTTTTCAAAACTTGACATTTTTCTTGTTAAGTTATTATTTGAATTCGCAGGATCAATGACGGATGCGTGATTGAGCTTGTTTGCAATAAAATCCATGCAATTAAGTAGATTCTCAGTTATCGAATAATGTGTACCGAAAAAGTTTTTCGATAGTGCTCTTACCACACTATGGACAATGACAATGGTAGGTAAGTTTAGATTATTTCTATCTCTATATAGTTTAATAAGCCTTATAGCTTTTCTTGCTTCCGGCTTGTTTATTGTGATTCGCTTTTGGGAATTAACATTAATCTTGAAAGAACTCCCTTTTTGCCATATCCAGGTTGGTCGTTTATAAAGATTCAGAGTTTTATTTAATCTGTAGTCGCCAACTTCCCTTCCTGGAACAATATCAAAGTGGAATTCCAAACCATTATGATCAAAAATTAACCCGATAGCTTTGGTATGTTTTCTGATGAATGCTTTGTTGTGAAAGACCTCCCCTAATTTAGTAACGACATCGTTGTACATATCAAATAGTGATGAATAGCTATTCTTTTTAAAAGGAAGAATAATGTCAAAATCATAATTGGATACATTTGCTGTTCTATTATGGAAAGAGCCCGTATCCTCAGGCACGCTAACAAGAGAATCCTTGAATACCTCCGACAGGACTTGCTTTACTCTTTTTCGGACATCAATTGCTATCCTGAACAATTCAGGGTCAGATTTTAAATTCTCCTGACTTATTTGTTTTTGCAAGTATTCATCAGGGTCGAATGGCAGCTTGGCTTCATTACCCATTATGTAGTGGTAATATGCCTTTCCTAAAGCAGCACCAGCGATACCCCCCAATAAGGCAATTTTAAAGGTGCGCATCCCATCATAGGTTTCCCAAGTAAATCTTTGCTCTTGGTCTTTGTGTTCTAGCCACTGTTGTAAGATATCAAACCCTATTGCTGCAAGCGAAATTCCTGTAGCTCCATATGTTATATAGCGTTGTTGTCGTTTCATGCCTTAATTTTTGGGATGTATACCTCCTCCGTTCCAATCTCCAGAAATATGCCAATCTTCATAATAATAAAGCCATAGGGAGGTCCATGGTATTATTGTGTCACTGATAAAGTCTATGTATCTAAATTCGCAATATTTTGGATAGAACAAACATAGTTTTTCCCCAGGGTAAATATGCGGAATTGCATCACCATTGAAATTCTTTATTAATTCTGGTTTTAGCACCGATATCTGAGGAGGCGTTAGATGGCGATATTTTATCTCCACTAGATAAGTTTCACTACGGGCAGTAGGCTGCAAAGATCCTATCGCTCGGAGAGAATTTCGATCAAATGTTACTTTGAATCCTGGGCATTTTGCTCTGATCGCATTTACTTGTTCAAGTAGTGTTTTACTTCTAATTTTGATACCCTGCTTTTTCATTATTCGCCGAAAAATGTATTCGCTTTAACTGGAATTGCTGAAGCTGTACTTATAGCTCCGAGAATGCCTGAACGACGATTTATTCCCAATAGGTTTTTATTTCTGGTTGTTTCTATCATATTTGTTTGATCTGCCTGCGCTTTAAGAAAGACATCTTCACCAAATAGGCCTTTAAATACACGACTTTCATTCAAAACTCCCTGTTGTTTTTTTAGTGATTGCCATTCATTATAAAGGTGTTGACAGAATTTTTGGAACGCAATATAGTATTGAGGTTCTTGTTCCCATTTATCCGTGAAATCTTCTTCCTCATTAACTGGATTCAGTACCTTGATCCGTGTATATGACCCAGAAACCTGGGTTTGTATTTTTGAGATAACATTATCAACAGTATCGAAAATACTGTCTTCTCCAGCATAAAATCTTCCGATAATTGTTGTTAGGACAATACTAGATGTTTTGTAGGTGTCATCTTTTTGAAAGTAAATATCCCTATATCGTTTAATGAGTTGTACTGCTCGTTGAAGAGGTTTTTTATTGTTAAAATTATCAGCTGGTAAATCCTCAGCTAGTAACGCTTTTTCTAATAGGCTAATTTTAACCATGTTGGCTCTATCGAGAAACCATGTTGCATACCCCCTGGGGTTACTGCTTACCCATGTTCCAAGTTTTTTATCCGGAACCCGGAGTTTATTCTCATCCCAATCATTTTCTTGAATACCGGGGAGGATATCCATGTGGAAATTTCCTGCATAATTCAAACGTAAGCATCTGTTTTTGGGTTCCAACATCTTACGATAAATTTCATGTTCTTCTAGTCGTCTTTTTAATTCATCATAAATTCGTTGTGGTGAGTGAACTGACCATTTGGTTTTAATGTGTAATGCTATGTCCAGGTCAAATTCATCCTTTTCAATAGGCTTTACTGTTGTTAGTATTCTAACTGAACCGTGTGGGTATACATCGTATTTAAATGGTTTGAAAAACTTTTCATCCGCTTCAATCCAGTTTTTAACTGCTTCATAATGTTCAATCATTTGGTCGTACCGGGTTTTGCCTAGCTGCAGGCTTTCCGCCATTTTATCAAGTAGATCGTCGACCTGAGTCCTAGGGTCTTGTAGTGTTATCATTTGGGTAGTATTTTAAAAGTGTGAGGAAGAATTACATCGCCTTTATGGGATGCTTTCTTTCTTATTTCTTCTGGTGTTGCAAATAGAATTTGATCTGGAATAGCTCTCAATTGGAGAATTGCTTGTTTTTGCAAATCAGTTTCAAACCGCAATTCAAAAATGTCCGCATATCTCAACTCGTCTTCAGGATAAACAGGAGATTTTAATACTCCTTCTACATGTTTACCTATGTATACATATTTTATATGCTTGAATGATTCTTCTGGTAAAAATCCGGATGCGACCAATTCCTCATGAAACTCACGACAAGGATCTATTTCTCTGTTTTTTCGACTTTCGAACCACTTAAGAAATGCTAACAGATTTTTCCTCCTTTTAATAATAATTCTCAGATCATGCTCCGTGTCTTCATCTCTGGGTACACGGTTACAAGGTTCAATTCCAAGTTTGTCGAACATATCACGATTTTCCTCCTTGAGATACTTGTATGCTCCACCTACAGGTTGAAAGCCGGGATTATCTTTCTTATGCCGCTTAATCAATACATATTGGCCATTTATTTCAATTCTGAATAAATAGGCTACTGTTACACGTACCGGTTGTTTACTTTTGAAAACCAATGTTTTTAATATGTTCCATTGCTTTCTGTTTTCAACAAGGAATGTGATAAATTCAACGAATCCTCCGATAACGAAGCCTAAAGAGATTTTAAATACGGTACCTCGTGGTTCCGCCACTTTAAGGAATATGCAGGCTATCAAACCTGCACATCCTAATAAAAAACTGATTTTACCTTTCATAAGAAGTTAGCCTTTAGGAGGGAATTTATCGTTACCAAAGCTATCCTTCTGTCTTATTTGTCCATTGGTGCCATGAACAACTAATTCTGCGTACTGATTTATAGCAATTTCTCTGGCAATTTTAATAGCCTCACTTTGCGTGCGTACGATTTTCGTAGCCTTGCTGTTGCCGGCTCCTTGAACAGCCCATTGCTTATCCCGTGGTACTACGTGCTGATTCTTTTTACTCATAAACTTGGTTTTTAGATATTAAACAATAACTTTGTTGCATCTGTTAAACGATAATCATGTTTGTTTCATCAAAGATACAATATTTGGCCCTGTTTCACTAATGCAACATCGTTTTATTAATTAAATTTATCCACATGCAATCCACACTTAATACAGAACTTTTGGCAGGTATGCTAAAAAGTAAAAGAGGCAAGAAAGGGTTGAGATCTGTTGCCGATGAAATGGGAGGGGTTAGCGCTGCTACTCTGTCGAGGATAGAGCAGGGCAAGGTACCAGACGTTGATACCTTTATTAAAATTTGTAAATGGCTTGAGACATCAACAGAAACTTTTATTGTTGGAAATAGTGAAACAAATCCTGTATCCAATAAAGAACAAGTCGTAGCGCATCTGAGAGCGGAGAGAGAGTTGAGTCCGGATACTGTTAATATGTTGATTAGAATGATTGACATGGCTTACGCTTCAAAATAAATAGACTTGGCAACAAAGAGTACACTCAGACGCGGTTTTAAATCCAATGCTGAAAGGCTTGCAATAGAATATCGAGAGAAACTCTCATTGCATGCCTGTGACGCGTTATGCGCATTTAAACTTGCCAAATATCTTGAGGTTCCAGTATATAGTGCTACAGATTTTCTAACCAGCCAGGATGATATTGATAGACTCTCTGGACTTGGAGATAAAGATTGTGGTTGGAGCGCATTAACTATGCCGACTCTTGCTGGCAATAGAATTATTATACATAACCCGTATCATACATCAGCCAGACAGCAGAGTAATGTTATGCATGAATTAGCCCATATCATTTGTAAGCATGAAAGGGGCGAACAAAATATTGAAATCCCGATTCCTTTAGGGATGCGCCATTTTGATGAGGAACAAGAAGAAGAAGCAAAGTGTTTAGGAGCAGTGTTACAAATAACTCGACCGGGCCTTTTATGGGCTCGGAATAGGAACATGACTACAGCAGAGATTGCTTCTTATTTTAATGCAAGCCACGAAATGGTTACTTATAGAATGAATACAAGTGGTGTGATTAAGCAAATGATTTATAGAAAGGCTAAATAAGCTTAGCTAGCTTTTGATGAAAGTAAGCATGGTTGTTTTTTAGTTCATTTATAGTTGCCCCAAATTCTTATAACTAACAGTTTTTTTCGTGTGCTATGCCATAAAAGTGGTAACTATTTTTTGCGGGAAGGAAGGAATAGTGAAGTGCCGCGTACAAGAGCAGATTCACCGAATTGTCTTTTAATGCTGTCAATAGACTGGTATAGCTTAATCATTTCTTGGGTATCCTCGAACATATTGATCTGGTAGGTACCAGGTACGAGTTTAGAGAATCGAATACCAATGAGACGGATCAGTACGCGACGTTCGAATAATTTGGCAAATATTTCCCGGACTGTTTTTATCAACGTATGATCAGCATTGGTGTGTGCAATGGTTTTTTGTTTGGTATGGGTTTCAAAATCAGTGTACCTGATTTTTACGGTAACACAACCGGTAAGTTTGTTTTGTGAGCGCAGTTCAAAAGCAATGCTTTCGGTCATTCTGATCAGCATCGCTTCCAGGAAATTCATGTCAATGCTATCGGACTGAAATGTGTCTTCCGTTGAAATGGTAAGTTGTTCGCTGTAAGGGAGGATAGGGGACTCATCTATGCCATTAGAGTACTGCCAAAGCGTACTGCCGGATTTGCCCATTAGATTTTGCAGCATTTCCAATGGGATTTCAGAAAGTGATTTTACTGTTCTTACACCCATCTTTAAGAGTTTGATACCTGTTTCCTGACCTACACCCGGCAGTTTCATGATGCTTAATGGCGCAAGAAAGGGTTTCTCCAACCCAAAGGGTATTTCTGATTGACCATTTGGTTTAACCTCGTTGGTGGCTACTTTGCTGATCAACTTATTCGAAGCAAGTGCCCAAGAAATAGGAAGCCCGCTTTCCTTACGTATTTTCTTATCCAGTTCATTGGTAAATTTAAAGCACCCGTGATATTTATCCATTCCGGATAGATCCACATAAAACTCATCAATGCTGGTTTTTTCAAACACCGGAACAGTATCACGTACAACATCGGTTACTAACGTGGAATATTTGCTATAGGCCTCATAGTCACTTTTAACAACAATCGCTTCTTTACAAAGCTTCCGTGCAGCATACATGGGCATGCCGCTGTGAATGCCAAATTTCCGAGCTTCATAACTACAGGAGGAAACAACACCACGATCATTGCTACCTCCAATAAGTACAGGCTTTCCGATCAGTTTAGGATTGCGCAAATGCTCAACCGAAACAAAAAAGGTGTCCAAATCCAAATGGGCAATATGGCGGTTAGAGGAAGTCGGCATACGATCGTTTTTTATATCCTACTTTGAGCATTTGCCGTACTTCAAGGCTGTCTACGCCAAACTCAGATACGACTTTGCCGCTTATTTTGTAAAATCCTGTTGATTGTAACGGACTGTTTTTAATAGAAATTGCTTTTTCGACTTTCCCGTAAACAGGAAGGAGCCAATGTTAACCAGAATGTTTAGCTGTTCCAATGGAGGGTTAACACGCTCAATAAAATCATGCAGGTGTTGGTAAGGCCCCTGATCCTTTCGTTCTTCCAGAATCTTTTCAATAAGAGTGGACTCCAAGTTTTTAATGTGAATAAAGCCCGCGTGTACCTTGCTGCCCACAATATTGGTGTACAGATCGCTTTGATTAATACATGGCGCATGGATGTCTCCTTTCTCTTTCAAGAGTTCCAGAAAGTATAACTCCCTCGAATAAAAGCCACCAAAGTTGTTGATGACTGCGACCATGAATTCTTGTGGGAAATAAGTTTTCAGGTACAGGCTCATATAACTTTCTACCGCGAAACTGGCCGAGTGCGCTTTATTGAAACTATATCCGGCAAAGCTTTCCATTTGCCGCCAGACTTCGGCCGTCTGTATTTCGTCTCGCCCCAATGCTTTTGCTGAAATAAAGAAAGCTTGTTTGATTTGCATGAACTGATTGTTGGAGCGGTATTTGCCGCTCATCGCACGGCGTAAAATATCTGCCTGAGCGAGACTCAGCCCGGCGTAATAGTGTGCGATTTTGATAACATCTTCTTGAAATACCATAACGCCAAAGGTCTCTGACAAATGCTCTTTAAATAACGGGTGGAGATATTGTACTTTGCCAGGATTGTGGTACCGTTCAATGTAGGCTTTCATCATGCCAGAGGAAGCCACACCGGGACGTATGATAGAAGAAGCAGCCACCAGTGTTAGGTAGTCATCGCATTTAAGTTTTTTCAACAACTGGCGCATGGCAGGAGATTCAATATAGAAGCAGCCAATAGTGGCTGCATTGCGAATCCTTGCTTTGACTTTAGGGTCATTGCGGAATTTTTTGGTGTCATGAATATCTATATCGATACCCCTGTTTTCTTTCACCAGCCGAAGCGTTTCTTTGATATGCCCCAGCCCGCGTTGACTGAGTATATCGAACTTGTTGATGCCAATGTCTTCTGCTGTAAACATATCCATATGGATAGTGGGCAACCCTTTAGGGGGTAGAAATAGCGCCCCATACGCTGAAATGGGTTCATCCGTGATGAGCACACCACAGGGATGAATGGAAGGGTTTACAGGAAATCCCCGGAGTAGCTTGCTGTACTTTAGGATCTTTTGGCTCACTTCATCGCGCGGAGTCCTGCTGCGTTGCAGCGCTTCAATTTCTTCTTTGGGTAATCCGTATACTTTTCCTAATTGGCGGATAATACCGTCATGCTTAAAAGTAGGGCATGATCCCAACAAGGCTACCCGGTTATAACCGTATCGCTTAAAGATATAATCCATGACATCATCGCGGTCGGTCCATGAGAAATCAATGTCAAAATCAGGGGGAGACGTCCGCTCCGGATTAAGAAACCGCTCGAAATATAAATTTAGTTCAATAGGGTCCACGTCCGTTATGCCTAAGCAGTAGGCAACAATAGAGTTGGCTCCGCTACCACGTCCTACATGGTAATACCCTTGTTCCTGGGCATAACGTACAATGTCGTGGTTAATGAGGAAATAGGCAGTAAAGCCCAGATCAAAAATGACCTTCAGTTCCATTTTCATGCGGGCTTCGGCCACAGAATCTTTTCTCCCGTAGCGTCTTGCGAGCCCTGCCTTTGCCAACTTTTCCAGAAGGATTCGATCATCTTCCTTAGATCCGCCATAAATCTGTTTCGCTTTATCCTTATCGAAATCCATTTTAATGCAACAGGCATCAACCAGTTTATAGGTGTTGGTCACAATAGCGGGATATTGTCCAAATTTGGCCAAAAGCTGATGCGGTGCAAGAAAGGTTTCATCCCGACCGCAGCACTCCTGTTTCTCTAGTTTCGAGATTATTTTATTTTTATCCATTGCCCTTAACAAACAATGCGCATAGAAATAGTCATTTTTGTCTCCTGCTTTGATTGGCGGTTTGCCAGGTATGGTTACCGGTTGCCGAATAACAAATTTGTCTTCATACAGCTTCCAATCGATGCTAAAAAGTTTGTTGATTTCCGCAGGTTTGACTCCGATTCACTCGTTGCTTTGCAGCTTCTCCGGTTCCTTTGTCCCCAAAGGATATATGATGAATCCATCGGTAGGTTGTTCAAACACTTTAGCTTCAGTGGGGAAGTCCTTTTTTGCCAAATTGTGATCAGATAGGAACTCATGGATTGCCATTAATCCGCGGTTATTGGCAGCTATAAGAATGTACAATAACGTGCCACCATTTCGGATTTCCGCACCAGTAATTGGTTTGATATTGGCCTCCTGACACTGTTTCACGAAATCCCAGGTATCATAGGTTGTGTTGATATTCGTTAAGGCCAAGGAAGTAATTCCCAGGTCTATAGCTGTTTTAACCAATTCAGTAGTTGAAAACATTCCGTATAAAAAACTATAATATGTCTTGCAGTTGAGGTACATCACGCCCCAAAGTTTGCTAAAAATATTAGTAAAACGGAAATAAAAATATTAGTATTGTGTATCAAGGACTTGCAGAAGTTCATTACCGGGCATACTCATCATCAAAATCCATTTTCTGATTGAGATTTTGGATTAATGCCTGCAAAAAAGGAGTTCTGTTCTTCTTTCTGAGACGGATCTCCTCATACATTTTGTAAATGTTGCCAAGGGGAGTATTGAACATAACCGAAAGTGTTTCTGCAATTTTCTTTACATCTGTAGTTGCCGGGTACACAGCGCCAGCCGCATAAAGTGCATAGGAAAGCTCAACCAGAGCTACTTTAGGGGCAGACCACTCCAGGTTTGTTGCTGTTTTTATTGGGTTGGGTAAAATGTATTGGGGAGCGGTGATCTTGATTAACTCTGTCATCAAATATTCCTGGATCATTTCACCGGCCTTAATTTTAGAAGCGATGAAGCCGTAAGTAGTATAAAACTGTTTGTCTATAAGCCCATGATATTCGCTGACAAAGAAGGTGGGTTGATCTTTGGGGCGCATAAAATATTGTTCATCCATATGTGTTGCTCCGCTGCGGTAGTACTGATAAAAATCTTTATGTCGGATAAAATGTTGACCGACCAATTTAAGGTGACGCTCAAAATGTTTCTTCAAAAATTCGGTACCACCGGTAGGCTTTTGCGTTTCTATCTCAAAGATCCGTAGATGATAGATGAACAGTTTATAAATATCTGGTTTGATCTCCTTGAAAAAGCGAATCTCTTCTGAAGCATCGGCGAAACCATTATCAACAATAAACTGCTTCAATTCCTGAAGGTATTGTTGAATAACATGCACCGCCCGCTGTGCGTGCTGCATTGTGTTGGCCGAAGATGCTTCGGTGTCTCTCAACTCTGCATGGAGACGTTTGCATAAATCATCAGTAAAGGCAGTCATTGTTTTTTCCATAGGAAGAATCTTTAAGGTTAGCAACAATAGAAGTAGGCCAGTGGGATGCAATACAACATCGGCCAAAAGGTTTTAAGGAGTATGGTTGATAAACTTTTTATAGATTTTTCAATATCTGGAAGTGATAACGATCCAAAGCCTAAGCGGACAGTTTGAGGATGGATTTCACCAAATGTCATTTTACTGATAGTTGGAACCCATATTCCATGTCGTTGCAGGTATTCAGGAAGTGAATGTCCATTTGAGAAATTGCGGTGTATGCCCCAGATAGCAAGGCCAGCTTTAGGAATTGAAAAGGAGAATGAATTATTGAAATAAGCCCGGATGGTAGATGAAATCAACTCGCGTTTTTCAAGATAAAGATGTTGTGCTTTGCGGTTGAAATGTGTTATTACACCTTCCTCAAGTAGAGCTACTGCAGCTTGACCTAATATGAGATCCTCCTGCATAACACCTCTGTACAGTGTTTGAAGAGATTGAATGAATGGCTCCGGTCCCGTAACAAAACTCATAAGGCTCAATGGAGGGAGCGTTTGGTTGATTACGCCCATATAGATGATATTGCTGTGGCCGGAAGCGGCTAGCGGTAGCAACGGCTCGTAGGTGAATTCCTGGTCGTAGTCGGATTCTATTATGGCGAACTTGTATTTTTCAGCCAAACCAATTAATTCAGACCTCCTTTCTGGCGATAAGGTTGCCGTAGTGGGATATTGACAACGAGGATTCACATATACTGCTTTTATCTTTTTTTGTTTGCAGAGCAACTCGAGTGAGTCGGTTTGAAGGCCATTGTTGTCTGTGGGCAAGATAGCCAGTTGCGCACCTGCATTGCGTAAGATGTGATAAACTTTCGCTGAACCAGGCTCCTCTATGGCAATGTATTCTCCTTTTTTGATGAGCGCTTGTACAACCAGGCGCAAGGCCATTTCTTTGCCAACAATAAAACACAACTGACTGGGCGAAATAGTCATGCCTCGCTGTTGGTGAAGCATGTGGGTTATCGATTCCATCAATTTATAAACTACTTCCCTATTGAAGAAATCGGGCTTTTTCAACCGAGCTTGTTGATTGAAAATTCTTTTATAGGTGCTGGTGAATGGGATAAGTGGCGCTAGCATCGGATCGGGCAGACCATCATCGAATTTGTACAGCCAGTTTCCTTTTGGCATTCTTTCTGTATCAGGTGCGTCGGTGAAACGGTTGAATGAAAAAGTTGGAGAAGATGACAGTTGTGATTTGTTAGGCGATGCGGCGGTTGATTTTTTCTTTTTTACTTCACTGACAAAGGTTCCTTTCTGTTTTTCAGTATATAGTTTACCAATACTGATTAATAGGTCATAGGCTTGTACAACACTGTCCCTACTTACTTTCAGGTGTTGCGCAAGCTCCCTGGAGCCGGGCATAACCATGTCTTTTGCCAGGCGGCCGCGATCAATTTCATGTTCAATGGTTGAAGCGATTTGTTTGTAAATCGGCTTGCTTCTGTCTAGTTGAATTTCAAAAAAAGTAGTCCAATAACGTAGCATACAAATTTGATTTTTGGTTTAACAATTGGCTTGTGGGAAGGGGTAATAAAATCAAAAAGATACGAATGTGAGGATCCTGTTCTTGGTAATTATGGTCAAATGTAATTATTCTAAACAATTGTCCAACTGGCAGGAGGGAAAATTAGCGAACTGGAGGGTTTTGTATATTGTATTATTTTTCAGTATGTATACGAAGTAGCCAATTTATTTATTTTTATATTTTTGTCATGTATATCCGTTAATTAACCGGTTGATTATTCGTAAAAATACGATGTGTAATTCCGAATGATACAGTTGTTCAACCTAAACCATTATCCTATGAAATACGAAATGTCTAATCTGGAGAATGCTTGCATTGAGTTGTTGTCGGATTCTAAAACAGCGCTGGAGAATAGTCCTGACTGGCAGCAAGATATGTTGGAAGAAAAGGATCGAATACTACAGTCTTTTTTACGGGTAACGGTGAACACAAAGGATGGACATTCGTTAAAGAAATATTTGCTGGCTCACCGAAAATCTTGCGAACAGATTCAAAAGAAGTTAGAAAAAAGTCCCCGTGAAAATGTAGTCTGGATGAAAAAGTCTTTTGTGCTTCAATTGTGTATTGACAATCTTCTTGAATTTATTAACCAGCAATTTGAGGAGTATGAGAAGGCAGGCAAGATTGTAACGACGCTTTCTGTTAAAGAACTTGCGTTGGTCTTCCGGTTATTCATGGAAGAAGGGATAATAAAATCCAGCATGAAAAAAGGCATTGCGCGATTTGTGGTTGAAAATATAAGGCTTGCTCACAAAAATGCGGATGAGGCGCTCTCTATTGAACACTTTTATACATCATTGTTTGTTTCCAATGCAGTTACCTTAGATGCCATTGGAAAGCTTTATTACCGGATGGCCGCACGTATCAATAAAATGAAAAAAGAAGGATAAAATCGTCTTTTAATAGGGTTGTGAATAAAAAAGATACTGAATTTAATCTTGTTAAAACCAATAGATTAGGCCAAAATCTACTAGGCTTTTACTAGACCCTTGGTTTGGAAGTATTGAAAAAAGTGCTTCACTTTGACTTTACAAACCGGAAGAAGACTATCAGCAATGGGATTAGAAGATGAATGGAGTTGTTGCTTGTACAACCAAAGCCTTCTACTATGAAAAAGATCTCAGTTGAAATTGTGTGTGCGTTACTCGTCTTACTATGGGTGTATGTGGCAGTGAGTAAACTACTCGATTATGGCACATTTGTTTCGCAGCTTGAAAAGTCGCCATACACAACTGGCTATGCAGAATGGGTTGGCTGGTTGGTACCCGCAGTGGAACTGATTACTGCAATGGTTTTAATAACTAGACTTGGCCGTATGATTGGGCTATACAGTTCCCTCTTTCTATTGCTGCTATTTAGCGGGTACATTTATGCCATACTCAACTACAGCTACTTTATACCTTGCTCGTGTGGTGGGATAATTTCCAAAATGACTTGGGAGCAGCATTTAGTCTTTAATCTTGTTTTTGTTGGGTTGACAATCGGCGCAATTCTGTTGTCAAACACAAGTAAGCAAAACCACAGCAGTGAAGCTGTCTTGCTGCGAAGCTAATAGGCAATAAGCTGTCAAACAATACTCCAAATTTTTTATAGCTATAAACAGGGAAAGCCGAAAACCTGTATTAGAGTAGGCATATCTATTTTCCAAAATCATTTATCATGAAAAAACATCTGAAACTCGGCCTCGTGGCCTTTGCCCTGCTGGGCGCAGTAAGCGCATTTGCTACCAGTAGCACTCTCAATGGCTGGTTCAACCCAAGTGGAACTCCTATGACTGATGCTGAAGTTGCTTCAAACTGCCGTGTACAGCAAAATCCCATTTGTGCAATCCATTTTACAAATGGTGTGCAAGATGCAACACGCTATCAGAAACTTCCTTAACCTGTTAGCAAGCCGCCTTTATGGCGGCTTGCTAATTTCTAATAATTAACCTCTGCAAGCATTTTAACTCTATTATTTATGGATATGAAACGACAATTGATAATCATAATAGGATTAGCATTGCTTGTAATCGTAGTTGTAAGATTTATGATGGCACGTGGACAACCGCCTGAAGGACAGTTTACTCGTGAAATGAAGCATGTTGTTATTGAACAGCATCAACGAATAAGGCTAAAATCAAAAACGCTGCGTATTGCTGGGATTACAAATAGTAGATTATTTGTGACTAGTATGAGAGCTGAGAATCTAATGGATGTAAATTATTTAACTGGTTCAGTTGCTGAATATGCTTTGCCGGATAGTACTATGTTAAAAAACGTTGGGGGAGACTTTCATACCAGAATAGATTCCCCATTTATTTACTTGTTTTCTCCAAATGAAAAGACGATTTATACTGGCACGCTTTCCACAAAAAAAATGGTGCCACATCGCCTTCCGTTTATGTATACAAGAGCGGTTCCAATAAGTCCTGACCTTTGCGTAGTTAGAG
Source organism: Chitinophagaceae bacterium (assembly GCA_031546985.1). Taxonomy (GTDB): domain Bacteria; phylum Bacteroidota; class Bacteroidia; order Chitinophagales; family Chitinophagaceae; genus JAVBJN01. Next base: position 61,718 of record JAVBJN010000044.1, read on the forward strand.
CATATTCAAATGATGTAGAGGATCAACTTTTTTATTCAGTTAGGCTTTCGACTTTGGACATAAAAAAGGAAATGAATATTTCTACTTTATTTGGAGATGGTGGCCTACAAACTGACGGGATGCTTTTCTATGATCGTGAAAGCGGTAGCTGTATATATCCATACTACAAAATGAATTCAATATTCGTATTTGACACAAACTTGCAATCAGGAAAAGTCGCTTTTACCATTGATAGTTTGACAAAACCTAGTATAACCTCTGCTTTTACTGAAGAAAAAGGCATTCATAAACAGATTACAACTAAAGGCCCCAAATTAATATTACATCAACTTGGGGCTCTTTATAATGGAAGTTTTTTTGTGGTTTCAACTATAATGGCGGCCAATCAAGTGCAAAGTGTTTTTGATGATAATTTCACTATTGATGTATATGATGTGGCTACTTTAGTGTACAGGTTCAGTTTTTACATTCCCAAATCCGATAGGCATATTAGAGATTTTGCTGTCACAGATGGGGGTGTCCTGGTTTTGTACGAAGACTATATTGAATCCTTTTCTACCAATGATTTGCTTAATGGCCTTTCTGCGACCTCCCTTATTTTCTGAGCTAAATCTTTGGGGGTAAAAAGAATAGAATTGGGCACTCTTGATTCCACAATATTCCCATTTCTATCTATTATAATCAAGGTAGGATAGCTCTCGATTTGATAATGTTTGATTATTGGGTGATCATAACTTTCGGCACCTGTGTACAAGTTTATGGATTCATTAGAAGTATAATCCCCTGACTGAAGGCTTTCAATCCACCAATTCCGCTTCGCATCTGGTGAAATTGATACAAATTGAATCTCTTTTATGTCTCGTAAAAGCATAATAGTGGTATCCATTCTTTGTTTTAATAACCTGCAACCCCCGCATCCCGAAAACCAAAAATCCAGAACAACAACTTTTCCCTTAAAATCAGTTTGCTTCCACGATTTCCCGCTGCTATCCTTCAATGTAAAATTGAATGCTTCAGCTCCAGGAACTAAATTTTTTCGAGCAGATTGATAATACATGATCAGAGATTGGTATTCTGGTTTGTTGCCAGCAATCTTTTTGAAATCGACCATTACCTTATCTGCAATAGTTGTGTCAAATGTGTCTTCTTTAATATGTCCTTCTGTATAATCATGCAATAATAGAGCTGCTGACCTTCCGTTATATTTGGATTTTATGTAAGCATAAACTAACCACCCTGTATTCACTTTTTCAGGATACCTAAGAGATGTTCTCAGGCTGGCAAAAGTTAATATAGCACTTCGTAGTACGGCTGAGGTTAATTCTATTTCATTTCTATTGATTTTATTTTCTAATTTGAGTTTTTGAAAATACTTTTTTGCACTTACTTTATCTGTCTCAGATAGGCTCTGTATGGCGTTTAATTTCCCAGCCATAACACGCCCATTAATGTCAGCCTTTATTAGTTTATAGGCTAACTCTGACACGTTTTTTTTATGTCTTTGTAGTATTTCTTGATAACCAGATTCAAGACGATCAAAGTATGCCAAGGTGCTATCAATATTCGTATTGCATTTGCCCAATTTTAGGCGCTCTTTTGCAAGAGCCCAAATACAATTTAATTTGGTAGCTCCATTTCCAGAGAATCTCATTTCCCTATCTTCCAATACATTAACAGAAATACTATCCCCTGGCTCAAGGAAAAAACTCATTCGTTCGGTATTTGGGCGCTCCAGTGTATAGATTAGATTTTGTTTTCCAGTTGAAGGAAGTATCAAATTGAAATATTGTATTCGGGATAGTTGAGTGTCGATCTTAAATGTCCCTGAATCTATTTTGAATTGCATACTGGAGCTGGGATATGGACTATTGTATAAATCAATACGCCCAATGTTGTTGGATGATTGTGGGAGTTTCCCCTGTATAATTGTCCTAACATGCGTGGTCTGTTGTCCAAAAGAAGTAAGCGTACAATGGATAAATATTATTGCAAATACAATTTTTACGTTCATCGGTCTTAAATTTTATTTTTATCGAACGGCGCAGAATTTTACGGCATTAATTGCCTTCAATATGTAAAAGGGCAGGGTTTGCAGAAATTTGAGCCTCAGGTATTGGAAGCAATGTATCTGCAGCCTGCCAGTTACTTCCTTTAACTGGCGCCAAAATGCTGCTCGTAATGCCCCATCGTTTTAGATCAAACCAACGATGACCCCATTCACAAAACAACTCCGCCTTGCGTTCTGTTTTTAAAGTATCCATAAATGATACCTTAGACATATCAATGGGCAAATCTGGCAGACCTGCTCTTGGATGTAGCATGTTTAGATCCTTAGCGCCTCCTTCTGTATTGTTTTGTTGGGCTCTTGCTTCTGCGCGTATAAGATATTGTTCCGCTAAACGAAATACTACGTAATACTCCGTTTTTGTCGAAGCATCAGCATCGTTTCTATATTTATATGGATAGGCATAATCTTGTCCATTAATTATATTGGGACCTATCCAGGATTTCAATCGTAGATCATTTTTTTGAGCCCCATCCTTTATATTATCCTGCAAATAAAAGTTGGGAATTGTTGTAGTACTATATGGGATATAAAAAATGGCATCCCAAGTATAGTTATTGAACGGAATCAATGTTAGTTGCCAAATAGTTTCGTTACTATTTTTGAGGAACACGTTTTGAAGGCTGGATTCCAAGCTATATGTTCCAGATTGGATGATGGCTGTAGCTGTTGCCTCCGCTTCCTTCCATTGACCAGTATAAAGATATATCCTTGAGAGCAATGCCTGAGCTGTCCATTGATTAGGCCGTGCCCGTTCAGGAGTGACATATGTTTCAGGCAATAATTTTATCGCACTTTGCAGGTCTTTAATTACCTGACTGTAAATTGTTTTAGTTGCTGCTCTGGGTAGGGTTGCATTGACCTTGTAGTCTGTACTGACAGCTAGCGGTACTGGTCCAAAATAGTTAACCAGATAAAAATAGTTTAGTGCTCGTACAAATAATGCTTCTCCAGTAAGCTGGTTCCGCGACCTTTCGCTTACAGTCTTGGACTTTTCTAAACCTGAGATGACCGAATTTGCATTGTAAATAGTGGCATAAAAAAAGCTCCAGAATGAGTTTAGTTCCAAAGAGGATGATAATACCTCATTTTCGTAAAAATCCTTATATGGTAATTGGCCCGAGATAAGCTCATCAGACAAGCAGCTCCCATAGATTCCTGACAATCCACTTAAAGGTTTGGGAAGTTGCATGATGTCAGAGTATATACCGACCATTGTAGCCGTAGCTCCTATATCGTCAGAAAAGGCTAAGTCTGATAAAACCCTATTGGGTGGCGGATCAATGGTTATAAACTTTGAGCAAGAGAAATTTAGTATGACTATGATAAGAAGTATATGAGTGAATTTCATAAAAGCTAATTTTATAGTTTAAAACGTAACCTGTAACCCCGCTGTCAAAATGCGTAATGGAGCCAGTCCTAGATTTCTATTTTCGGGATCTATCCCACGGTATTTGGTAATTGTGAAGAGATTCTGGCCAAGAACATACAAGCGTGCGCGCTCAAGATGAACTTTATTAACTAGACTACTAGGCACATTATAGCCGACGGTTAAATTCTTAAACCTTAGGAATGAGGCATTTTTATAAGCTCCATTTGAGCTAATGAAATTTGAATATGGAGTTCTGGCAGTAATTAGGGTAAAACGTTGAACGTCTGTTTGGTCGCCAGTTTTTCTCCAGCGATCAAGAACGTAGGTTGGCTGATTATTCATTGTGCCGGGCACATATGAGGATAAAGTTGTCATATAGTCTTCCCCCATTTGATTAACGACTTGGACATGAAAACTGAGTTCAACATCCTTATATGTAACGGTATTCGAAATGCCACCATAGTATTTCGTGGTAAGATTTATAATGGCAGTTTGGTCCTTTGGTCTAATTGTGCCTTTAAATTTGTAAAGACCTGTTTGTTGATCTACATCTTCATAGACAAAAAGCTTTTTGATATCAAGGGGGTGTCCAACAACGTATTTGCTTGCATCTGAAGACGATTCAAGGTCAGGGTAGGCTAATAGTTTATTGCGGGGTAAAGTGAGGTTCATGGATATTTGCCAATGCCAGTTTGCTGTCTGAATAGGGTCTCCGCTTATTTCCCATTCCCAGCCTGTGTTCTCCACCAATGCTCCAAGATTTCGCGTTACTTTACTGCGCCCAGCTTGTGCGGGTAATGTATAGTCGATTAATTGATTACCACTTCTATTGCGGAAATAATTTGTTGTAAACAAAAGGCGGTTCTGAAGGAAGCCAAACTCTATGCTGGCTTCGAGCTTTTTATTCACTTCCCATGCATAATCTGGATTATATAGATTTCCTGGGATTAATCCCCCAGTACTTTGATAATTGCTTGGTGTGGCATTCCAGGTATTCAGGTAGGCATAATCGCCAATTTGGTCATTGCCACTGCTTCCATAACTAGCTTTTAATTTGCCAAAGGGCAACCAACTAGTGCAATTTTTCAGAAAAGATTCTTCTGAAAAAATCCATCCAACACCGACTGCTCCAAAATTTGCAAATTGATTTCCCGGCCCGAATCGGGAAGAGCCATCCCTTCTGCCAGATAGGTTAATAATATATCGTTGCTTTAGCTGATAGTTAATGCGCCCGAATGCCGCGTTATATCGGTATTGGGTATAATTACCTGTAGTGGTTATATTTGATGCTCCACTGGGGGTTCCGAGCAGCGCTTCGGAAGAATAGCCAGTGGCGTTAATCAAATTTCCTTGATTCAACTCTTGTTGCCAGCTAGTACCGAGAATTGCATCCAGCTTAGAGTTGGTTGTTTGCAATACATAATGAAATTGTGGTTCTATGATATAGGTGCGCAAAGCATTATTCCCAAACTTAGAAGAGCTTTCAAGTTTTAGAGAAGGATCTATTGAAGCCTTTGGCCAAATATAAACTTGGTCCAGTCGCATATCTGAATATCCTAGATTGAGAAGGAATTGAATGCCTTTGTAAATATTGTAATGTAGGCTACTATTGGCTTGGAAGAAAGCCGTTTTTCCAGAGTAAGAAGTTAAAGAGCTTGCCATTGGGTTATTGTACGTAGAACCACCCTTTGGGTCAGACCAAAGTACATTTCCCTGGCTGTCATAAGGCCCTGGGGCATTGGGGGGGGTATATATATTAAATCTAGCAGCGTCATTAATCGGTAAAAGGTTGTTGTCAAAAGAGTAAGCGATTGTCGTATTCATTGTAAATCGCTTATTGATGGAGGTGTGAGACTGGTTTACTCGAAGTGCTCCTTTGTTGTCGCTATAGTTACCTGGGAAAACAGTGGTTTCCCGGCGGTAGTTTAAGGAGGCCACAAATTGATTTTGCTGATTTCCGCCGGAAATTGAGGCCGTTGCATCCGTTTGGGAGGCATTTCCTCCAGTCAACAAATCTTGCCAATCAGTATATTTATTTTGGTCCCAGACTAAAATGTCGGATGCGTTAGCCGGTGTCATTGTTACTCCATCGTTTACAAATGCCTCCTTACGCATAGCAAGATATTGTTGCGTATTGAGGAGCGGCATTCGTCGTGCGATTTGTCCAATTCCTGTGTAAACATTGAAATTGACGCTTGGAGTACCTGTTTTACCTTTTTTTGTGGTAATGAGTATCACACCGTTGGCTCCCCGGCTACCATATATCGCTGTAGCATCAGCATCCTTCAAAACCTCGATGCTTTCAATAGAAGACGGTGGGATACTAGCAAAGGGACTCTGTTGTGTAGGGCCAGTGTTGCTTATAAGATCGAGCGTATTATTGCTAAATGGCACGCCATCCACAATGTATAGAGGGTTGCTAGTGTTATTGATGGAGTTGCGTCCTCGTATTTGCACGGTAAAGCCTGCACCTGGTATTCCACTGGTCTGCGTTACTACTACACCTGAAGCTCTTCCGGCTAAAGCGGCTAATGGGTTTGCTACCGGTTGTTTTTCTATTTCAGCAGCCGTTACTTTGCTCACAGTTCCTGTATTAAATCGCTTGGTGGTTTGGCCGTATCCGATCACCACCACATTGTCCAATTCGGATGTGTTTTGGTCCAGTACTATTGTGACTTGTGTGCCTGAATGAACTGTGACATCTTTTATCGAATACCCTACAAAGGATGCTGTCAATGTGATCTGGTTTTTTTTGTTTTCCAGTTCAAAAAAACCGTTCGCATTTGTACTTGTGCTTTTTGCCTCCCCCTTTATAGATACCGTGGCCCCCACTAAAGGCAATCCCGCTTTATTTAATACCCTACCTTTTATTGGTATGATACTGTCTGTGCTTTGGGCGGTGAAAGAAGTTGGTTTTTCTTCTGTCTTTTTATCCTTTGTTTCCTTTACCACCAGGATGGATCTACCACTATGAACATACTTGAGGTTTGTGTTGGCCAACAATAATTCGAGGGTGTGTTTTAAGGTGCGAGCTTCGGATTTCAGGTACATTGTCTTGTATGCTGAAATCTCACTGGAAACAAACCCGAAACGAAAATGGGTTTGCTTCTCGATTTTCTTAAATGCTGATGAAAGCGGTTCTCCCTTTAGTTCAATAGTAACTTTTACATCCAGGTCTTGTCCCATAGAATGGTTCGCCAATAGTAAAGTGGTGGACGTCAGTAACAGGAGTAAAAAGCCACTGATTTTCATAATAAGTCGACGTTTTGATGAGAAGGCATAGAGCACAATGGTGCATAGCCGATTCATGGCATGTTTTTTCATACCTTGCAGTAGTTTTAGATGTTCCCAAATAATGTTTAAAACCGGCTACAGGTTCCCAACTCCTGTAGCCATTTTTTTACTTACAACCTTCCCCTTCGAGAAGAATGCTTGTGTTGTTTTCTTTTTTCCATCGGCTTCTGGTTAGTATGGTAATGGCATCCATAACTTCTTTTAGTGCTATTCCTTCGCTTTGGAAGCTGGCAGTAAACCTGCAATTGCGCAAGGCTTCATTGTCAAATTTGACTTCAACGCCAAATCGGTGACTGATTTGAATGGCGGCTTCGCCCAATGTAATGTCTTCAAATACGAGGTCTTCCGCTTTCCATTCGATGATTTTGGCAGCAAGGGTTTTCTCTTGGCGGAAGGTGCCTGTTTGTTTATTGACCACCAACTGCTCATTAGGGAGTAGCGTACTTAAGACCTGATTCTTGTTGTCCGATACCTGAACTTTTCCCCGAACGACAGTCACGGCAACTTCCGAATCCTGCATATAAGCTTTAATGTTAAAGGCCGTTCCTAATACTTTAGTGATGTACTTTCCAGTATGAACCAGGAAAGGCTTTTCCGGATTGTGTTTTACATCAAAATAGGCTTCTCCCATAAGATAGACTTCCCGCGAATTTCCACTGAAAGAAGCGGGGTAGTCCAACTTACTCCCAGTGTTTAAAGTAACGAGTGTGCCATCGGGTAGGGTAATGACTTGATGAATGGTGGATTTATTGGCTATTGAATGTTCGCCGGTATGCTTAGCAAATGGAGCCTTCCAAATCCAAGCTAGCACTACAATACAGAGTAAAGTCGCTGCAATAAGTAAAGGTTTCCAAGGGATATCTCGTTTTACCTTGAATTGGGAGTAATCGATTTCTGCCTCCGCCATTTTCTGCTGTAGTTTCTGATTAAACTTCCCCCAATCCACTTGATCAGATGGCTGTGGACCCGCCTGTTTTAGCTGGTATAGTTCGTGTAAGGAATCTGGCAAAATATCTTCCTCAGAAAGTTCAGATACCAGTTGCCAGAACTCTTTCAATTCCTGTTTGGTGCAGGTATTGTGGACATATTTGTCAAATAAGTATTGTAAGCGTATTGGGTTTGTCGACATTTTTTTCGATTTGTCCCTCATATGACGCCACGAACAAAAGCATACGACTAGTTCAGTGCCTATTTTTTTTTGAGAAATTTATTTTGCGAGAAAGGATGAGAATAGTAAGAATGTATCAATGTTATTGACTTTCATATACTTGCGAATAGAATGAAGGGTGTCGCTCATGTGGTTTTTTACCGTGTTAGGGGACAGTTTTAGCCTTTCAGCAATCTGATCATGGGTTAGGCCGCTTTCCCGACTTAAGGAGAAAACTAGCTTTTGTTGTGGAGATAGTTGTTGGATAGCCCGGCGTAACAAGGCTTTGTAATCCGCCTCAGCTATCCTTTCGATAGCAGTGTTTTCAGCGGAAGTTGACATATTATAGAGGACAAGCTTTTGAAGGTTTTTGCGGCGAGAAGTGAGCCGAAGGAAACTGAGCGCTTTATGGTAAGCGACCTTGTGGAGAAAGGCGTCCAGGTTCTCTATTTCACTGATTAGTTCCTTTCCAAACCAGAGCTTTAGGAATATATCCATGACTAATTCTTCGGAAACTTCTGGGGATTTCGTAATGCGAAAAAGGTAATTGTACAGCTTCGCTCGATGGTGTTCCAGTATCTGGTTAAAGGCATGCTTGTCACCTAATGCTACCTGTTGAAGTAGCCATTTTTCGTTATTTAGAGTCTGAGCAGCCATTAATTGATTGGTGCTTCAAAGATAGGGATATTAATTAGTTGTTTAGTTTTTGACGTGTTCGAAAAATACATAATTCTTTACCAGCAGGAAGGGTTGGGCGAGTGCGACTATATATTTATAATTATAATAATATTAAAATTAATAATATATTGTATCCGCCTAAATCCTATTTGCTATGAAACCTTATTTCAGTAAAGAACGGCATTTGTCTAGTTTTGTCATATCTACAAAAACAATAATTCAAACGATTCTCCCTTTTTATAAGTGCATAAGTGTGTAATCTCCTTCCTTTTGTCATTTTCTTTCTCAACGTTAGCTCAAACAGTACTTAAACAGCGTATTTGGGTTAGAAATGAGTACCATGTCAATAAAATTTCGACGATTAAAAATTTCCCTTATCCGGTTCCTCAAGGGGCAAAATTAAAAACAGTATCCGAAATCAAAACGAAGGATGAAAATGATCTGGTTGTCATTAATACAGTGACTTCAGAAATTGTTGTGGGTGACACAACTACCATTATACAAGGTAATAAAGAAATTGACTTTGATTTGTATCCCCATAGTGGAGGCTGGGCCAATCTGGCTATCGATGAAAGAGATCCTTCAATTATGCACGTAAATTATTTGCTCAATCATAAAAATACTATTGCGAAAGGAAGGAAGTACCATATTTATGATAAAGAAATTAAGCCTGATAAAACGGTAGATACTATTATACTCCAAAATCGTATTTCGGTTGGGGATGTTTACATGTACGAGAAATTTAAAGAGAAGAATCGTCACAAGTTTGAAAACAAAGAATGGTTTAAATATGCCAATTATATTGAGGTGTTGAATAAAAAGGATACTACCAAAATTGATTACTTCTTAGTAGATCATTTCGATAGAAATTCGGATTATCAGCTAATTGCTCAAAATAGAGATTTCTTCCCTTTCAATACTCATAAGTGGGATGTCGGTCCAATAACAATACCTATCAAGTATCGCATGGGCGGAAAGAAAAATGGCAATTCTTATGACCATGAATTTACGGCCGATTTAAATCTTGGAGCATTTGTCGGATGGACCTTATGGGGGAAGACAAGATTGCGCTATGAGGGTGAGAAATGGGTTTCTTTAACCCCAACAAACTTTCAGATCGGAGGATTTCTAAGTTTGTCGACCGCAACATTGGATACCGCCAATACCAATACAGGAAAAAATCCATTGAAAGTTAATGAGAAAAGTACTATCGGTGTTATTACTCCGGGAATAGGTTTGATGTTTGGGATAGCAAATGTGAACATTGGTCTATTTGGAGGATGGGACTTTGGCTATGGTCCAGAAAGTACAAACTTGAACTACCATGCACTACCTGTTCCCTGGATAGGATTTGGACTCAGCTATAACTTGAACGCCTTCTATAGTAAGTAATGGTAGGGCTCATTGACTAAGAGGATTGCTATAATCTGTCGTGATAAATTACATATCCAACTCCATAAATAACACGGAATAGCCGAACACCGTTTTACAAAGTAGGCACTAATCTATTACCTATGAGTTGTCAAATTTCAATCAATTGCACAAAGCCCAAAGAAGAGCTTGTAGAAAAGCTAAAGCAGGCAGTGTTAAGCCAAAATGGAACATTTACTGGAGATACTACCAGTGGTTCTTTTAAAGCCAAAACTCCCCTAGGCACTTTTGAAGCATCTTACACAATTAATCAAGACTTGATTACTATACATGTAACGGAAAAGCCCTTTCTTATTTCATGCAAGCGCATTGAAAAGGAGATTAACGATTACCTGAATGCGCATGCTGTAATTAATGAATCTTTTCAATTTGAGGAGTATTCAGAAACAATGCAATTTGCTGCCCCAGTTTATTCATTAATGGTGTCCAAAATTGATTTGAGAAAAACTCCACAAAGCGGAGATTATAGAGCTGGAGCCTCCATCAAACAAGAAGCTGAGTCCGATAATAAGGATTCATGGCATGGTGGTGAAAACAAGTATGACGGTAACAGTGCATCAATTCCAGTAAACTTTTTTTTGGGTGGGTTAGGTAGTGCCGAGGTTGTATCCTTATTCATTGGATTGGATGATGATGCTGAAGATGCCGGGAACGAATCTAAATCAGAAGATCAGCTACATTTAAAATTCAAGGTATTCCCTACTGGTGGAAAAGAAAAATTATACGATCATCAGGAAGGCGATTGGTCGATTGTTGTTCATTATACATTGACCAATTAGCTGCTAATATTTCAAAATTCTATTTTTTTCAAATCCTCAGTTAGGCTTCCGCCCAGCTGAGGATTTTTTACTTTTAAAGTTTCTCTTTTGAAATAGAACAAAATAGCCAATCGACAGAAAGACTAGAAGAATCGTTTATTTTTGAAAATCTAATATATGAGATCGGATTCTTGCACCCCCAGGTATTTTTCATACAACGCAATGAAGACCTTATCAATCAAGATCAATAATCCAAACCTCACAAAATAATTATCATCTTTGAAATTTGTGCTAAGAAGGGTCTTAAGTGTTGGTAGATTCTCCTGATACGACAATGTATTATGAGCGCATCTGTTCCTGTGATTATACAATAATTTATATTTATCTTGTAGAACATTTACCAACAAATCAGACTTAGTCGCAAACTGCTTCGCTGTAAAGAAAGCGCCATTGCTAACAAATTCTAAGAAACTACTTTCTGTCCAACTTGATAGATTTGAGTTTAGTAGTAGGTCTCTGATTGCAGTAAATGTACTTCTACGCAATTCGCCCCTATTGATCTCTGTTTCCGGATCAAAATCGTACTTAATATGCTTGATGGCATTGACCAGATCTTTATAAATATCTTGCTTATCCCCGTAGGTAGAACATTCCCCTAGCGTCTTTTTAGTATACCTATCATATCTGTATTGATAGTCATTTGTTGCTAATTCCCAACAGATACATTTCATTTTTTGTTCTTGAAAACCTGTCATTTTCAAGAATACAGATTGCATGATATATTCGCTCAAAGGATAGGTTTCAATCCCGTTGCCTATACCTGCATTGGCAGAAACCAAGTCGCTCAGAATATCGGTAACCGGCGACAAGATGAAGTCAGTATGTTTACCCATTTGTGTACTTTGAATAAATTTCAATTGATGCATCGATGCGAGCCTTTAAATACTTCAGTGCTCCTGGAGCTTTCTTATGTGCATCTACTGCTTTGAACGCAGTTATTTCTGCCTCTACCTCAGTACATAGTTCTATGCTTCTCGTTGAATCGTGGGTCTGATTCTCAAACACTATGGCATAGATTAGTCCAAACAGGTACATATCTATTTCAATAATGGAACTATACTGCCTAGGAATATGCAGTTCGTTAATAGCGTTCCCTAAACGTTCCATCCGTGGCATAAACTCGCCAGTGGGGAATATTTCGGAAAATTCCTTGAAAAGCGGTGAATTCTGCTCTCCAACCACAGAATAGATATATTCTTCATAGTATTTTTCCATCTTGGGCTTATATCCCCTGGCAATTCTGTCACTCCCCCCATCTTTAGCGTACTGGGACAATAAAGAGAGAAATCGCACAAAGTCTGCTTTAGTTTCAGTACTGAAATTTTTTACGACCAAAGACCTGCTGAAGTCTGGGTCAAAGAATGGCTTTCGACTTTCGTTCAGAAAATAAAGAGAAGCCCTACTTTCCTGCGCTAGTAATGCCTCACCCTGAATATTAATATTTCTGAAGACAGAAGAATAGAACTTAAGTTGTTGATGTTTATCTATAGTGTTTGGCACTAAATAGGAGAATCCAAGGAAAGTCTTTTTCAGAAATTCTTCGTTAATACTAAAGTTGACAACTTTGTAATTGCCAGCAATAATTTTCTCTAGTATATCCGCTCTGTTCTTTCCTTTGTCAGTTAACATTTTGAAGTTCCATTCGAGAATGTTATCCAGGTTTTCCTCTTCCACTTCCACTTCATCATCATTGTCATCACTAATCCTCTCAATAGAGGCTTTAAAAGTTGCCTGATCAGGAAAGAGGCCAAGAAAGGCCAATAATATACTTGTTAATCTTTGTTGGCCATCAAGGATGAGATTTTTGTTCGTATCACCATCTTTAAATGCACCAATTGTTATAGGGGGAACAAATTGCTTTTTCCTGAAAGTTTCAATTATTGTCCTCACTTTTGTTTCGTCCCATACAAAAAATCGTTGATACTCTGGAAGTATAATATTACCTTTTAGAATCAGATCTATCCAATGCTTGAGCGAATATTGTCCGTAGTAAACTCTATTTTCCATCAAATAATAAATATTGTTTAAAAACTTTATGTGCTAAAAATTAATGTTGTACTGTTTAATCATGCAAATTAATTCGATTATTATAATTTGTATAAAATTATTAAATGTATAATAATATTTACCCAACGCTCTTTTCTTGAAATAAAATCCTTACCACTTTATATTTAGAATTATGAGTTTAAACAAAGACAGAGAATATTTAATACACCTTGAATGTTCCTTAGCAGGAACATCAATTGCTCAAGGGCTTACCCTCCTGGGCAAGAGTCACTTTAGCAGAAATGGATATGGGTTACAGTCTTTTTTTATGCTTACGATAGGCATTGAACGTCTTTTAAAATTGATTCTTATTTTCAATTATCGAAGATTAAACAACGACTCTTTTCCTCCGGATGGTTACCTGAAAAAGTTTAGCCATGATATTGACAAATTATATGCTCATGCCCAAAGCATTGCCGATGAAATTACTTGTAGCGATCTTTATAAGGAACTTTCTAGTGACCCAATATTTGAACTGATCCTGGGCTTTTTCACATTGTTTGCTAAAACTTCTCGATATAGTAATCTTGATCAGTTACAGGGGCCAGATACGAAAAATATAAAACCCTTGGAGGATTGGAACGCAGAAATCAATGAGGAGATTTTAAGAAGGCACTCCACCACGCGTTCAGCCCAAAAGGGAAAGGCAATTAAAGAAGTCGGCTCCCGTTTGGACGATATCTTTTTTGTTGATGTAAGGGGGCCACAAGGTAAGAAGATAGATAGTGTCACTGGTTTTTTAAACGAAGAGCTCTCGTTACCTATTAAGCAAAAGCACTCTGTGATGTATGTTTATAAAATTGTTCAATTCTTATGTAAGCTTTTGGATTATCTAGATACTTGGCAAACCCCATATGTAAAAGAATATTTTCAACTTTTTACCTATCCGCCAAATGACATTAAAAGCAAAAAGTCTTGGGATATTTATAAACGCTGGTAAATCTCCACTTTTGGTACTTATCCTTAATTCATAGATAGTGGAATAACTTTCTTTTTTTATTTACTTCCGGAATTATGATTAGGAGAAACTAGAATAGACCGAGTTAACCGAAAAGTCAATGAAGGATCAAGCGGACTATTTTGTAAAGGGTATCATCATCGAGTTGAAGGTTTTATAAGAGGAACTACTTCAACGATAAATACAAATATTGCGTCTGAAAGGTTTAAATTGCCCCTCCAGTTTTAATAAATTCCATCCATCCACCTATTTTCCTTATAGTCTGCTTTTACATTTGTTTATGCCCTTTACGGCAAGAAATTTTAATTCTAAATGAAAAAATTGAACAATGAAAAGCTTGATTATTGGTGTGGTTTCGGTAGGGGCAAGTCTGCTCCTAGTATGTTGTCAAAGAGATATGACGAAGGACCATATCTCAGTGAATGAAATTAAGGATATTAAACAAAGGGCACTTGTTAGGGAGGTAAAGGAATATCTGCCAGAAGGGGCCATAACCTGGTATGATAGTGCAGGGATCTGGCACAACAGGGGGATGGCCTACGTTATTAGCAAGAAAATCGCTGCCAAGGATAGCAGCCTGGATGCAACCATTCGTTATTCGGCAGAATTTGGAGCAAGTTATTTGGGCAGGAAGGTAGATACAGGCAAAATTCGTATGCTAATTGAGTCATTTGATGATCTTAATGGTGAAAGGATTAAGAAGTTAGTTGATGCCATACCTGCATCTTCCGAAGTAAAAAATCATTTACATAACCTATTCTATGTACTTCAGGATACCACCTGGTACGATGGAAGTGCATCCTGGGATGTCTTACGGAAGCGTATAGGAACTATTGAGCTTGCTATGTTAAATGCTTCCGTTGATGAAAAAAGTAAGCGTTCGATGCTATATGCCGCTTCAATTGCGCGGTATTCAAGCTATTTCTGGATATCAGAATATAATGAGCGACATGATAGTCCTCCAATGGCCGCATTGCCATTCCGACCTTTTATGAAGAATTTATTAAAGGTTATTCATGACACTGGGGCATTTGTAGCTTATGGCTTCGGTGGTGGAAGGGATGCTATTGATTGTGTTGTTGATGCAATATCAAGCAGTGAGAGTGAGATTGAATTTTGGAATTCCTGGGTTCCAGGAAATTACACTTGGACTCCTCCCAAATAGGATTGTCTTACTTTTTTGTAATTTCGCTGTATAAACCTTATCCAAGAAAACCCTTATGGAACAAGAATTTACAGTCTTAGAAAATAAAGCCATTGGAAGAAACTTTGCAATATTCCGAAAGGTCAGGGATATGAAAGCATCAGAAGTGGCACAGTACATTGGAATCAGCGAAACTGCCTACGGTAAATACGAAAGGGGAGAAAGCAAAATTACAATTGATGCCATCCAAAAGGTAGCAGAATGTTTGAAGGTTGATCCTTTACAGATTATTTCGACTGCTCCAGACAATTTTATTGAGAGCATTACCAATAATCCCAATGCTCAAGGCTTAGGGATAGGCAATACCAATACTATTGAAGTTTCAGGTGATTATTATGCAGCAAATGAAAAACAAAATGAGGCCATGATTGGACTCATGGAAAGACTTATTCTACTGCTTGAAAAAAGATGAGCTTCTAATTCTAGTCGATAACAAGTTTTCAATGTTTATACTTTATTGGCCCTAATTACGGAGCGGCTGTATCACCACTGTGATACAGCCGCTTTCAATAAATATCCAAATGTTTTCGGATTGTTTATAGAAGTACCGGTCTGTTAAAAATCCTTCGCCAGTGAAAAATAGAGCATCGTTCCTTTCGCGTGAGGTTGTCACTCAGAAGCCCAGGCAAAATTTATTCTCACAAAATAACTCAACAGGGCTGACCGTAAGCCTGTTCCATAACCCACTAACCAGGGTTGTTTTTGTTTATCACCCAGGGTTTTCCAAGCGTTGCCAATATCTGTAAATACCGTCCATTGCAGGTTATTGAGCACATTCCATTGTACTTTTCTTTTTTGTGAATTGTTCGTTCCATTGAACGATTGACATTAAGGGAAAGTATGTGAAAAGAGGTCCGCTTGGGCCTCTTTTTTTAGTTTCTAAACCTAATAAGGGGTTTTGAACTTCTTCATTTCATAATAGCATTGTTAAATACTTAATTAGGCGATACTTGTACGATCTTCCATTCATTATTCTGAGTTGCTTTCAGCGCAAA
>JAVBJN010000075.1:0-2669 GCA_031546985.1 Chitinophagaceae bacterium
CACTTTCATCGGTTGTCTATCGCTCGATGCCATAAAGAAACGAGCCGATGGCCGATTGCAGTATAGAGTCGATGTGCATTTTTCAAAATGGACGAGACGGGAGACGAACACCGACAAGTCGAGGGAACCCAATGCGCATGCGCAGAAAGCAACGTCTGGCCGCCAGGCGGCGCACGATCCAGTACATTCGCAGACATTCTCTATACGCGATCACTATAGAAACCAGACTCGTTTTTCCCGCGCTAAATCCGAGGAGGCTAAATGCAAAGAGGCTAAATTCAAGGAGGCTAAATCCGGCGATAAATGTGATTGATATATATGTATGCGAAACTGTGGCGCTTCGAATAGTGGAGTTGAGTGTGGAGTTGAAAAGTATTGAGAGCCAACAAATACAGTAGAGAATTTGTGTTTTAGGGGAGGGAGAATAAATAAACGATGTCTATTAATGGTGTGAATTGGACCAATAGGATGTTGAACAAGATGGAAATCTGTTTTTTATGGAAACCTGTCTATGGTGGAAAATTTAAACCTGTCTATTGTGGAAACCTGTCTATGGTGGAAAATTAAAATATGTTTGTAGTGGAAAGTTTATACCTGTCTATTGTGGAAACCTGTCTATGGTGGAAAATTTAAACCTGTCTATTGTGTAAAACTGTCTGTTGTGGAAACTTGTCTATGGTGGAAAACGTAAACCTGTCTATTGTGGAAACCTGTCTATGGTGGAAAATGTAAACCTGTTTATGGTGGAAAATGTATACCTGTCTATAGTGGAAACCTGTCTATGGTAGAAAATGTAAACCTGTCTATGGTGGAACATTAAAATCTGTTTATAGTTTAAAGTTTAAACCTGTCTATGGTGGATAATGCAAACATGTCTATTGTGTAAACCTGTCAATTGTGGAAACCCGTCTATGGTGGAAAATTAAAATCTGTTTGTGGTGGAAACCTGTCTATTGTGTAAACCTGTCTATGGTGGGAAATGTAAACCTGTGTATGATGGAAAATTAAAATTTGTTTATAGATGAAAGTTTAGACCTGTTTATGGTGGAGAATGTAAACCTGTCCATGGTGGAAAAGCAAAATTTGCTTATAGTGAATACTTTAAACCTGTTTATGGTGGAAAGTTTAAACCTGTCTATTGTGTAAACCTTTCTATGATGGAAAGTTTCAACCTGTCTATTGTAGAAACTTGTCTATGGTGGAAAATGTAAACCTGTCTATGTTGGAAAATGTAAACCTGTCTATTGTGGAAAATTCAAACCTGTCTATGGTGGAAAATGTAAACCTGTCTATTTTGGAAAATGTAAACCTGTCTATTGTGGAAAATGTAAACCTGTCTATTGTGGAATCTGTACAAGATGGGAATATGTCTATTGTGGAAAATGTAAACCTGTCTGTCTATTGCGGAAACCTGTCTATTGTGGAAACCTGTCTATGGTGGAAACCTGTCTATTGTGGAACAAGTAAACCTGTGTATGGTGGAAAATGTAAACATGTCTATTGTGTAAGCCTGTCTATTGTGGAAAACCTGTTTATGGTGGAAAATTAAAATTTGTTTATAGTGGAAAGTTTAGACCTGTCTATGGTGGAATCTCAATCCACCGCAAAAACATTCCACCATATACATACAGCTGTCTGTCTACTGCTGGTCTAGCGTTCAACAAGTGTCGTCTGGCACCAGATATCGATCGATCTAATCGATATCACTGATCAATAGTTACAATAGGCAACTTTCCACCATAGACAGGTTTCCACCATAGACAGGTTTCCGCTATAGACAGGTTTCAATCATAGTAAATACAATGGAACCTGTCATAGACTGAATTATTTTTGCTTGCATTTACAGCAAATTCCTATGTTAAAGCTATTTGTATCTGTCTGCCTTGCCGATAGATGGCACCACCAACCTCAGCCGCAAACAACATAGCGTGACGTCATATCGATCACGGTGATTTCACTCTAGGTGGCAGCACGTAGCGAGTTCCCCCACACTGTCATTTCCACCAATCGGCTCATTGGTCACCCGTTTGAATCGAAGGACCTGCTCATCGAGGCTACTGTCGATCCGCCCACTGTAATCCGATTCGATCCCCATTTGGGGCAAACTACAATAGTCACGCCCACAATCGCAGCAGTTTTCAATTAATTACTCGTTAACTATGGCGAATTTGTCAACACACTAAATGACAATTGTATATAGTTTTCTATTGGGAACAATAGACACATATGCAGTTAAACCTGTCTATGGCGGAAACCTGTGTATACTGGAAAATTTAATTTTTTTATTTTGACGCCATTAATTTTTTTTCAATGAATAAAGGAATAAATAAGTGAATAAATAAATGACTAAATCAACCAGTTAATAAGGGAATAAGGGAATAAATGAATGAATGAATAAATGACTGAATGAGTAAATGAATAACTGAATAATTGAATAAATGACTAAATTAATAAATGAACAAGGGAATAAATGAATAAAGGAATGAAGGAATGAAGGAATAAATTAATAAATGAACAAGGGAATAAATGAATAAATGAATAAAGGTATAAATGAATAAATGAATAAAGGTATAAATGAATAACTGACTAAATGAATAAATGAATAACTGACTAAATGAATAAAGGAATAAATGACTAAATGACTAAATGAATAAATAAATAAATGACTA
>JAVBJN010000104.1:0-29539 GCA_031546985.1 Chitinophagaceae bacterium
CTTACTGTACCTGCACTGCCCGGTCTGGGGCAATACCGGCAGGAAAAATCGTTTAAAAATGTTGTGCGGTTAAATCTTACGGGCATGGCGCTGTTTGGCACCAATTATATAGTGGCGGGTTATGAAAGAGTGGTGTTTCCGCACCAGACATTTTCGGTAAACCTGGGCCGCCCGGTGCTGCCCGGTATCAATATTGTAGAGAGCGAAGGCTATCATGTGTCTAAAAACCGGAAGGATAATGGCTACAATGCATCGGTAGATTACCGTTTTTACCTGGCTGGCGAAAACAAGTTTGATGCCCCCCGTGGCGTGTATATTGGTCCTTACTACTCCTTCAACTATTTTACCAGAGAAAACAGCTGGACGCTGACCACTGCGTCTTATTCCGGTACTGCCCGGTCTGATATGGATCTGATGATTAATGTAGTAGGGGCAGAGCTGGGCTACCAGTTTATCATAGCGCGCAGAATAGCGCTGGATTTTGTAATGATAGGGCCCGGTTTTGCCCTGTATGATTTTAACCTCAATATTTCTGGCGATGGCAACCTCGACCCTGAAACGAAAGCTAAAATTCATGAAAAAATAGGCGATGCGCTGGATCAGCGTTTTAATGGCTTTGAAAAGGCATTCTCCGGCAACGGGTTTAAAAGTGTAGGCGGGTTTAACAGCATTGGTGGGGGATACCGGTTTTTGATTCACCTGGGCTTTAATTTTTAATCGGGCTTTATGCGTTTATGGTTTTGTTCTGCTGCTGTTTTGGGTTTGTTTGCGTCTGCTGCAGATGTTGCGGCGCAGCATATTAATTTGCAGCTTTGGCAGGATTGTGTGGTAGACCGCCCTTTTGGCAAGCGAAACCAGTTTCTCTACGAAACCGAATTCAGCTACCAAACGGTATTGAACAAGGATAACAAATGGCGGAGTTTTAACCTCACGCCCGATATTGAGTGGAGCGTATATCGCCGCTTAGACCTGATGAGCGCCCTGGCTATTTCTTACACCCAACAGAACGATACCACCAATACACTGGAACTAAGACCTATTGTTGGTGCACGCTGGTATTTTACACCCGGCTGGCGTATAGAAACCCGCTTGCTCGTGCGGCTGGAGTACCGCAACAACTATGTGATCGATGCCAAACAGTGGGAGTCGGAGGGGCGTACCCGCATCCGGGCAGAGTTCCTGGTGCCTATTAATAAAAAACGCTACAGCGCCGACCATATGACTTATGCGCTGGCCGATGGCGAAATATTTTTTCCTTTTAAGAACGAAGTATCCGAAAGGTACTCTAACCGCATCCGGCTCAGGATAGGATTGGGTTACCGGCTAAACTATAACTGGCGTATGGAAGGGATATATACGCTGCAAAGATCGCGCAACGAAATAGGCTCATCGTTTGGTACGGTAGACAATATTTTCAGGATAAGGTTAAAGATATTTCTGCCGCTAAAAAACAGGGATACGAAGAAGAACGATACCGGAAGCCCATCGGTAGGCGGGGCCGGTACTTAGTATGCAACGGGTTAGAATGCTTCGCCAAAGTTAATGTACACTCCCCGTATATCATTGGGTCCAAAACCAAAATCGAACCGCAGGTTGGTATTGCTTTTACTGTCTACCTTAATGCGCAATCCCAGGCCATAAGATAACCGGAAACCATCCAGCGCCAGATCGCCATAGTAGTGGCCTACGCGGCCTGTGGCTATCCAGCCCGTAACACCAAAAATGTTCCATACCGGCATGCGGTACTCTACCTGCGCATCTACCAGCACATTATCGCGCAGTGCCCCCAGGTAATACCCTCTCATTTTACTATCACCGCCCAGCATAGCCAGTTCGTAAAAAGGTACATCGCCCCAGGTAGAGGTGGTGGTGGCCTGAATGGCAATAATATGCTTGAGCCAGGGTACAAAAAACTTGCGCGCATCCAATTCAAACTTGCCATATTGGTAGGTACTGCCCAGAAAGTAGGGGTAAAGCAGCGCTGTAGCAATAACATATTCGCCTTTAGAAGCATTGTAGCGGTTGTCGCGGGTGTCATATGCTGCCGAGCCTCCGAGGCCCACATTCCAGCCGCCATGCAGGCCGGTTACATTATTGCGGATCAGAAAACTGTTGCTGTCTGGTTTAATGCCAAAATAATTGGCCACATCCAACGATACACCGGCATACAGGTTTTTGGCTACCAGCCGCAGCCCTGTGGCTACAAATTTAATGCGGTCTTCGGTTACGTTTTCGAGACTGTCGCGCGATACATCGTTGCCAATACCAAAAATGTATTCCGGCGTCTTTTTGTAGTTGATGTAGCTGATAAGGATGTATTTATTCTGGTTAAAAACCAGCTCGGTAGATACGGAGGCATTAATATGCCCATTGGTAGAAATGGTAAAAACCTCCGACAGTTTGGAGGGTTTGGAAATGGTATCTTTTTTAGACAGGTTGAGCACATTGAATTTGGCTAACCCAAATACATCGCCGGCCTCTTGCGAATGCGAGTACATGGGCACCGGAAGAATACGGAAGAGCGCCTCTGCCTTGTGGTTAAAGCGGTCAAATTTGGTTTCCTTTTTGGGCGGTTTTACGGCAACTGTATCTTCCTCTTCGGCCTCTGCTACATCGGCTTGCTCAATATCTGAAGAGTCGGTTTGCGCTGCTGCCGGGTATATCCATAGGATAGAGAGGAGTATGGTGAGGAATATTTTCATAATTAGAATGGTCTGTGGTACAATTCCGGTCTTAAAAATTATGCCAGGCAAGCAGGATAAAACATACACAACCCGGAATGAGATCCGTTTGGGGTGGTTACTCGTAAGGTTTGTTCTGTTAACGGATAGAGTAAGACAGCTTAGCGGTACCCGGGCCGTGTATGTATGCGGTTATACTATTTCTGCGCGTTTTCCCAAAGTCGTTCGAGGTTGGGGTTCAATATGATTTCTGTTCTGCGGTTTTTAGCTTTTCCTTCGGCTGTGCTGTTATCGGCTACAGGGGCATATTTGCTTTTGCCGGCAGCGGTAAGCCTGGTAGGGTCTACATTATAACTATCGCGGAGCAGGCGCACCACGCCATTGGCCCTTTCGGTGCTGAGCGACCAGTTGTCGCTGCCTTTTTTAAACTGCACATCATCGGTATGGCCCAGCACAATCACTTTAAGTTTGGGATAGTCGTTAAGGGCAGATGCTACTTTGCCCAGTGCGTCTTTACCCTCGGTGCCCAGGGCAGAGCTGCCGCTTTTGTACAGCAGCTTGTCCTCCATGCTTACATACACCAGGCCGTCTTTGCTGTATACTTCTACGCCTTTGTCTTTAAAGTCGATAAGCGCATCGGCGAGTTGCTGCTCTACCTTGCGCATGGTGGCATATTCTTCCTGCAGCGCACCTTCTACCTCGCGCAGTTTGTTCTGCGTTACGGTGCAGCCTTCTTTATAGCTCTGAAATTCGCTGTTGAGGGCCGAGAGGTTAGCCTGCAGATTGGCATTTTGCGCAGTAAGTTCTGCATTAGCCTGCTCCAGTTGTGTGATCTGTGCCCTGGCTTTTTTCAACTTTTTGCCAGCCATAGCGGGCATGGCAAGACTGGAAAGTACCAGGCTGGTGATTATTAGTTTTTTAAACATAGTTGCAGGGTTTTAGTAAGTGAACAATATGGATGGTTCTTATCTGTTTCAGAATGAAATGTCCCATTGCAGACGGAAACGCCATCCTGAAGCCTGGTTTTCCAGTGTTTTGTCTTCAAAGTCAAAATAGGTAGCTTCTGCCGTCAGTTTGTTTTTATGTCCTTTAAAAAAATAGTTGGCCACTGAGCTGTATTCCTGCTGCCGGTTGCCAGGCAGCGATACATCGGGCCGGTACTGTGCAAACCTGCCTGCAAGCTCCAGGTGCTCCGGAAAAAAGGGCAGCGCCTGGTGAAAGAAGTATCCTGCTTGCATGTAGTACCCCATCAGGGTAGTCATTTGCCCGGTCTGGTCGTTGCGGATATACTTGTGGTGGTATTCTTCCTGCCACGAGAATCCTTTGTACATAAAAGCCGATTCCAGTTGCCATTGGTTTACCCGGTAGCGGATAGAGTCGGGCGTTTCAAACCCTTCCAGTTGCCCGCCGCCCGATTGCGAAAAACGGGTGTAGGGACTGTTGTTGGTTACTGCACATAGGGCAATAATGCCGGCTGGTTTTTCGTGCAGCTCCAGATCGCCTCCTTCAAACTCCAGTTCCCGTCCAAAAACATTCCATTGGAACCTGCCCGAGTACATAAGTTTGTTATCATCGTTGGTTTTGGCTCCCCGGCCGTTGCCGGTAAGCACTGCACCCCAATAACTAAAGTCGGCAGGGCCTTTTATTTTAATGCGACCGTAAACGGTAGCGCCTTGCTGGCGATCCAGTGTAAAGGGTTTATTAATCAAAGATCTTTCTACCATTTGCTGCTCGCCCGAAGAGATAAACCTTTCGCGTGTGTACTCCACCTTCCATTGGCCAAACTTAAATTTGAGCCAGGGCCAGGGTTCTATCATTATCCTGAAATCGAGCAGGTTGCTTTGCGACAGCTCGTACTCCCAGTAATAAGACAGCCAGGGTTTGTAGGCATGGCCGCCCACTTTGAGCCTGGCCCGGTTTATTTTAAATACGGTTTTGCGGCCTGCTGTAAAATCTTCCAGTGTGGCAGGGTCCTGGTCGCCGGGTGTGGCAAACCGGAACTGCAGCCGGCTCTGGATCTGGAGCGAAAAACGGTTATCCCGTGTTTCAAATTCAAATCCCTTATTGCCATAGCTTATTTTTACAAGGGATGAATCCTTTGCAGGAGGCAGCAATCCCTGTGCGTAAGCGGGTATTGCTCCCCATAGTATTGTACAAAGGGCTATGGCTTTTTTCATATCCTTTTGCTGCATTCATCTAAGCCTGCTGTTATTGAACAAATATGGTTTTCCAGTCTTTTTGCATGCTTACCACCTGCCAGTTGTTGGCTGCTGCTGCTTTAAGCGAAGCGGTATCTTTTTCCTGGTAGGCTGCTTCGCGGGTAGCATCATCATGGTTAATCAGCAACTGAAACGATTTGTAGGTGCTGCTTTGGGCATACATGAGCATTTCGATATCGCCGCCGCTCCTTTCATTGCCGCAGGCAAATACCGGCCGCTGGCCAATATGGGTTTGAATGCCTATGGGTTTACCGCCCTTATCGTTCAGTAACGCTAATTCAGGTTTGCGGGTAAGGGTGCGGTTGCTGTCGGTAAAGGCGTATTTGAATGTGGTGCCTATCACCTGGCTTTTAGGAATACCATACAGCTCATCGGAGATGCCCCGCACAAATTCTATGGTGCCACCGGTGCAGATAAAGGTTTTAAAGCCATTGGCCCGCAGGTAATTGAGCAGCTCTATCTGGGGCTGGTAGGTGATTTGTTTAAGCCCTACATTGCGGGGCGGAATTTTTACGGTGCTGGTAAATTCCTTTACAACTGCTTCAAACTGGTCTTCGGTCATGCCGGTATGCGTGGCGCCTACCAGTTTAACCAGCGCTTCTTCGCCGCCTTTTTTAAAGTATTCTTTATCGTGCTCTATCACTGCTTTGAAAGGTTCTTTTTTGGCCAGCGCCGGATTGGCTTCTACAATCTTTTTTACCCGGTGCATGGCAAAGAGTACCTGCACGGTGGGCTCCTCGCACCATAATGTACCATCGTTATCGAAAGTGGCTATACGGTCGGCAACCGGTATGTAATCTTTTCCGCTTGAGTCGGTTACTGTTTTTACATAACTGAGAATGGCCTGTTTTACCGCACCATCGTTCCAGGAAGGGAGTGGGTCAGAATCTGTGGCTTTGGCAGCAGCGGGTTGCTGTGCTGTTTCTCCAGTTTGGGTGTTCTCGGTGTTGGTTTTACAGGCATACAGCGATAAAACCAATCCTGTAGTAAAAAGTAAGGACGCATATTTCATAAAAGAATAGGATTAATGCCGGGAGGGTTAAGAAATACGTTTATTTCATGCCAAACAGGGTTACATTGGCCCTGCCACGGGCCAGGCTTTTGGTATCGTACCAGAAATCGATACGGCGCAGGCTCCGTTTACCCGCGCCACGCAGGTCTATAATACGGCTTTCGCCACCTTGCGGAATATCGTAAGCGGTAGGAATATTATCTGGTGCGCCATTATCGTAGGTAACGGTGAGACGCACGAGCCGCAGCGAGGCACCGGTTACTTTAAACTTGATACGGCGAAAGTTATCATAAGGTCCTGCTACAATAATAGCATCGTGATCGGCAGTGTAGTTGGCTACAGTAGAGCCCAGCATACGCCAGGTGCCGGGAGCGCCGGCCCGGGTATGGTTTACCTGCTGCGCGGCTGCGTTAAAACCTGAGCCGAAAAAGATGAGCGGAAAAATAAGGCAGAGTATTGGTTTCATGATGCTATGTTTTAGTAAAACAAGATGCTAATGAGTACCTGTGCCGGGCTTTGGGGCAGACCTGCTAATCTTTGTCTTTGCCGGCCCAGAGGTTGGGGCCTTTAATACCAAAGCGGTAGTTGAGTGAGAGTAATGCTTGTTGTTTATCGCGTGCAAATCCATACTCGCCTCTCAACTGCCAGTGCGGGTTAATCTGCCATTGGGCACCCACCATAAAATGCCATTTCTGTTTCAGTTGTTTCTGGAATTTGTAGCTTACGTTGGGGTCTTCGAGCCCGTTTACCACCCTGTCTATGCCATTGGTTACTTTATCTACCTCATCGGCAAATTTAGGTTTGAGGGCATTGGGCAAGTCGTCGTACCAGGTTTGTATGCGGTCGCGCACATCTGTAAGTTTTTGCTGGGCTTCATCTACCTTATTGGGGTCTGCGCCCACGGCTTCGTAAAGGCTGATGGTGCCCGATGTGTTGGATTGGATGGCCTGCCTGTTGGCGCCTACCCAAACTCCGATATTTTGTTGCGGCCTGTTCTGGAATTTAAAAATGTGACCCACCCTTAAACCCATATTGGTACCGCTGTTGGCTTTATCGAGCAGGGCCAGTTTAGACCATACCATGCTCCAGTCGGCCGAAATGAATATGGGGCCAAAACCACCTGCTCCCATTACACCAAAGCCGTAATACAGTCCGTTGTTGGTAGTGGTGTTTTCAATATTTACCGGTTCGTCTATTTTGAGCGAGGTTTTGGTATTGATGGTACCAAAGAGGCCGTATACATTGAGGAAAGGAAAAATGTAGGTATCGTAGCGCAGGTTGGTAGCAAAGGATCTTACCGTAACCCGGTCGAAGTTTACAATGGAATCGAGTTTAAAGAACTGCCCGTCGTTAAAAGCTACTTCGAGATCTTGCAGCAGCACATCCTGCTGGTTCCATACCGTGTTTATCATTACACCGTGCGGCAGTGGAATCTCAAACCCCAGTTTGGCCGTTTTGGCCCCCAGTACCGGAAATACGTAGGGATACTTTACTTTTTTAAGCGAATCGGTATAGGCTGCGTTTTTCTTATCGGTGAATTTCTGAGAGTATTGTGCCTGGCTGGCAAATATCATCAGTGTGCCGCAACATAGGAGTAAAACCTTTTTCATAGTGCCTGGGTTTGAGCGTGAATAATGTATCCGGTGGTGGTTTTCTTAACGTATGGTTTTAGTGCCTGGCCATGGTTTTTGAGGTTTTAGGATCGTTGTCTGATACGCAGCGGAAACCTATGTTGGAGGAGCCGCTATCGTAGGCGGTGCCTCTGCGGGCGGTAGGGCGGTAGTTGCGGCAATAATTTTGTGCGCAAAGGAACGAGCCGCCTTTGGTAACCCTTTCGATGGCATAGGGGTTGGATGGGTTGTGGCACTGGTCGGGCCCTTTGCCATCTGTAACGGCATTGGATGCTTTAAGAGAGGCGTAGCGCTCGGCATCAAACCAATCGCTGGTCCACTCCCATACATTGCCAATCATATCGTAAATGCCGTAGCCATTGGGCGGATAGCTTTTTACAGGTGCAGACCCTGCAAACCCGTCTTTGGCCTCATTGTAGTAAGGGAATGTGCCCTGGAAAATATTGGCCATATACTTACCGCCGGGCATCAGCTCATCGCCCCAGGCATATTCTTTATATCCTTGTCCGCCACGCACGGCGTATTCCCATTCGGTTTCGGTAGGCAGCCTTTTGCCAGCCCATTTGGCGTAGGCCTCGGCATCTTCGTAGGCGATTTGCACTACGGGGTGGCTCCAGCGCTTGCTAAGGTCGCTGCCAGGCCCCTCGGGGTGCTGCCAGGATGCGCCGGGTACCCAATGCCACCAGGCAGCAATATCTTCGGTGCCCACGGCATCGGCTGGTGCAATAAACACCATTGCCCCGGCCACCAGGTCTTTATCGTCTGGTTTGGGGGTTTCTGGTGGCAATTGTTTTTTCAGTTCTTCCCATTCGGGTTTGCGCTCAGCTACCGTTACGTAGCCTGTAGCATCTACAAATGCTTTAAACTGGCTGTTGGTAACCTCCGTAGCATCTATCCAAAAATCGTGCACTTTGGCCTGGTGCGCAGGCCGCTCGGCAGGGTAAGATTCCGGTGCATCGGTACCCATTGTAAAGGTATCGCCCTTAATGAAAACCATTTCCATAGGGGCTCCCTTAGCAGCAGGTTCGGTTGTTGCCGCCGTATCCGTTTTTTTTGAAGTGCCGGATTGGCATCCGGAGAAACATTGAATCATCAATAGGCCCAGCAGGCCGGTAAAGGCGTAATTTCTTTTTTGCATAGTTACAATCCGCTAATGGTCAACAAACAATCTTACAGAGGCTATTTGCCCCCGAATTTAAATATCAGTCCTCCGGTAAATCCAAACAGGTACAGTGATGAATACGTAGATACGGTTACCCCTGTACCACCTGTGCCCAGGTAAAAACCGCCACCTGCACCTTGTACAGGAGAGAGCATTTGTCCCTGCAGGCGGATGCCTACCACTGGGCTAGGTGTAAACTCTACCCCCAGGCGTATACCGTAGGTAAATTTGGTTACCGTGCGGCCATAATCGTTAGAGGTAAAAATGGTAGCCCCGGCCTGTAAACCGCCCACGCCAGCTACTACCGGCGAAAAATGGTAATAACGAAGGCCGCCGAGCAAAATGTGGTTGAGTGCTACTTTGCCGGTGTAGGTAAGCAGGGTGCCATACACAATGCCCTTGGTGTCTTCGCGGAGATAGGTAAGGTCTACCACGTAATTGGGATTGATCTCATATTGCAGACTACCACCGTAATGGCCGCCATCTTCGAGCATGCCGTAACCATAGTTAAAATCTACCCGGTCCTGAAACGTGTATCCACCCTGGAGGGAGATCCCTAGTCTTTGGGCCGAAGCGCCGGAAGTGAGGGCGCAAAATGTTATAACTCCTAAAGCAATCTTTTTCATATGTTAATGCTTTGTAGTTAGTATAAATATAATGAAATAATATCCATTTTGTTGCTAATGTTTAAAAAAATCGGCCTGCTTTTTTTAAAGAGAAAGGGGAATTCCGGTTGGGGAAAACCCCTTTCTGCCGCAGGTTATTTTTTAGCCGGAGCGATTTAGAATTTAAAGCCGAATCCTACCTGGATATCGAGCTGGCTCAGGCTGTTGATGTCGAAATACTCGCTTTTATTGGTAGCGAACTGGTAGTCTACGCCAATATTGCCAATAAACTGGTTAGATATATTGATGAGTACACCCACTTCCGGCCGGATGGCAAAGCCCATACCGTTTTCGTTCAGTTCGTAGATGTTGAAGTAAGCGGTCTGCTCGCTGTACATGCAACCAATACCTACACCTGCATAGGGTTTTACGTACTGGCCTGCATCGAAGTAATAATGCCCTGTGAGCATAAACGGTACGTTGTAAATGATGCGGTACATATCGGTGGTTACCGTAGTGTTGCCATCAGAGGTAGAGTAGGATTGTGTATCGAAGTATTGCTCAAAGGAGTTCCACCCGGTGCTGAACCCTACCGAAATGTTGGGCGTAACAAAGCGGCGGTAGTCTGCCCTAAAGCCAGCAAAACTGGTTTTGGTAAGGTAGTCGTTATTGAGCGGCACGCCAATGTTCCAGGAGAAGAGCAACACATTCTTAAATTGTTGGGCCTTGGTAGTTTTGGCAGCAAACAATGCTGGCAACAAGGCGAGACAAGCTATTTTTATCGTTTTCATCTGCGTAGCATTAATTGGTTTTTAAATAGGATGCTTGATTAAAACCCTGGTTAATGGCATCTACGCCAGCCTGGGTATTAGAGCTTACACTGGAGCCTACTGCGCCTAAACCGGCCATGTTCCATACCACGGTAAGCTTTTGCTCGGCCACCGCATTTTTAAGGTCAATCATGTTCAGGATGATAGATCCGGTAGTGTAAGTGTATATCGCAGAGAACGGATAATAGTAGGGATAGTACGATGGATAGTACCAGTACCATGGATCCCAGTAGCCAGGATAGTAATCCCACCATCCGGCATAGTATGTCTCAACATTGATGTCTTTGGTTACGGCCAGGGCAATACCCAGATCCGGGTTTTGGTTTTTGCCTACCAGGGTATAGCCGTACTTGGTCATATTGTTTTTAACCGCATCGATCAGCTGATCGGCGGTGCTGCCCACGAGTATAGAGTCGGAACTGGTGTTGGAGAGATACGCGATAGTATCGGAAATGAAATAGGTTTTATAGGTTTTGTAGTTTACACCCGGTGCCTTATTGGTGGCCACTACCAGGTTGGATTTTAACTGCTCTGTATTGGGAATCTTGCGGCAATTGGTTAGCAGCAATGGGACAATTAGCCCCACGAGATAAAGTTGTTTTTTCATAATTGCATGGGTTTGAGTTTATGAGTAATTGGTTTTCATTCATATAAATCTGTTAACGCACAGGATACAGGAATACAACAGCATGCTGCTATACGAGATACCAGAAAAACGTCGGGATTATAAAAACTGAACAAACAATTGGAGGTAAGAAAAGGGCCTCACATCATAACCTATGCCCACGAAAGAAATGTCATTGTCAAATTGAGATACTAAAAACGATACCTTCAATTGCTAATGCCTGAATAACAGTTGGATAACGGTGTCATTCCTTATACAAGTATAATTGTTTTTTTCTATTTAGTTGCATTATTTATCAATTATATTTTAAATTTTTTAAGTGGTTTGGTATTCAGAATCCTTTGGATTGTAAACCAAAACACTTTACGTTTATTTCATTTATCATTTGGGGCTAATCTGT
This sequence comes from Chitinophagaceae bacterium, assembly GCA_031546985.1. Classification (GTDB taxonomy): domain Bacteria; phylum Bacteroidota; class Bacteroidia; order Chitinophagales; family Chitinophagaceae; genus JAVBJN01. The sequence goes on from JAVBJN010000104.1 coordinate 11,166, forward strand.
AGGCTCTGTTTTGGCTACTTCGTATTGGTTTTTTCCATCTTTTTGTACCGGTGCATAATAGGTACCATTGTACACCATGTATTTCTGACCATCTACGGTTTCTTCCTTGGCGCCTTCGGGCAGGTTTTCTACCACGGCTCCGGCTGGTGGCTCTACTACCTTATACTGCTTGCCATCTTTGGAGTAATAATCGCCTCCGTAATAGTAATAGTTGTTGTTGGTAACCTGCACATTCTGCGCGCTGCTGGGAATGGAGGTAACGGTAGCGCCCACCGGTGCCGGAACTACAGAATACCCGCCGCTGGTTTGCTGGTAATACACGCCCTGGTCGTAATGGTATTGCTGGTTGGCTACCGTAACTACAATGGCGGTAACTGCAAGGGTGGCTACTATAAACCCAAACGGATGCCAGGTGGGGCCCCAGTAATAAGGGTGGTAGGGGTGGTAGTAGTAGGGGTGAATGGGGCGGTAGCCGGGCACCACACGCACCGGCCGGTACACATTTACATTGCGGTTTACATTCACGTTCCGGTTTACGTTTACATTGTTGTTTACGTTTACGTTGCGGTTTACGTTGGTGTTGTGGTTGATGTTGTTATTGTTGTTTACGCGGTTGTTTACATTGGCATTGTTGGGCCGGTTAATGTTGTTGGTACCGTTGTTGGCAGGGCGCGTGCTGGGCCTTTGTGTACCCGCATTATTGCCGCCCAACCGGTTGCCGTTGTTGGAGGGTTGGGGTCTGTTCATGGGTTGCGAAGCGGGCCTGCTGGCGGGCCTGGCAGCACCGCCGCCCCGGGTAGCGCCACCCAGGTTTCTTCTTTGGGCTTGTGTGTCAACGGGCGCAAAACTGGCAATAAAAAGGGTACCCGACATAAACAGTAACCGGTATTGAAAGCATGTTGGCAGTTTCATAATGGCAGGATTTAATGTGGTTGTATGAAAACAAATTTAATACTTAATGGTCGTTTTTAAGGAGCGGGTATTGGCCTTATGCGGTTCATTTCCGGTGGCCGCCCAGCAGCTTGCTGATGCCTACGCCGTAAGTAAATGAGTCGTAGGCGTTCCAGCGGAAATCGTAAGACACGCCAAAATTCAGCTCCCAGCTTCGGGGCAGCTCGAATCCCCATTCGTAACCCGCCCGCATCAGAAACAGGTTTTCTTCTTTGGCAAATTCGCCACCCGCACCCAGCATAAAGCTGCTGTGCTTGTGTGGTTTAAAGGTCACCATAGGTACCGCAGAAAAAGGGGTGGTGCGTTCCATCACCGTTGTAGTGGCATTATCATCGGTATTGAGGTGGTCTTTTACCTCAAAGCTCTCGATAATGATATCGGTATGCAGGCCAATGGCCCACCGCTTGCCAATCCAGTAATCATAATCGAAGCACCAGGAGGGGAGCGCGAGCCAGGTGCTTTCGCCATCCTGCACGCCTTGCGATACATGCGTATGCGCCAACTGGAGCGATAGCACATGTTTGCCTTTCATGCTTTCCTGCTCGGGCTGGCCTTCATGGGCAGGCATATCGGATTGCGCTATGGCCGGTAGTGACCATAAGCCGGTAAGCAGTGCGTAAAAACAGAATCTGGTGGTGGTCTTCATATGGCTTGATTGGGAATGATGAAGGAGATAAAAGGCGTTAGATCTGATCGTTCATAGGCTCACTGTTCCTGTCTTTTCGTGGCAGACTTGTTTCGTATTTTGAGATAAGGTAGTAGCCGGCGGTAATGGCCAGCAGCAATATGGCTACCCCTATATCCGTAGTATATTCAGAATGCATGAAATCGAGGTGAATAACCTTTCTCGCTATGGCGATAATGCAGATGAGCAGGATGGTTTTGGCTTTTACAATGTGCTCGTGCTCAAAGTTTTTAAGGGTTTCGAGCAGTTCCAGGGCAATAAGGATATTGAAAAAAATTATTCCTGTATTTCTGAAAGTAGGCGTACCCTCTTCGGTAAGCAAGCCATGCTCTAGTGACCAATTGATATGAAACCAGAGCATGGCGCCCATTGTAATCACCTCGAACATTAAATAAATAATGCCTCCTAACAGCAAGGCGTAGATGGTGTATCGCTCCGTAGCATGAAATAGTTTTTTCATAAAATCCGGATTGGTGCTACTTTAAAAATACGTATTATTGTTTTCAAGGTATGTTTCTTTTTAAAATTCTTTTGGTAAGTAGTGCAAAAAAAAAGCTGCTGCCCTAAAAAGGCAGCAGCTTGGTATGTTTAAACAGGTGTAAAGATTGGTCTACACCGCTACATTAAAATCTCTTAATGCATCGTTCAGGCTGGTTTTGAGATCGGTGCTCGGCTTGCGCTGGCCAATAATCAAAGCGCAGCTCACCTGGTAGTCGCCGGCAGGGAATTTTTTGGTGTAAGAACCCGGAATCACTACGCTGCGGGCAGGTACACGGCCTTTATACTCGATAGGCTCGGGTCCGCTCACATCAATGATCTTGGTACTTTGGGTAAGCACTACATTGGCACCCAATACCGCTTCTTTTTCTACCACCACGCCTTCTACCACAATACAGCGGCTGCCCACAAAGCAACCATCTTCTATAATTACCGGGCTGGCCTGCAAGGGTTCCAGCACACCGCCAATGCCTACACCACCACTCAGGTGCACGTGCTTGCCAATCTGCGCGCAGGAGCCTACTGTAGCCCAGGTATCTACCATGGTGCCTTCGCCCACGTAAGCGCCAATGTTTACGTAAGAAGGCATAAGCACTACATTAGGCGCCAGGTAAGCGCCATAACGGGCCACGGCATGTGGTACCGCACGCACGCCCAGTTCCTTATAATTCTTTTTCAGCAGCATTTTGTCGTAAAACTCAAATGGCGCCAGGTCCCAGGTTTGCATTTGCTGAATGCCAAAGTACATGAGAATGGCTTGTTTTACCCACTCATTTACTACCCAGCCATCGGCCTCAGGTGCCGCTACGCGCAGCCGGCCCTTGTCTACTTCCTCAATTACAGCCCTTACAGCGTCTTCGTATGTTTTATCTTTCAGCAGGTCTCTGTTACCCCATGCTTCCAGGATCAATTGCTTCAGTTCCATGATTTCCGATATTTTGTGCAAACATAACAATCCCCTGTAGCTTGTAAAAGCATTTTGTAATGTATTTGTCAATTGTTATGTTAGGAATTTTTAATGGTTATTTAAAGCAGAAAAATGCTTCGTTTTTAATAATCTTTGCACCTTTGTATAGATATTATGAAGATTGGATTTGATGCAAAAAGGGCTTTTCACAACCACACGGGGTTAGGGCATTACAGTCGTAATCTGATTAATGCATTGTGCACTTATTTTCCGGATCACCAGTATTACCTGTTTAATCCGCGTAAGAGCAGCGATTACAAGCCTGCCTGCGGCAATACGGTAGAAGTAAACCCGGTTTCGTTTATGGCCGTTCAGTTTCCAAGCATGTGGCGCCGCACCTGGATGGTGAAGGACCTGCAGGCCAGGAAGATTGAACTGTACCATGGCCTTAGCCATGAGCTGCCCGTGGGCATCGAAAAAACAGGCATCAAAACCGCGGTTACCATTCACGACCTTATTTTTGAACGTTACCCCGAGCAATACGGCAGTATTGATATTAAAATATACAAACGCAAGTTTCGCCACGCCTGCGAAATTGCAGATTCTGTAATCGCCATCAGCGAGCAAACCAAGCGCGATCTGATGGAGATGTATAATGTACCCGAACAAAAAATTACAGTGCTGTACCAGGGCTGCAACCCGGTATATACCTTGCCCGTAACGGAGCAAGCCATGCAGCAGGTGCAAGCGCAGTTTAACCTGCCCGAGCGTTATCTCCTGTATGTAGGCAGTATTATAGAGCGCAAAAATCTTCTTAATATTTGCAAAGCACTGGCGCAGGTAAACGACGATACGCTTAAGCTGGTGGTGATTGGCGATGGTGGCAGTTACAAACAAAAGGTGCTCGAATACATTGCCGAAGCCAACCTTACCGATAAAGTAGTGTTTCTCAAAAGCGCCGATGGCAAACCCATCGATACAGACCAGTTCCCGGCATTATATAAAATGGCGCAGGCATTGGTATACCCCAGCACATTCGAAGGGTTTGGTATTCCGGTGCTCGAAGCCTTAACGGTAGGCACGCCGGTAGTAACCGCAGAGGGGTCCTGCTTTCGCGAAACCGCAGGAAACGCTGCTTTGTTTGTAGACCCGCTGGATGTAACCGCAATGGCCCATGCCATGCAGGAAGTGGTGCAGAACCAACCCTTGCGCGAAGATCTGATCCAAAAGGGACTGGTACACGCCGGTCTGTTTACCCAGGATAAGGTAGCCGCCGCTATGATGGCACATTACGAGCACCTGTTAAAAGCATAAGTCATGACCGAAGCGTTTGAGCAGGATATTAAAGCATGCATTGCCACCATGGAGCAGGGAGGCATATTCCTGTACCCTACCGATACCATTTGGGGCCTCGGTTGCGATGCCACAGACGAAGCTGCCGTGCGCAAAGTGAGCGCCTTAAAACGCCGCGATGATGCCAAAACCATGATTATTCTGCTGGCCGAAGCCAAAGATGTGCTGCAATACGTAGCCAACCCGCATCCCGATATTATAGACATTATCAAAAACTTTGACCGGCCCACTACGGTGGTGTACGAGGGCGGCGTAAACCTGCCTGCCAATGTGGTGCGCGAGGATGGTACCATTGCCATACGTGTAACCAAAGATCCTTTCTGCAAAGCGCTGCTCAAGCGCTACCGCAAGCCCATTATTTCTACCTCTGCCAACCTGAGCGGCGGGCCTTCTGCACCTTTGTTCTCCGATATTGTACCGGAGATAAAAGCAGGTGTAGACTATGCTGTGCAGTACCGCCAGGACGATCTTACCATTGCCGCTCCATCTGCCATTGTGCAGGTGCTCGAGAGCGGTGCGCTCCATTACCTGAGACGATAACTTCGAATGCTTAATCTGCCTGCTACAGGTTGCTTTTATGATTGTAGAGTTTAGGGTTGTCATCCTGCCGGGCGAGGTACGAGCGAATGCAGGATCTCTATAGTAGTATTGAAGAGATGGGATACTGTTCCCTATGATTGGCATAAGCCAATACCCGCTATCGTGTATCGGGGCTGTATGACATCGTTATCAAATAGATTATTTTCTTGCCATCCTGCGCTCATGACGCAGGAATGGGAAGCCGGATCTCAAGGCTATTAGCACAAGCCGCAATAGCTATTCCGCACACGAACACTATGGCACTGGTTGTTGGAGTGCCGGAGCATCTTGCGCCATAAGTACTGGTGGAGGCACCAATTTCTTTTCAGGTTTTAAAAACCGGTTCCGCCATTTCATAAACGGTTTTTCTACCACCAGGTGCAGCAGGTAAGCAGCCATGCCACATGTAACCATAGCAACGATAAGCAGCAAGTTGGGGTTCAGCTTAGCATCTGCCCAAAGCTCGTGCGTTATATGTATTACACCTTTGTGGCTCAGGTACAGCGCATAAGATAGCGTTGCCATCCAGGCAGTGAGGGGAGAACGCCAGCGGTACAAGAAGCTCCCGGGACTTACCGCACTAATAAGCATTACACCATAGCCCAGTGCAATAAGCGGAAAGCCCCATACCGAAGCCGCATAAGACCTCGGCTCCGCACACAAAAAATAAGCGCCCGTTAATATACCCAGGCTGGCGATAAACGTAACTGTAGGATATTGGCATAACCTGTGCCACACCTGCGGTGCAAACCTGGCTATGGCTGCAATGCTTACGCCCACCAGCAAACCATCTAGCCGGTTGTAAGTGGGGTAGTACACATATTTATACCAATACATCCAACTGTTTTGGGCCGCTTCGTGTGGCAGATACAACGTGTTAAAACTATAATGTCGAATAAAGAAACCGGTAATGAACAGCGCAATGAGCAACCAGCCAGCCCGTTTCAATAGCGTTGAGCGTTGTAGTAGCAGGAGCGTAAAAGGCAGCAGCAGGTAAAAATGTTCTTCTACGCACAACGACCAGGCATGCGAAAAAGTGCCGTACTCCTGCAGGTTGAGCCCAAAATTCTGGGTAAAGCAGAGAAATTTCCAAAGGGGCGGCAATGCTTCTTTTTCCCGGAAAAACGGAATGCAGAAATAAAGCGCCAGTACTACCCAGAATGCGGGCAGGATGCGGAAGAATCGTTTTATAAAGAAATTGCGCAGCGAAAGCGGTTCGCCTTGTTTAAGCTGTTTCAGCAAGGGCGATGCTATGAGAAAACCGCTGAGTACAAAAAATAAGTCTACCCCAGTCCAGCCAAATTTAGCTGCATCGGGCAGCCAGGCCGGTTCGCCGCCACTTAATATGAAATAATGAAACAGGAATACCTGTAATATGGCCAGGGCCCGAAGGTGGTCGAGTCCGTACAGTTTGGTGGGTGGGGTGGTCATGATGGCCGGTTTGGGTGGTCTGTGTTTTCTGCTCGCTAAAGTAAGCAGAATCGGTGCTTGTTTAAAGGTTGGCTGTAGTTTATTTTAGGTTAAAGCCTGATTTGTAGCCTGTTTTGCAACTTTAAAGGAGTATATATGTACTCTTTCTCTGTTTTTCCACCTGCTTTTCTATTTTTGCACTGCTTTATGGATATTCAATGTACGGATAGGGAGCTCATGGTCTTCAAAAAGATAGCCAGAGCAGCGAACGAACTACAGGTGCCTTGCTACCTGATTGGTGGTTTTGTGCGCGACAAACTCATTGGCCGCAAAACCAAAGATGCCGACATTGTGTGTGTGGGCGATGGCATTGCTTTGGCCCATAAAGTGGCCGAGCAGTTCAATCCCGTTCCGCAGGTTCATTTCTTTAAAAACTTTGGTACCGCGCAAATCAAGATCGAAGATTTTGAAATTGAATTTGTAGGCGCCAGAAAAGAATCTTACCGCCAGGAAAGCCGCAATCCCGAAGTAAGCGCAGGCACATTGGTCGATGACCAGAACCGCCGTGATTTTACCATTAATGCAATGGCTATTAGCCTCAATGTGGAGGATTACGGTACGCTGGTAGATCCGTTTAACGGGCTGGGCGATCTGGAACTGAAGGTGCTTAAAACACCTATGGAACCCGCCAGCACCTTTTCCGACGATCCGCTGCGCATGATGCGGGGCATCCGTTTTGCATCGCAGTTGGGCTACGAGATCCATGAAGACACTTTCCGGGCCATTGGCGAAAATGCTGAGCGCATTAAAATCGTATCGCAGGAGAGGATTACCGATGAGCTGAACAAGATTATGCTTAGCCCCAAACCCTCGGTGGGATTGGATCTGCTGTACCGTTCGGGCTTGCTCAAAATCATTTTCCCCCAGATGGTAGAACTGGCTGGTGCGGAATTTGTGGATGGAAAAGGACACAAAGACAATTTTTACCATACGCTCCAGGTGATCGACAATATCTGCGAGCATACCAATGATCTTTGGCTGCGCTGGGCCGCGCTGATGCACGATATTGGCAAGCCGCCCACCAAAAAATTTGAAGAAGGCCACGGCTGGACGTTTCATGGGCACGAAGTGGTAGGCGCTAAAATGGTGCCTGGCATTTTTAAACGCCTGAAACTGCCGCTCGATCAAAAAATGAAGTATGTGCAGAAGCTGGTAGAGTTGCACCTGAGACCCATTAGCCTTACCAAAGAGAACATTACCGACTCGGCCATACGCCGATTGTTGTTTGATGCAGGTGAGGATCTTGATGATTTGATGATGTTGTGCAAAGCCGACATTACTTCAAAAAACAAAATAAAGGTGCGCCGCTTTATCGCTAATTTCGAAATGGTGCAGGAGCGCCTTAAAGAAGTAGAAGATAAAGACCGCATCCGCAACTGGCAGCCGCCCATTACCGGCGAGGATATTATGAAGGTATTTGGCCTTACACCCTGCCGCGCTGTGGGTGATATTAAAACGGCGATCAAAGATGCCATTCTCGATGGTGTGATCGATAACAGCTACGATGCAGCGTATTCTTTTATGTTGCAGAAGGCAGCCGAGCTCAATATTTTTCCGGTACAACAGTCCTAAGATAGATATAGCCGGAAACCAGCGTTTAAATGCCACAAAAAGTTTTTATATTGTTCCATAACAGATAAGCAAAACAATATTACATGCCTGTACTTAAATTCAGAGTATCCTGGGAAGAAGACGACAATGTTTACAGAGATATTGTGATTAAACCGAATCATAGTTTTGAGGCTTTCCAGAAAGCTATTCTTGCTGCTTATGCGTTTGATGATAAACATGCTTCTGACTTCTACCGCAGCAACGACAACTGGCAGCGTGGCAAGCAACTCTCTTCTCAGGTAGAGGAGAACAAGCCCGATGCCAAGGTGCTTTCTATGCGCAAAACACCACTGTCTGCCATGATTACCGATCCGCACCAGAAATTTATTTTTGTGTACGATCTGGTTAAAATGTGGACTTTCCAGATCGAAATGATCTCTATCGTTAAAGACGAAGATCCTAAGGTGACTTACCCATCTGTAACCCGTAAAGAAGGTATGGCACCCAGCCAGTACGGCATTCGTGGCACTACTGCCCGCGATAGTATTGTAGAGGTAGAGGAGAAATACGATCTCAACAGTGAAGATATGGACGAAGAAGGATTTGGTAACGAAGGCGAGAGCGATACCGAAAGCGAAGGCGGTGAAGAAAGCTTTGGCGCAGAGAGTGGCGGAGGTGATGACTACTAGTTTAAACCCTATTTTCCCTAAAACAGTTATTATAGTAGCCGGTGCAACGGCCTCGGGCAAAACTGCCCTGGGTATTGCACTGGCTCAGTTTTTTAATACCGGTGTGCTAAGCGCCGATTCGCGGCAGTGCTACCGTGAAATGACCATTGGCACAGCAAAGCCTACCGTTGAGGAACAACAGGCCGCCCCCCATTATTTTATTAATACCCACGCTGTACACGACGATGTAAATGCCGCTGTGTATGAGCAGTATGGCTTGCAGGTGCTGGAAAAACTGTTTCAGCAGTCAGATGTGGCTGTAGTATGCGGTGGCACCGGTTTGTACATCAAAGCCTTGCTGGAAGGTATAGACGAAATGCCCGGTGTGGACGAAACCATTAAGGCCGATGTAGCTGCACAGTATCATACGCACGGCAAAGAATGGTTGCAGCAGCAACTGATACAACACGATCCGTTATTTGCCTCCCGTGGCGAGATGGAAAACCCGGCGCGCATGCAGCGGGCCCTCACCTTTGTGCTAAGCACCGGCCAGTCATTGCTTAGCTATCATGCGGGTAAGCCCAAGCCCCGTTCTTTCAACGTGATTAAACTGGCCATTGAGATGGATCGTGAGGTGCTGTACCAGCGCATCAACCACCGGGTAGATCTTATGATGCAGGCCGGATTGCTAGAAGAAGCCCGCGCTCTTTACCCGCAACGCAGCCTTAAACCCTTGCAAACGGTAGGATACAGCGAGCTGTTCGAATATTTTGATGGCGATTGTACACTCGATTTTGCAGTAGATAAAATAAAGCAGCATACCCGTAACTATGCCAAACGGCAGCTTACATGGTTTAGAAAAGATCCTGAATACAGTTGGATTAATGCTGCCGATACAGCAGGTGTAATTAAGGCGGTAACAGCCCGTCTCTAAGGTTATTTAGATTTTCCCCAGTACATACATTTTCTCCATCGTAGGTGTAGGTTTACCACCCATGGGTTCCAGGGTAATGGCAAATGCCTGCGGAGCGGTCACGGTTTTCATTTCGTAGAAGCCCGGTGTTTTGCTGATTACGCCCAGGTCTACAGGTTTGCCGTCTACAATAGCCCAAAGCTGGTATTGCTCATTAGATGCTACTTCTGGCAGGCCCGAAGGGTCTATATACGTAGCGCCTTTTTCTTTATTCCAGTAAATCATAGCTTTGGCCTTAGGCGCAATCTCCATTCCGTTCAGGCGTACCGGTTGGGTATGCTCATCGGTCATTACCGTCATCATGGTATGCATTTGCTTACTATCGGCCTGCATATCAGACAGGGCCAGTTGCATTTGCGTATTGTCTTTTTGCAGGTTGGCCAATTGGTCCTGCATCTGTACATTCTGGTTGTAGAAGTATGCTGTGCTTATGCCCAGTGCTACAGCTGCGGCAATACTGGCGGCTATGGCCCAGCGGTTGCTGCGCATCGGCGGCAGGTCTGGCGGGGTCATGTTTACCACTTTGGTGGTGTATTCCAGAGGTTCGCCAAACAGTTCTGCTTCAATATTACGTTTCAGTTGGGGAGGAGGCGTGGTAGCCTGTGCCAGCGCAAAGTTTTCTAACGTACCGGCAATATCATCCATGGCAGCCCTTACTTCGGGGTGCTGCGCAGCCATTTGTGCCACTGTCTCCATCTCTTCTGGAGGCAGCAGACCCAACACGTACAGTTCAAGTTGGCCGGATGATATCAATTCTTCCACATTCATTTTTTCTCAAAAAAGGTTCTGAGTTTGGCAATCGCTAAACGTACCCTCGACTTTACAGTGCCCAATGGTATGTTTAACTGTTCTGCAACTTCGGATTGCGAGAATCCTTTAAAATAGATAAGATCTATGATCTTTTGTTGTTCCGGGTCTAACGTTGTTACCAGTTGCTTAAGACCTATTCCTTCTATAAACGTTCCTTTCGATGTGCCGGCCGCATTCGGATTGTCGGGCAGTGCCTGCTCCGGATTACGGTTTTTCTTACGCAGCATATCAATGGCATGGTTTCGCGAAATATTAAGCATCCATGTAAACAGCGTGCCTTTTGAAGTATCGTAAGACTGAATGTTTTTCCAGATCTTAACAAAAACCTCCTGCATCGCATCACCAGCCAGTTCTTCATCCTTAAGCATATTGCACAACACCCCATAGATAGCCGCACTGTATTTTTCATACAGCAGGTTAAAAGCCTCCCTGGTGCCCGATTGGAGCGCATGGAGGTCTAACTGGCCAGTTGATGTGTTGGGAATGGTGTGCAAAAAACTCAGTTTGATTCAAACATAATACTTATTACGATCAATTACAATAGTTTATCATTTCTTTTTTCATTGCGTTGCTGGTAGCCGGGTTGGGCAGGGTATGGTTTAAATGCATGTTGCCGGTTGCTGTTTTGTTGTTTTATGCCTGTTCTGACCTTACTTACGCCGTACAAACGATTTTGGATCATCGTTTTTTTAGGTTTAACAAATTAGCAGGAATTACTATTTTGTGCGCTTTATATCCGACCAATGAAAACATTGCTTTTAGTTTTAAGTTTACTTGCAGCAACTTATGCCGCACAGGCGCAAATCCTCAATTGTGAGTATGTGCGAAACGGAAAATTCAGGATGGAAGGCGATGAACTGAGTTATATATATATGGATCGCAAGGGCAAAAGCCAGATGGAGGAATCCGGAACCGGTTTAAAGATAAAGTACAGCGTAAACTGGACCAATGAGTGCAGCTACACACTTAAGGTAACCAAAGTGATGGAAAACCCCGAAGAGGAAAATGTGAACATGAACGAGATCATTACCGTAAAGATCATAGCGACAGATGATGACCATTATATTGAAGAACGTCATTTTGCCACCAGCGGAAAAATAAAAAAGCAACTTATTTACATTGATATGTAACCGGCTGTAATGCCTGGTGCACAAGTGTTTGAGCATAATGCTACAAGAAAGGCTGCCTTTATGGGCGGCTTTTTTTTGTGCGCTCATGATCCGATGATCCGAACGTGACGTAGGTATGACAAACACCGCTTATGAAAAAGTTATTGTTAGCCACAGCGATACTGTTCTTTACCGGTTTTACCGCATTGTTTCTCTACGCCAATCTCAGAAGCCTAAGCATTACCGAACGGTTGGAGCCGGTAGCACTGGTTACGTATCATTTGGCTGCGCCCGATAATGCCGCAGAAGCCACGCTCAGCACCCGCATTCGGTCGGTTAAAGGCGTTACGGCGTGTGCTGTAAACCTGGCCTCCAATTTATTGAGTGTAACCTACCAGCATCATAAACTATCGGCCGGGCAGCTGAAACTTGATATTGAGCAGCAAACAGGTCTTTCCCTGAAAGATGCTCCTGTAGCCGCTTCTGGCGGGTGTCCTGTACATAAAGTAGCAGGATGGTACCACAGCACCCTGGATTTCTTACGCATTCATTAAACCCTAAATAAAAAACGAGACTATGAAAACACTTACAAAAATGGCGGCCATGCTGGCGCTGGTAGCCGTATTGGGCACCGGATGTAATAAAGACGATGATGGCGGTAGCAATACCACGCCCACACCCACAGCTACTTTGTACACAAGGTTGGGCGGCATCAATGCCATATCTGCGGTTACAGATCAGTTCCTGGCCAATGTAGCCAACGACAATCGCATCAACAGCCGCTTTGCCGCTACAGTAGCCAATGCCTCGCGCCTGCAGTTGCTGCGCAACAACCTGATAGACCAGATCTGCGCCGGCGCTGGCGGCCCCTGCCAGTACAAAGGCAAAACCATGATGGCCGCGCACCAGGGTATGAATATTACCGATGCTGAGTTTACCGCTTTGGTAGAAGACCTGGTAGCATCGCTCAACCAGTTTAGCGTGCCTGATAAGGAAAAGAATGAATTACTGGCTATTCTCGGCCCCATGAAAACAGATATCGTAGGCAAATAGGTTTGTTCATAGGTTTATAGTAGGTTAATAAAAATGCAGATCTTGATGGTCTGCATTTTTTGTTGTCATCCCACATCCCGACGAAGGAGGGGAAGCAGGATCTCATAGTACAGAGATCCTGCTCCCTCGTAGCCTCGGAGCTGGATGACAGACTTTTCTGCTTGTTGTCATCCCGCACTCCGACGAAGGAGGGGAAGCGGGATCTCATAACACAAAGATCCAGCTCCCTCGTAGCCTCGGGGCAGGATGACAGACTTTTCTGCTTGTTGTCATCCCGCACCCAGACGAAGGAGGGGAAGCGGGATCTTATAATGTAGAGATCCTGCTCCCTCGTAACCTCGGGGCAGGATGACAGACTTTTCTCGTAGCCTCGGGGCAGGATGACAGAGTTTTCTTTATGTTGTCATCCCGCACCCCGACGAAGGAGGGGAAGCGGGATCTCTATAAAGAAAAATCCCCCTGATAAAGTCAGAGGGATTTTTTATGGTTATGTTTCAGCGTTCGTAATTAGAAACGGAAACCTATCGTAAGCATAAAATTCAGATTCCTGTTGCGGATATTGGCGGTAGGCACAGTAGCATCAGGCAATACATAAGGCTGATCGGGCTGGTTGTAAATGCTGTTTACCACCGCAAAATCGGCAATGAAATCTTTGGTGCGGAAACCCAGACCACCAGTAATATCGATACGGGTATTGTCGCTGTATTGTTTGTAAGGATTGCCATAGATACCGGTACCCAGGCGCAGTGCAAACATTTCGTAACGTCCTTCAGCGCCTATACGAAAGTTGGAAGCCGCTTTGTAGGTGTTTTTGATCGCGTTGTTTACATCGTTCTGGTAAGCGCGGTCGGCACTCTGGAAACGGTAACGGGTAGCGCTGTAATCTACATATTCATAATCACCGGTCAGGAAACCAAATTCGCCCAGCAATATAGTACCGCTCACAATACCTCTCCAGGGCGTACTCATATTATAGTTGTACAGGCCGGGGTCAGATGCCATGTAGTTTATCGATTGGCCACCATTGCCAGGGTTATTTTCTGAGTTGGTCTTCATTTCTTCCTGGTAGGTATCCTGCATGCCAAACCAGGTAGGTGTGTGCACGGCCAGGCCAATACGCACAATATCGGTAGGGATAAAGATGGCACCCAGTTTCAGGTTTACACCCGTACCTCTGGTAGACAGGGTAGATCTGTAATCGTTATAGCCAAAAGCATTGTTGGTATTGCTTCGGTCCAGGTCGTCTTCAGAGAACGTAAAATCTTGAGTATAACGGATGGTAGGTATACCCAGGGTTGCACCCAACAACAGTTTTTCATCGTAGTTGGCACCTACCGAAATTACCATTTCGCGGTAAGCCCCGGTAGTGGTAGATATTTTACTTTGCTGTATACCTGTAGCGCTTACCGGGTTCTGGTTGTGCACGGGCACATTGGTAAATACTGTACTATCCTGCGCGCGCGGATCAATCAGGTAGTTTTGAAACGCCATATAAGCCGCGGGGCTCACCAGGTTTTTAAGGGTAGAGCCATCGTAGTTTACCAGGTATTTACCCTGCGCGTTAATCTCATTTACCCACACATCGCTGATGGAGTTTTTGTAGTTGTTTCCGGCGTATTGGTAAGTCTGGTGATAATCTGCCTGGCGGTTAAGGCCAATAGCAAAGTTGATGGCTTTCCACTTTGTTTTTTCGTAATTGCGGCCCCAGGATGCGCTGGAAAGTACCAGGCCAATATTGTTGAAGTTAAACTGGGTATAATTGTCGTCCATTTTCGGGCCGCCATTGTAATCGGAAGTTGTTTTCCGGAAATATAAAGAAGGTGTAAAGGTCAATTCCGAACGTCTGTAAAGACCAATACCCGCAGGGTTTACACTGGCAGAGGTAATATCGGCGCCAACAGAACCCATTGCGCTACCCAGGCTCATACCACGGGCGGTACCGCCGGGGGAGAGGTAAGCGTAACGAAGTACATCGATTTCTGTTTGGGCAAAAAGCTGGGAGCTGCAACTTATTAAGGCCAATCCGAATATTGTCTTTTTCATTTTCCTATGTTTTTGCTTTGACTATATGGGTTAATATAAAGTTTAACGTTTGCGCTTTTCTGGTACAAAAAAACACCACGCTCTTCAGCGTGGTGTCAGAGAAAGAAATATTATTATCTCCTCAGGCGTCCACCACCAGAACCTCCGCCAAAACCGGAAGAAGGACTGGAAAATCCACCGCCACCGCTTCTGCTAGGGCTTTCCATTCTGGGAGCCGGAGCGGGTTGCTGCTGGAATTTCTGAGAAGGAGTTACCTCCATTCTGCGGGGTTGCTGAGGCTGGTTTTGGAAACCACTGTTGTTTTGTTGTGGAGCGCTGTTAAAGCCACTGAAGAACCCATTTCTGCGGCCGCCTTGTTGCGGTACCTGCTGGTTTTGTGGAGCGGAAGTAGCATTGTTGTTGATACGCTGCTGACCTCTGTCCATACGGCCACCATTGTTGTTGGGGTTCTGGATATTGGCGTTTCCGTTATTGGCATTCGGCGTTACCACTTGCTGGTTATTGCCGTTTGCCATATTGCTGCGGTTTAAGCGTACACCATCGGCACTGTTGCCATTAACCGGCGTACCGTTGTTGTCTCTTCTTACACCGCCGTTGTTGTAAACAGGGCTATTGTCTGTTCTGAGCGGGCGGGTATTCACACCATCGCTGCGGAAACCGGTATTGTTGGCTGCGCTGGCTGCACTTCTGCGTGGGCCGTAATTGTAACGTACCGGGGCATAACCGCCGCCGTATCCGCCACCTGCCCAGTAACCATCGTAGAAACCATTATAGTATCCGGCACCATAAGCGCCGCCGTAGTAGGGGTAACCCCAGCCACCACCATAGTATGGGTAGCCGTAGCCAAATCCGCCACCGTAGTATGGGTAACCCCATCCATAAGAAGGGTAGCCCCAACCAAATCCGATAGATACGCTGGCACCCCAGCCGCCGCCATATCCCCAGCCCATGCTGTAAGATGGTCCCCATCCCCACATAAACGGATCGCAATACGTACTGCTGAAATAGCTGAAACCGTAGTAAGGGCGGTTAAACCTGCGGATCATGCTGGTGTAGTAATAGTCATCATCATCGTAATTGATGTAGGTAGAACCATCGTTGTTGTACCCGTCGGAGTAGCTATCGCTGCCATCCGAAGAGTTGTAGGTATTGTTATCCTGATTTTGGTTCTGATTTTGATTTTGACGAGCCTGAGCAGTCTGCTGCTTGCTTAATTTTTCGTTCGTTTCTTTGGCCTTGCTTCCGCTGAAGTATACATCATCGTAGTATCCGTTCTGCGCATAAGCAGCCGAACCTATCAGCATTGTACCCAGTACCAATCCAAGAATTCTGGTTTTCATATTCAGGCGTTTTTAATTGATTTTCTTACAGTTCGAATTTACTACTTTTGTAGCTTCCGACCAATTATAGACTGCTAAAAATATGCCGGGTTTAACAATATGAGTAAAGAAATAACATCTCGTTCACAAGATTATTCTCAGTGGTATAACGATCTGATCATTAAAGGGGGCCTCGCCGACTACTCTGCGGTACGTGGCTGCATGGTTATCAAGCCCTACGGATACGCGTTGTGGGAAAATATGCGCGACGTGCTGGACCGTATGTTTAAGGAAACCGGGCACCAGAATGCCTACTTCCCATTGTTTGTGCCAAAAAGTCTGTTTGAGGCCGAAGAAAAGAACGCCGAAGGCTTTGCCAAAGAATGCGCCGTGGTAACCCATTACCGTCTTAAAACCGATCCCGATAACAAAGGCAAACTGATTGTAGACCCCGAAGCCAAACTCGAAGAAGAGTTGGTGGTGCGTCCGACCAGCGAAGCCATTATCTGGAATACTTATAAAGGCTGGATCCAGTCTTACCGCGATTTGCCGTTGCTCATTAACCAGTGGGCCAACGTGGTGCGCTGGGAAATGCGTACCCGCCTGTTTCTGCGCACCGCAGAATTCCTGTGGCAGGAAGGCCATACCGCCCACGCTACCAAAGATGAAGCCATTGCAGAAACCAAGCAAATGCTGGAAGTATATGCCGACTTTGCCGAAAACTGGATGGCGCTGCCCGTTGTGAAAGGGGTTAAAAGTGCCAACGAACGCTTTGCCGGTGCCGACGATACCTATTGCATCGAAGCGCTGATGCAGGATGGTAAAGCGCTGCAAGCCGGAACCTCGCATTTCCTGGGCCAGAACTTTGCCAAAGCATTTGACGTAAAATTTGCCGATAAAGAAAACAAACTCGAATACGTTTGGGCTACCAGCTGGGGCGTAAGTACCCGCCTGATTGGTGCGCTGGTTATGGCGCACAGCGACGACGACGGTTTGATTTTGCCTCCTAAAATTGCGCCTATCCAGGTGGTGATTGTGCCTATTTACAAAGGTGCCGACCAAAAAGCGGCAATCGACGAAAAAGTAAGCGCCATTGTTAAGGAGCTGAAAGCTAAAGGTATACGTGTAAAATACGACGACAATGATGCCACCCGTCCGGGATGGAAATTTGCCGAGTACGAAATGAAGGGTGTGCCTGTGCGTATGGCGCTGGGCAACCGCGATCTGGAAAATAACGTAGTGGAAATAGCCCGCCGCGATACCAAAGAGAAAAACAGTGTAAGCCTGGATGGCATTGTAGATCATATTGCCGGCTTGCTGGAAGATATTCAGACTTCGATCTTCAACAAAGCGCACGATTACCGCGAAGCGCACATCACCAAGGCCGATAGCTGGGATGAATTTACCAACCTGCTGGATGAGAAAACGGGTTTTATCTCTGCCCATTGGGATGGTACACCAGAGACCGAAGACAAAATTAAAGAATTGACTAAAGCAACCATTCGTTGTATACCGTTGAGCAATGAGCAGGAAGAAGGTAAGTGTATTCTTACCGGTAATCCTTCTACACAACGCGTGCTGTTTGCAAGAGCGTACTAGGTAAGGGTAGTTCACAAAGTTGCTAAAGCCGAAGTTGCAGTAGTGCTGTTGCCTTTTGCAATGCAGGTGTTTTAAGAATTTATATTATTGATAAGCTGGGCCGCCATTGGGCGGCCCTTATGTTAACCCAAATGAGTAAAGTATTTGCCATTATTGGCGGCGGCGCTTCGGGCGTATTTGCAGCGGTAAACGCGGCCAGGCAGTGTTCCGGGCTGGAAGTTGTGCTGTTCGAAAAAAGCCAGAAGTTGCTGTCTAAAGTGAAAGTGAGCGGTGGTGGCCGTTGTAATGTAACGCACAACTGCAGCGATGTGCCGCATTTGCTGGAGCATTACCCGCGGGGCAAAAACTTTCTTAAAAAAGCATTTTACCATTTCAGCCATATCGATACGCAGCAGTGGTTCGAAAGCCGGGGTGTACAGCTAAAGGCAGAAGCCGATGGCCGTATGTTTCCCATAACCGACGATTCGCAAACGATTATCGATGCGCTGCTGAAAGAAGGTCGCCAGTATGGCGTATCATTCCGGATGGGGCACGATTGCATAGGATTGGAACAAACCGAAAACGGCTGGACCCTGCGTTTTCGGGATGGGCAAACTTTTGCTGCCGATAAAGTAATGCTGGCCTGCGGCGGTTTTCCTAAAGCCGAGCAGTTCGATTTTGTGCGCAATTTAAAGCACACTATTGAGCCGCCGGTGCCTTCGCTGTTTACGTTTAATATGCCTGGCAACCCGGTGCGCGAACTGATGGGTGTAAGTGTGCCCGTAGCCCGCCTTAAAATAGCCGGAGAAAAACTCACTTCCGTATTT